>NZ_LMCZ01000041.1:0-250211 GCF_001424965.1 Rhizobium sp. Root1204
TGAACCGCGCCGGGTTTGCCGGAGGCTCCAACTTCTGAGAAAGTGGAGCTATCATGAGCAAGACAACGAACAAGTTTTCACCTGAAGTCCGTCAACGTGCCATTCGTATGGTGCTGGATCACGAAGCAGAACACCCGTCGCGGTGGGCTGCCGTTTCATCTATTGCGGCCAAGATCGGCTGCTCGCCAGCCACGCTGCATGAATGGGTGAAGAAGACCGAGGTCGACACCGGCAAACGAGCAGGCCTGCCGAGCGACATGGCCGAGAAGATGAAGGCTCTGGAGCGTGAGAACCGCGAGCTTCGTCAAGCCAACGAGATATTGCGCAAGGCGTCTGCATATTTCGCCCAGGCGGAGCTCGACCGCCCCTTCAGACGATGATCTCGTTCATCGACGAACATCGTGGCGTGTTCGGGGTCGAGCCGATCTGCAAACTATTGCCGATTGCCCCGTCAACCTATCACGAGAATGTCGCCAAGCGCCTGGATGTGGATCGCCTGTCGATCCGCGCCCGCAGCGATGTCAGCCTGAAGATCGAGATACGCCGTGTCTTCGAGCAGAACTTTCGTGTCTATGGCGTTCGCAAGGTCTGGCGGCAGTTGAAGCGTGAAGGCTTTGACGTCGCCCGCTGCACTGTTGCCCGGCTTATGAGATCGATGAGCCTGCAGGGGATCATTCGAGGAAAGCCGATCCGCACGACATTCTCGGACAAGTCGGCTCCGAGCCCGCTTGACCGGGTTAACCGCCAGTTCAAAGCCCCTGCACCCAACAGGCTGTGGGTTTCTGACTTTACCTATGTCGCCACCTGGCAGGGTTTCGTCTACGTGGCCTTCGTGATCGACGTCTTCGCTCGTCGCATCGTTGGCTGGCGGGCGAGCAGGACAGCACATGCAAGCTTCGTCCTCGATGCCCTTGAGCAGGCACTTCATGATCGGCGTCCCGTTCATGGTGGCGGCCTTGTGCATCACTCGGATCGCGGCGTCCAATATGTGTCTATTCGCTACTCCGAGCGGTTGGCAGAAGCTGGCATCGAGCCTTCTGTCGGAAGCGTCGGCGACAGTTACGATAACGCCCTCGCAGAAACCATCAACGGTCTCTACAAGGCCGAGGTCATCCACCGGCGCGGGCCATGGAGGAACTTCGAAGCGGTGGAATTCGCCACTTTGGAATGGGTCGATTGGTTCAACCACCGACGCCTCCTGGAGCCCATCGGAAACATACCGCCAGCCGAAGCCGAAGAGCGATACTACGCCATGCTGGACGAGCCAGCCATGGCCGCATAACTTAAACGAAATGGCCTCCGGCAAACCCGGTGCGGTTCANCCAGCCGAAGCCGAAGAGCGATACTACGCCATGCTGGACGAGCCAGCCATGGCCGCATAACTTAAACGAAATGGCCTCCGGCAAACCCGGTGCGGTTCACATCTTTCTGTTTCTAGCGACTTTGTCCGCCCCAGATTGTAGGCGGGAAGAGACGACGAGTATCCCTTTCACTGCATGTGGAAACATCCGACCGATCTTCGAGGAAAAATCGTTTACGTGTGTCTCAGACACGTTGCCGCTATGGTTCTTGCACTCGAATATTACGTGAAGATGGGGTTCTCTGCGGCCTTGAGCATATAGCTCTATTACAACGTCAAACTCGACGTCTGCCTCACGTTCCTTGCAATAGTATGATTTCTTTTTGAAAACTTTGCAGTTTTCGGGAGGATAAACGCCGAACAAGAGGTGGCCAAGCTTCTTTTGATAAAGAAGGTATTCGTAGAATGCGTCTTCGAGTTTATTGCCTTTGTCTACCGAACCCACGTTGCGTCCTTGAATCAGATGTAGTCGCTGGTTCATTCAAGTTTAAAGTTAAACGAACGCTGGAAGAAGCGGTTCGATTATCTCAGTCTTTGAGCGAGACACCATGTTTTCGCTTCATCAGCGTCACCGGTCTCGCGAGCGGTTAGGGTGAACTGCTTCGATTAGCCGATCAATCACATCCGGCCCCGTTGCCGCCTTTGGAGGGCCGTCCACAAAGTCGTAGCCAGGCTCGACTGGAATGATCGATAACTGGTCCATTCCGCTTTCGAGGGCTCTTCTCGCGAAAGCGAGGTCATCCTGAGCAACAGAACTCGAAACGAAATTGATAAAGCCCGCAATAAGGTCGCAAAGTTGGAGGGAGGCGCACTCATGGCTTTTAGATGCTGTCGTGGAATGAACACTTATGGGAAGGCTGAGTATTTTGTCGCCGACTTGTAGTGTAGTTGGCTCTGTATGCGGATTCGTCATCATTTCCCACATACGAGACCGTTTGAAAAAGTGCGTACTCTCGTCGTGTATGACATCGAACGAGCCCGGATGACGGGTCTGCCAAAATCCCATGCAGCGAATGGCGGCCGTTACATGAAGGTCGTTTGTGTCCCGGAATTTGGCCAGGGTTTGAAACCGCTCGAAGTTTTGCGCGCCGGTCGCCATCAAGCTCAAAAAGTTCTCGGAACCCCTGGGAGCAAACGCCAGTGCGGCTTTCAACTCTGACTGAAGGGGTGCCAGTGTCTGTACGCTTGGTGCTCGGGCGAATGTATTATACGACGCCAAGAGGGCTGTTGCCGTTTGTTCGTCCAAGATATTCGAGAAAGCATAGTACGCCATGTTGGCGAAGCGGGCGGCGTAATCGTCAGCGTAAAAGTCGTGGCCCATGTCTTCGAACATCGGCTCGACAAGGTTATCCACCATTTTGCAAACTATCGAAAACCGCTTGTCGATTTTCGCGCCGCAAAAATTGGAAGATCGGTGCCCGACTATTTCGGCAAATGCCATGAATGCCTGGCGGCCGCTCTTGCGTCTGAACAGCGATCTGGACTTCAGTTCAGGCCCGTTCACTCGGGGGAAGCAGTCTTTGATGATCCCAGCCGCTTCCAGCTCTGGAATGTCGGTGCTCCCTAATGTGAAATAGCGCTGGTCTTGGTCAAAGAGATGCGCGCCGGTTTGGCCGCTTTCATCGAAGAATATCTTGGTCACGCTAATACCCCCGCAGCATTCGCTGTATCATCCGACAAACAGCGAATCCAACTCTGTCCAAATAAACGAGGAACACGCATCGTGGCACCGCTGGCGAAAGTCGAACTAGGATTATAGCCTTCTTCGCGGGGGAGGTCAGTACGGGATGGCCTCTCCTTCTTCCACGTCGATGTAAACGATGCGGCGTCCTTCGTACCACTCACTTGGCTTGTCGCATTCATTGAATTTGACCTCCCCATGCGCAATCATGTCCAGGACCTGGTTGGAAGCCTTGTCCGCTGCTTGGAGCACTCGATTCGCGAAGTTCTCGCTTCCCGCGTCTGCACTCGCATAGATAAGTTGGACTCCCTGCGGCAGGCTCGTATCCGCAAAAACTGGCTTGGTACGTGCATTGTATGCCGGAATGTTGCCAAGATCGGAATCAACGATCAGCCCGACCCGATGATTGTCACGAATAACCCCGCGACGGATGAGTTCCTCGAACGCTGAAAGCCAGCCAAAATTTTCCTTCTGATCAGTCCTGAGATCGATAAACTCCCAGGCGAAAGCGACATCCGGCTTCCAAAAAATATCTTTCCCCGGAGGCGGGGTTGCCTTTTTGTAAGAGATGACGCCCGTTACGGAGACGTTTCTCCCGTTGACAGTTCGCGTGTTTGTGTCGACGCCGAAGACTAAATCGTAGTGCGTTTCGAGAGCAAACTCTGCTTCGAAGCTGACGCTGCGGGCGGTTTGCGGAATGCGAGTGAGTACCTTAGGGCCTTTGGCTCGCTCATAGCTCATCTCGGAATAGACATTCGACATCGGATGGCCAAACTCGACGGAGCCAGTAGCGGGATTCACCCGAATGATCAGCGAGTCGATGTTTCCCACGGTAGTCCCATAGAGATGCTCAATACGCTTTTTTGTCGGTTGGTTTTTTCGCTTTTTTGACAATGCTCGCTCCATAAAAAGGAAGAGCCACTTCATTACAGGCGTTTGTTGTGTCTGAGAGGCGTTATTTAAAGTCTTCCACGTTTCTTTCGACGTGCATGCCTCCTCGCTTTGCCGGACGTAGAATAAAATTTGTGCCCGGCAAAGTTGCCATCCACTAGCGTTCTCGACTCAAAAATGTGTATCTTCTTCGTAGCACGACAAGTCGGTTGAAGTGCCGATTGGGGGAGAGATGGAATTTTTTGATCGCAACGGAGCCGCCACGTGTTACTGCCCGGACGGCGAGCACTTGTATCTTTGGAATGGGAAACCTGTGGGCTACATTGCTGACGATAAAGTCTACTCGTTCAAGGGTAGATTACTTGGGTGGTTCTCGAACGGTTGGCTGATGGACAGGAAGAACAAGCCAGCGCTTTTCTCGCCAGATTCCGCTGGAGGCCCTGCGAAACCCGTACGGAAAATTGCGCCTGTGAAATCCGTTCGCTCGGTCCGGCCAGTCAAATCAGTTCGACAGGTACCGCACGTTCGACCGGCCAAAAGCGCTTCATGGTCGGACTATTCTAGCGCGCTGTATTTTCAGCAGTAATTCCGTGCTCAGACGCGGCGAGGATGCACATAGTGACGAAAACTCATCGCCTGGACCTCCTCAAGAACAGCATTTCTTATTTCAGAGAAGCTGTCTCATATGCACAGCAGGACACAGCGGAAACCAGCCAATGGAAGTTTGCTATCCTGCATGTAGTTCAGGCGATGGAGCTTGCATTTAAAGAGCGGTTGAGGAGGGTCCACCCTGTCTTCATATATGAATCGATAGACAAATCAGACAAAACCGTTTCGCTAAGAGTGGCAATCACAAGACTTCGTAACCCCGCGATTGGCAACATTACCATTACTGATAGTGACAAAATAAAAATCGAAAAGGCTTATGACCTCAGAAGCCAACTCACGCATTTCGAATTTGATCATTCTCACGAACATATCGAACTGAAATTCGCAGAAATATTTAGCTTCATGATTTTCTTCTACCGAAGTCAGTTGGAGCTAGAGACGTCCGAGTTCATTGACGAGAACCAGCATAATAATGTGATCCAACTGGTAAATGCGCGGAAGGAACTTCTTGAACGCGCGCAGCAACATGTCGCCACTCTTGAAAACGAAACTGTTTGGATATGTCCTGAGTGCAGCGAAGTCACCTTCATTGTATCCGAGCAACAATGCTGTTTTTGTCACCGAAAAGAGGCGATTGTTGATTGTCCAACATGTGGAGCAGAGAATTTCGAACATGATCTGATCGATATTTCAAATGCCTTCGACTGGGCGATAGATGAAGGGCGCGTCACTGTCGAGAATTTCGGGATGGAGGAAGTTTGTTGTCCTGAATGCGTTGCAGATACAAAGCAAACAATTGAAGACATAAAACGTTCTCAGTACGATGAAGACATGGCAATGGACGAATATTACTACCAGAAGGGTAAGTAGCGTCTCGCTTCAAGTTACGTCGATCTGCCTGGAGCCGCCGGTTTCCTGCGCAAAGTCGCGCTTCTTAGCGGTACCGGATAAGTTTAAAGACAGGGAGAAACGGCAACCAGCTACTTACGCCGGTTGCCGGAAGTCGACTAACTTCTCGCGGGAATTACACCTGCGCCTCGCTGACGAATTTCACCCGCATAAAGGCTTCGAGGCCTTTGATGCCGCTTTCTGAGCCGTAACCTGGTCCAGCCTGCTATGGGCGAGGGGGAACTAAACCCACGGTCACGGACGCCAATCTGGTTTTGGGCATACTTGACCCGTATAACTTCCTGGGCGGGAAAATGAAGCTCGACCGTGCCGCTGCCGAGGCGTCGCTTGCACCGCTGGCTTCGGAGCTTGGTCTCTCCATCGAGGATGCCGCCTATTCGATCTATACGACGAGCAACAACGTCATGGTCGGATTGATCGAAGATATGACGGTCAAGGAAGGCATCAATCCACGCGAAAGCCAGTTGGTTGTCGGGGGAGGTGCAACCGCATCTCATATTTGCGAGATCGCCAACGAACTTCGCATAAGCGATGTCCTCTGTAAGCCTGTAGTCCGAGCACCCGGAGGGATGAAAATGGCGGCCAAGTCCCACCGTTTTTTGCTTCGAAAAAGGACGTATTCCGGCCTAGCCCGTTGCGCTTGCTCGCGTTCATTGTAGGATTGCCCTCGGGTTGCGGGGGATGACATGCGGTTACTTTGCCTTGTGCTATCGATTGTGCTCCTTACGGGTCCGCCGGGCGAGTTAAGGGCGGAAAACCCGACCCGTGAGAAATGCACCTGCAACCTCAATCCTGATGATCCACCTGCTGATGGCGCATGGGTAAAAAACGCGGCTGCGTGCTGGTCTACCGAGATCAAGGACCTGAATTGGTGCGACATTGTCGTGGAAAGCCTGCAGGGGCCTCAGGCGGCGCAACCTACATCGACTGAACTCCTTGGGAGCGCCACCAACCCGTCAGCGTTGATAGATGTCTTGCAAGGTCGGTTCGACAACTTCCTCCAGGTTTCGGCGGTCGAGGGCAGCCTCGTTGATCTCAACCGGGCAGCGAACATTGTCATCGGCCGATTGAAGGAGAATGCCGCTCTCATCGCCAACTGTGTCACTGCGCTCTCCGAACAAAAGCGGGGGTTCGTGCAGGACGGTGATGGCGGCGTCGTGTGCCGGATAAGTGATGTCAGCGGCTGGCTGAGGCTCGAAATCCCGGTTGAGGGCGCTCGTATCGTCTACATGGTAGCGCCAGCGATATGAGATTAAAAATATTTGGAGCGCTTCTATTTTTCTGCACTATCGTTTTTACCGAAACGGTCGGGTTCGGAGTCAGCGCGCTGATCACGTGGGTCGTTCACGGGACTGGTGGTGCGTCTGCGCTTAAGATTGATCTGCAGTCAAAACTTGGGTGCCCGGGCGGAAGTCTCGCTGACATCGGGAAAAGGATTCCAGACACCTCTCTCAAGCTTGAGCGCGGTGCGGACTCCTTGTTTATCTGCGCTGATAGATTGATCAACACGACGCTCGTCGATGCTCCGAGAGCGCTGGCGAAGGATTTTCCAGGTTGCTTGAATTACATCACTGGCTCCCTGCGAATGCTACGGGGAAGCGATGCGATTTGTGCGTTACCGGACAACGGGGGCTACATCTGCGACGGAGTAAAGGGAACAGAGGTCCAGGGCACCGAAGCACTCGGCTCCGAGGCGAGCGCTGTCAAACCTTGCCCAGCTGAAACACTGACACAGTTCGGTTTCGCACCAGGCTCCTGATAGCTGTCGTTTCGTTTAAACGACGCGGTTGTCGAGGAGCCGCGTCGCACCAACTCGAACGAACACGAGACGACGACCGGCGAAGTTATCGTTTCCACCTTGCGCAGGGTAGTCGCGTCCCGAACAGCGATCATTTCTGGCGTGGCAAGCGGCCGCCTATTGATGAAGTGTCGCAGGGTATTTTCAACCACATAGGGGTGAGTCGTGCCAGTGGCAATAAGACGTGCCGCTTCGTCGAGCGCCTTTGGAATAACCAGAGCTGCTTCTCTCTCGGCAGCGTTCAAGAAGACATTGCGCGAGGAAAGCGCCAGCCCGTCACCGTCGCGAACTGTAGGTACCGAACAAATCGCGGTCGGAATAGCCAAATCATCGACTATCCGTCGAATGACAACGAGCTGCTGGTAGTCTTTTTCGCCGAAGTAGGCGGCGTTTGGCTGTACAATATTCAAGAGCTTGCAAACGACAGTTGCCACACCGGCGAAATGCCCCGGACGATCCTCACCGATCAGTTGCTTGCTGATTTCCGGGACATCGACCACAGCTTTCATTGGTCGTGGATACATTTCCTCTACGGACGGTGCGAAAAGTATGTCCGCGCCTTCCTTTTCCAGGAGGGATGTATCCCGCTTCAGATCACGTGGGTATTGGCCAAGGTCCTCGGTGGGACCGAACTGCAAGGGATTTACAAAGATCGAGGCGACCACACAATCGTTTTCCTCTCCCGCGCGCTTCAATACCTCAACATGCCCAGCGTGAAGGTAGCCCATCGTTGGGACAAATCCGACAGTCGTACCCGCTTCCCGAAGATCACCGATTGCCCGGCCCACCGCCGGAATGTCAGAAATGGTTCGCACGTAACCTCCGCAAGAAAGAATGTCGGTGGCATTTATTTCCTATGCGCAGGGGCGGCAAGGCGGGGCGGCGGCGCTTTCTCGTTTACTAGACACCGTGTTTTCGTCAGCGTTCGAGGTTATTTAAAATCAACGCGGCACAATCCCTGGCTACTGCGTTTCCGCCGTCATCGAACTCACGACCTGCCTTGACGCCGTTAGAGATCGCTTCGATCCTGTTACGAGCGTGGGTGATGATATCGACCAAGATGAGTGAACGTATTGCCACAAAGCAGGAGTGGACGCAGGTTGTGGCAGGCAGCGTCGAATCCGCCGCGATGCAAATTCTAAAAGCCGTCGGACCTGTTGAGTACGGCTTCTCGCGCATGACGATGGACGACGCCCGAGAAATCGCCTTGGTTCTCCGGGAATATCTTTACGCTAGTACGTCGCCGGTTTCCAAAAATCAGATGTCGACGACTAAGCCAGACACAAAGCCGGTTTGATCGCGTTCACGCTCATACCCTCTCGGATTGCAGATGACGCGAGTTGTCCTTTCGCGATAATCGCGAAAGTGATGGACGTGGCCGTGCACCCACAGATCGGGCTTGGCTTGAGCGATGAGCGTGGACAGGTCGGAAGCAAACGCGGCATTACTTGGATGGCCTTTGAAGGCAGGATGGAGAGATCGGGGCAGTGGCGCGTGATGTGACAGAACCACGGTGCTGCCATCGAATTGAACTTCCAGCTCGCTGGTGACGAAGTCACGGCTTTCCATATGTCGCGCAATAAGCTCCTTGGCAGTGAGAAGGCCAGGCATCCCCGTTTCCGGCCAATCCGAACGAAAAATGGCGTGAAAGTCCATCATGTAACGCTTGCAGACGTTGATCGCGTATGACTTCCGTTCTGGAAGTGGCAGCTCGTTCTGGACGCCGTGCTCGATTTCAAAATCGGTCCAGAGGGTCGCGCCAATTATCCTCGTTTTGCCGAGCACGAGAGTCTCATTCTCAAGTACAGTGACGTTAGTACGCCTAGTCATCCGTTTTGCGGTTTGAAGACCTGCATGGATCGTCGCGCCGTAAAACTCGTGGTTACCCAGAACCATTACGACCGGCATTCGGGGGCTGATGTTACGAAGAACAAATTGCATCGACATTTCTACGATGCCGGAAACATCTCCCGCGCAGATGCAAATATCTGCCTCGGGAATTTCGATGTCGTGTCGAGCAAGTTCGGAATTGTTGACATGCATATCGCTGACGATCCAAGCCTTCATGGTTTCGCCTCAAAGTAAAAAGGTGACTAGGGAAGGGGTTCGGCGGAAAATCCAATCGACATCGACAGGTCCGCGACTAATCGCAGTGGGTCAGCCGGTAATTTCCAGACGTTCCTTTGAGCTGTCGGGAGCGGAAAGACCGGCTAAAAGGGTTTTCAGACGTCCCCCTTCCAGGCGTCCTTCCTTTTTAAGCGCTTGGGCGACAGCGATCAACGCGTGGAGATTTGCCTCCAGCAGCCTCTTTGCGCGCGAATATTCGATAGCCAGGACGAAGTCGACGTCCGCTCGGAGTTTGGGTGAGCCTTCGAAAACCTTATAAACGGGACGGTCGACATCGTCAGGGAATACCGAGAGCCGCTTCCCGAGCCCAAACCGAGCAACCATGAGAGCTGCGGCATCTGTCGCAGTTGTAATGTCGCTTCCCCGCGAGCCACCAGCCGTGGTGGAGCGATTTGCAAAGACAATCTCTTCACCGGCCATCCCGGCTAAACTGATTGCAATGTCCCAACGGAACCACTGCTCGGTCCTCAGAGCAGGGATCGGGCAATCTGACGAAGTCCGACCGAGTGCATCGTGTGCTTCAACAAAGTCATGCGTGTCATCGAACACCTCGACAGAGGTCACGCTTCCTAGATTAGAGAGTTCGGTCACCACCGCATGTGCGGCTTCGTGAATGCAAATGCGCCACCGGTCTTCGTCGCTGAGCGATGGCTGTCTTGGTACAACAGCCCAGATGTCCTCGATCATCAGCTTTCGGTTCTCAGTGCGCGCCCGCTGATTTGCTTTACGAACCAGGCGCTCCAGATCGGCTCCTGTTTGACCGTTTAGTTGCCGGGCGACCTCAAAGAGTTCCCTGGGGGCATCGAGCGCGGGCAGGTAAAACTGAAGGATTTGCGCACGCTCAAGTGTACCTGGTCGCCTCATTTCGACGTGAGTTTCCAACCGCCCTGACCTCAGGAGAGCTGGGTCAAGGGCTTCAGGAAAATTCGTCGATGCGACAACGACGACGCCCTCGCGACCGGCCACGCCGTCCAAGGCTTCTAGAAGGCCGTTCACGACCTCAACGCAATAGTTTTTGTTATCGCCAGAGAACGAACGGCGATCCCCGACACTGTCGATTTCGTCTATCAGCAATATTGAAGGGGCTCTGTCGCGAGCCTCGGCGAAATCCTGCCTCATTGCCTTAAGGAGGTCACCCAGGTGGCCGTGACTTTGCCATTTGGAAAGCGACGACGCCACCAAATGGGCACCACATTCAGAGGCGAGTGATGCCGCAAAAGATGTCTTACCTGTTCCCGGCGGGCCATACAAAAGGATACCCCTATCGAGATCAGACCAATCCAACTTACCCGCTCGCCATAACCCAATATCGCGCTTGAACTTCTCGCCCCATTGACCGGCTTCACCGTACGACGCCAGCGGGACCAATCGTTGGCCCTTTACCGGTTTGGCCAGAAGGCGCGAAAGCTTGCCCAGCGCAGCAGCGGCTGATCGGCCTTTTCGGAAAATGGAATTGATGAATGCCGGGTCTTGTTGCCTGAGACGTTCCTTTTCGTCCTCCGAAAGCCGACCGGTATCAAGTTGCCGGGTTAAACTGTCCAGATGCCGATTACCAAGGATTTCGAGATCGGTAATCGCATCGGCACTGATCTCAAATTCGGAATGAAGTTCTGCACCTCTCGGGAGAAAGACAATGACTTTCTGAGCGTCGAGATAACTACTTGGGTTGAAGTCCCACGCTCCTCGTTTCGTCCGAGGAGGGTGACAAAAGGTTTTCAGCTTAGAATGGCCACGGTCACCCGACTTCAAGCATACATCGGCCACGTAATCGAAATCGTCGATGGGCCAATTAGGCGGCACGGTGATGACGAGGACCGATGTCGCTTCGGCGAAAAATTCCTTCTGCCGTCTCATCAGTTTCACAAAGGCGCAGAACGCTAAAAACTTACGCGGGCTCGCTGCGAGTGCGGTTGGGGCGGACCGACGGCTGAGCTGCGCCGGGGTCCGGGAAATTACAGCCCGGAGATTAGATGTTGCGTCCATAAGGTGTTGGATCGCTTCATCGAGTAATTCCTGGTCAGGATCGGATTTCACTGAGATGGCCCTCCGACGAGAGGGCGACCGAGCCGGTACCATCTGTTTACGGTACGAGCTAGGTGCAGGTTTTCGTCCACATAAACGACTTCGGTCGTGAAACCGACGTTGCCTGTCTTAATGTTGGGATGCCCAGCCATCGTTCCCATCAGAACCGGCACAGTCCTTTTTGCCAGGACCCAAGCGGAAATAGATGTGTCTGATTGGACTGATCCCGGGCCTAATGAGGCATATCGTTCAAGGTCGTCCGCCAGACGCCGGTAGGTTTCAATCAATTCCTTTGGTGTGGAAAACGCTGGATCAGCCTCTGAGCTTGGCATGGAAATCTCCCGTGATTCTATCGAAAGGCGCGCGTTGCGCGGTGGCTGATACTCTATGGATATTAAATATTACATAATGTCAACTATGTTAGACTCAAAGTGCCATATGTTGACATTTTTTGGGAACGCGCATTTCTCGCCTTATGGCGTTCGCATATTCAAAGGAAATTTTCCGCGCTGCTCGACTTTTAGTCGGTTGGAAGCAGAGCCAATTGGCGACAGCTGCGAAGATTTCGCGGCAGACACTCATGCGCATTGAAGACGGTGAGAACGTCACAGTCGACACTGTGAAAAAGGTGATTGTCGCCCTGGAAAAAAGAGGGGTCGAGTTCATCGATGCGACCGAAGACCGAGGCGCGGGCGTACGATTCATCGATCCTGCAGGCAAGGTAACCCCCCACGAATTGGATGAGGACGACAGCAACAGTCGATGATTGGTGTCTGGGGGCGGGCTGTCAAAGCTAAAGCCGATGCGGCTAATGGCCGAAATGGAGACGGCTTATGGCCGTCACATTGTTTCATCAGAAATTGCATTAGAGAAACTGATCGGCCTAGAAGTAGCCATGCCGGTCAGTGTCTCTAATGAAGCGGTATCCGCCTAGTGGCGGATGCTTATATTTGTGAGCTTGCTACGCAAGCAGTCCAAGAGATCAGAGAGGATTGATTGGCTAAGGCCGAGCTATTGCAGGGGAGTGGGTGTACGACCACGACGCACATTGAGCAGTCAACCGTCGACTAAGCGAACTTGCTTTGTCGTATAACGCCCCCGGGTCCAATAGGTTTATTTCATCGCCTGTTTATCGCCATAGCCGCCCGAAGACGGCAACTGTCATATAGGTCTTAAACTGCGCCAAGAAAAGGGCCTTTTCGAAAATACAATCGGCCTTTGCACGCATCGGGGCCAGATGATCCTTGACATGCTCGCCAAGCGTGAAAAAACTCGTGTAGCGTCCCTTTAATCAAGAAAAGGACGCGGCCTGAAGCCAAACCGTGTGAGGAGACACCATGACGGATTATCTCGCAGATGTGAAAAAATACGACAGCGCCGCCGACGAAGCCGCCGTGAACAAGATCGTCAAGCATCTGGGTATCGCATTGCGCAACAAGGATTCCTCGCTTGTTTCTGCTTCCGATCCGACTGAACTCGACCGGGTCAAGGAAAAATGGTGCGGCAAGAAACTTGGCGTTACCGGTCCGGACGCCGACGCAGCTGTTGATGCCGTGGCCAAGACGATGGCCGGGGATCGTTCGAAGTCGCGTGTGACCTTCTACTACCTGGTGGCAAAACACCTCGGCAAGCTCGCGACGCTTTGATCGTTCGCGCTTTTTGATGAGCCGTGCCTGGGGAAACCCGGGATTTACCGATTGGTTCGCCGCCGCCTTGCGCCTATTTTACCGCAAAACGAATCGGCGGCGGACCCTATGAAACAGTATCTCGACCTCTTGCGTCACGTGATGGAGACCGGCTCGGACCGCGGCGACCGCACGGGCACAGGCACGCGCTCCATCTTTGGCCATCAGATGCGTTTCAATCTGGCTGACGGTTTTCCAGTCCTGACGACCAAGAAGCTGCATCTCAAGTCGATTATCCATGAGCTGCTGTGGTTCCTGAAGGGCGATACCAATATCGCCTATCTCAAGCAAAACGGCGTCCACATCTGGGATGAATGGGCCGATGCGAACGGCGATCTCGGACCGGTCTACGGTTACCAGTGGCGCTCCTGGCCAACCCATGACGGCCGGCATCTCGATCAGATCGTTGCCCTCGTCGAAGGCCTGAAGAAAAACCCGAATTCGCGCCGCCATATCGTCTCGGCCTGGAACCCGGCGCTGATCGAAGAAATGGCGCTGCCGCCGTGCCATTGCCTGTTCCAGTTCTATGTGTCCGACGGCAAGCTGTCCTGCCAGCTCTACCAGCGCTCGGGCGACGTGTTCCTCGGTGTACCCTTCAATATCGCTTCCTATGCGCTTCTGACCTTGATGGTGGCGCAGGTCTGCGATCTCCAGCCGGGCGATTTCGTCCATACGTTCGGCGACACGCATATCTATCACAACCATTTCGACCAGGTTCGCGAACAGCTGTCGCGGACGCCGAAGGCATTGCCGAAGATGGTCATCAATCCGGATGTGAAGGACCTGTTTTCCTTTCGTTTTGAAGACTTTGAGCTGGTCGGCTACGAACCGGATTCACATATCAAGGCACCGGTTGCGGTGTAACCGCAATGATGACACTGTCACGGCACAGGATGACTTGAGGTTGAACGGTCGAGGAGGACCCCATGCTGACGTTGATCCATGCGCCCCGGTCGCGTTCATCGCGCATCATCTGGCTGCTTGAGGAACTGGGGGCGGACTACGAGATCCGCTATGTCTCCATTCGCCGCTGGGATGGTTCGGGCGGGCCGGACGAGAACAATCCGCATCCGCACAAACAGGTTCCGGCGCTTCTTTATAACGGCGCGCTGATCACCGAATCGACGGCGGTCGTCCAGTATCTGACTGAACTCTACCCGCAGTCGGAACTCGGCCGCGCGCCCGGCCATCCGGAGCGCGGTGCCTATCTGTCCTGGCTTGCCTATTATGCGGGCGTGATAGAGCCGTCGGGCAGCGCGTTTCTCTCCGGTGTTGCCGCCGGTCATCCGCCGCTTTTGAAGGTTTACGAGGGCATGTGCCTGCATGTCATCGAGACACTGACGAAGCAGCCTTTTCTACTGGGCAACAACGCGAGCGCCGTTGATCTGTTGCTGGTCAGCGCGCTGACCTGGATGCGCAAGTTACTGCCGGACAGTGCGGTGGTCGATCAATATATTCAGTCGATGGTAGGACGGCCGGCGCTTGCGCGCGCCCGTGCCGTTGACGTCAAGCCGGATGGATTTCATGACTGAGCCGAAAGTTAGCATTGTTGTCGCAGTGTCCGCCAATGGCGTGATCGGCAGGGACGGTGGGTTGCCGTGGCATCTGCCCAGCGACCTCAAGCGTTTCAAGGCTCTGACACTTGGAAAGCCGGTGATCATGGGGCGAAAGACGTGGGCCTCGATCGGACGGCCGCTTCCTGGGCGCCCCAATATCGTCATCAGCCGGGACGCGCATTTCGCGGCCGCGGGGGCTGTCGTCGTTCAATCGCTTGAGGCGGCGCTTGGTGAAGCGCGCCGGCTGGCAGTCGATCTTGGCATCGATGAGGTCTGCGTGATCGGCGGCGGGGAGATTTACCGTCAAGCGATTGATCGCGCCGATCTCCTGCATGTGACCACGGTCGCCGCCGAGGTCGAGGGCGATACCCGGTTTCCCGCGATCGACCCCTCTGTTTTCGAAAAGATCGTCGATGAACCCTTGCCGCAGGGCGAGAAGGATAGCCACGCCATGCATTTCTCCACCTGGCGGCGGAAAAGCTGAGCATTGCTAACTATTTTGCCGGATTTACGGTGAAGTTGGATGCGTTGCGTTGAAAGCCGTTCTGGACATACCTATAACGGATTTACGTCATGGCCCGCGGCATGTCCGCGGGGCATTGATCTCGGAATTTTTCTATAGAAGAGGTATGAATGCCCTGGAGCAATCAGAACGGCGGCGGCGGTGGTCCTTGGGGCGGCGGCAGCGGCGGCGGTGGAAACAAGGGCCCTTGGGGCCAGGGGCCGAACCGGCCGCGTGGCGGCGGCGGTGGCCGTGGCAATGGTGGCCCTCCGGATCTCGAGGAAATTTTTCGCCGGGGACAGGACCAGCTGAAGGGCGTGGTTCCGGGTGGTTTTAACGGCGGTGTCGTCGCTATCATCGGCCTGCTGATCGTCGGCTTCGTGCTGATGAATTCGATCTATACGGTCCAGCCGGACGAGCGTGGCGTCGAAATGCGGTTCGGCAAGCCCAAGGAAGAGATTTCCATGCCGGGCCTGCACTATCATTTCTGGCCGCTTGAAACGGTCGAAATGGTCAAGATCACCGAGCAGCAGCAGAATATCGGCAGCCGTTCAGGTGCTGGCGACCAGTCAGGTTCGGGCCTGATGCTGACCGGCGACCAGAATATCGTCAACGTTCAGTTCTCCGTCCTGTTTTCCGTGACCGATCCGAAGGCCTATCTTTTCAACGTCGAGGATCCGTCCGATACGTTGCAGCAGGTTGCCGAAAGCGCCATGCGCGAGGTCGTCGGCCGCCGTCCGGCACAGGACATTTTCCGCGATAACCGTCAGGCAATCGCAGCCGACGTCAAGACGACGATCCAGGCGACGATGGACACCTACGGCGCTGGCGTTTCCGTCAACACGGTCGCCATCGAAGACGCAGCACCGCCGCGCGAAGTGGCCGATGCGTTCGACGAAGTGCAGCGCGCCGAACAGGACGAAGACCGGTTCGTCGAAGAAGCCAACCAGTATGCTAACCAGGTGCTCGGTAAGGCCCGCGGTCAGGCAGCCCAGTTGCGTGAAGAAGCGGCAGCCTACAAGGACCGTGTCGTCAAGGAAGCACAGGGTGAGGCGCAGCGCTTCATCTCGGTCTACGACGCCTATGCCAAGGCTCCCGATGTAACGCGCAAGCGGCTCTATCTCGAAACAATGCAGAGCGTTCTCGGCAAGTCCAAGAAGGTCATTCTCGACGAGAAGAACGGCCAGGGCGTGTTGCCCTATCTGCCGCTCAATGAAATCGTCAAGCCCGCGCAGTCGGGAGGGGCTCAGTAATGACCAATCGTCTTCCTTATATCCTCATTGGCTTGGCACTCGTGCTGATGGCCGTCTATTCGTCCGTGTTCATCGTCAACCAGCGTCAGCAGGCAATCGTCGTGCGTTTCGGTCAGATCAAGGACGTCAAGACCGAACCCGGTCTTTACTTCAAGCTGCCGTTCGCCTTCATGGATGCCGACCGCGTTCAGTATGTCGAAAAGCAGGCCCTGCGCTTCGACCTCGACAACATCCGCGTTCAGGTCTCCGGCGGCAAGTTCTATGAAGTCGATGCCTTCGTGATCTACAAGATCGCCGATGCCCGCCGCTTCCGCGAAACCGTGTCCGGTGATCGTGCATCGGCCGAATCGCGCCTTCGCACCCGTCTCGACGCTTCGTTGCGCCGGGTCTACGGTCTGCGTGGCTTTGAATCGGCACTTTCCGAAGAGCGTGCATCGATGATGCGTGAAGTTCGGGCCGATCTGAAGAGTGATGCCGAATCGCTCGGCCTCAATATCGAGGATGTTCGCATCCAGCGCACGGATCTGACGCAGGAAGTCTCGCAGCAGACCTTCGAGCGGATGAAGGCGGAACGTCTGGCGGAAGCCGAACTGATCCGCGCCCGTGGTAACGAAAAGGGCCAGACCCGTCGCGCCGTTGCTGACCGTCAGGTTGTCGAGTTCGTTGCCGAAGCGCAGCGTGATTCGGAAATCCTGCGCGGTGAAGGCGAAGCCGAACGGACCTCGGTGTTTGCCGATGCCTTCGCCCGTGATCCGAAGTTCTTCGAGTTCTATCGGTCGATGACGGCTTACGATCAGGCAATTGGCAGCCCTGATACGACGCTGGTTCTGTCCCCGGACTCGGAATTCTTCCGTTATTTCAATAGTTCAGATGGTGCATCCGCTCCATCTGCCACTCAGCCCGCTGCAGGAAACTGATCTGCGAAATGAGTGACTTTCTGACGGGAATTGCTTTTTTCCTGATCATCGAGGGGCTAGTGTACGCACTGGCCCCTTTGGTTTTGGTGGAAATGGCAAAGCGTTTGCCCCATATACCAGAGCAACAGTTGCGGCTGTTCGGGCTCGTATCCGTCGTTATCGGCGTCGCACTTGTCTGGATGGTGCGAGGATAAGACATGACACAGAAATTGCTCATTCGATTGGTGGACGCAGAGTATGCGATCACAAGGCTTAACATCGGAACGCCGCTGCCGGATTGGCTGCCGGGAGCCGGTTTCTGGGCCGTCTCAAGTTCACGTGAGGAGATGACGCTTGTTTGCCGGGCAGCGCGCATTCCTTCCAATGTTCAGTCATCCGGCGGCTGGCGCTGCTTCCGCATCGAACAACACTTCACCTTCGATGTCCCGGGCATTCTTGCTTCCGTGCTGAACCCGCTTTCAGAAGCCGGCGTTGGCATCTTCGCCAATTCCACCTTCAGCACCGATTACATTTTCATCATCGGTTCCGATCTCGACAAGGCTGTCGCAGCGTTGAAGGCACATGGTCACGAACTGATGAATTGACGGCTTGGGGCTTAGCATTGAAACGCTAACGAAAAGATGACTGGACGCGTCCCAAATCCGCCTTATCTTCGAACAGATTCTGCGCCAACTTGCACGGCATAGAGGTTGACGAAAAGCCAACCTCGCAGCGGTGACCGTCCGCATGACGAACATTTTTTGACGGCCGTTTTGCAGCGGCTCGCCTTCCCAAATCGAGAGGACCCCATGGGCTTGTCCATCCGCGCTTCCTTCTTCCGGTCCGTGACGCTCGCTGCAAGCGCTGCTCTGCTGATGAATTCCGTACCGGTCCTGTCCGTGGCGCATGCTCAGACCAAGGCGCCGGCAGCGACGCAGCAGGGCCCGGAATCCGTTGCCGATCTTGCAGCGGGCCTGCTTGATGCGGTCGTCAATATCTCGACTTCGCAGAAGGTGAAGAACGATGACGAGGCGCCGATGCCGCAGGTGCCGGAAGGGTCTCCATTCCAGGATTTCTTCGACGAGTTCTTCAAGGGGCAGAGCGGCGAGGGCGGTGGCCGGCAGCGCACCGTCGATTCTCTTGGTTCCGGCTTCGTCATCGACCCATCGGGCATCATCGTCACCAACAATCACGTGATCGAGGGCGCCGACGATATCGAAATCAATTTCGCCAATGGCTCCAAACTCAAGGCCAAGCTGATCGGAACCGATACCAAGACCGACCTTGCTGTCTTGAAGGTCGAGCCGAAGAAGCCTCTGACGGCCGTGCCGATCGGTGATTCCCGGCAAATGCGGATTGGCGACTGGGTGATGGCGATCGGTAATCCGTTCGGTCTTGGCGGTACAGTGACGGTCGGCATCATTTCGGCGCGCGGCCGCAACATCAATGCCGGCCCTTACGACAATTTCATCCAGACAGATGCGGCGATCAACAAGGGGAATTCCGGCGGTCCGCTCTTCAACATGAAGGGTGAGGTCATCGGCATCAATACAGCGATCATTTCGCCCACCGGCGGCTCGATCGGCATCGGCTTCTCGGTTCCGACGGAACTTGCCAGCAACGTCATTTCCCAACTCAGGGAGTTTGGCGAGACCCATCGCGGGTGGCTTGGTGTGCGCATTCAGCCGGTGACAGGCGATATCGCCGAAAGCCTGAAGATGGACACGCCAAAGGGTGCACTCGTCGCCGGGATCATCAAGGGCGGCCCGGTCGATGGTGGTGCGATCAAGACGGGCGACGTGATCCTGAAGTTCGATGGCCGCGATGTCGTCGAGATGCGTGATCTGCCGCGTGTCGTCGCCGAAAGCCCGGTCGGCAAGGCTGTCGATGTGGTGATCGTGCGCGATGGCAAGGAGATGACGGTCAAGGTGACGCTCGGCCGCCTGGAAGACGGCGAGAACCTGGCCGAAGCCGAAGCGGCCAAACCTTCGGAGACCGGGGAAAGCACGGATCAGAGCGAACCGCCTGCGGCCGAACTTCCCGCGTCGGACGTGGTTCTCGGCATGAAACTTGCCGTACTCGATGCCGATAGCCGCAAGACCTACGGAATTTCCGAGGACGTCGAAGGCGTCGTCATCGCCGAGGTTCAGCCGCAATCGGCCGCCGCCGAACGGCGCATCGCATCCGGTGACGTGATCGTCGAGATCGGCCAGGAAGCGATGAAGACACCGGAGGATGTATCGTCAAGGGTCGAGGAACTGAAGGCGGATGGCCGGCGCAATGCCCTGCTGATGATCGCCAACAAGACCGGTGAACTGCGGTTTGTCACGGTGCGGATGGAGTAGGCCGTCCCCCGCAAGGGATGATGAATTTGGAGGCGGGCCGAAAGGTCCGCCTTTATTGTGTCAGCCACTGCTCACGGCTCAGCGCGTAGACCACGTGCTGTTTGAGATGCGGTGCGGTATCGGGCACGCGCGGATGCTCGAAATCGCGGGCGGGATCGCGGTGCAGGCCGATGCGTGTCATCACCGCCGTCGAGCGCGCATTGTTCTTCACCGCAAAGGAGACGATTTCGGCAAGGCCGTGTTCATCGAAGCCATGCCGGAGTATCGCTCTTCCGGCTTCGGTGACAAAGCCCTGGCGCCAGAAACGCACGGCCAGCCGCCAGCCGATCTCGACCGTGCCCTGTGGCAGGAAGGGGGCGAGGTCAGTGCGGGCCAAACCGAGAAAGCCGATCGGCTCATCGGTGTCCTTCAGTGCCAGTGCGAAAAAGCCCAGTCCGGTCTCGCTGATCCGCTGCCGCGCTTCGTCCATCAGAGCATCGGATTCTTCCCGCGGGCGCTGGCGTGGAAAGAATTCCATCACCTTCGGGGCGGCATTGATTTCGGCAAACAGGGGACGGTCGCTTTCCAGCCAGTTGCGGATGCGTAGGCGATCTGTTTCCAGGATAATCATCGAATGAAATCCGTCTTGCGATAACCCTGGATATAGAGGAGGGCTGTCAGATCGCTGTGGTCGATGCGGATCTTGACCTGGGAAGAAACGACCGGCTTGGCATGCAGGGCAACGCCCGCGCCAGCCAGATGCAGCATGCCGAGATCGTTGGCGCCATCACCGACGGCAAGAGCGTCAGCTGTGGAAATGCCGAGCTTAGCGGTGATGTCGACCAGCGCATCCACCTTGGCCTGCTTGCCGAGGATCGGCTCTGCGACGGCACCGGTAAGGTGTCCGTCTTTTTCCATCAGGATGTTGGCGCGATTTTCGTTAAAGCCAAGCGTTGCGGCAATCGGGCCGGTAAAGACAGTAAAGCCGCCGGAGACCAGGGCGGTGTAGTAGCCCTTGGCTTTCATGGTCGCCACCAGTTCAAGACCGCCGGGGGTCAGTGTGATGCGCTTTTCAATGACATCGCCGACGACGGTGAGCGGCAGGCCCTTGAGCAGGGCGACGCGCTCGATCAGAGCAGGCTTGAAGGCAATCTCGCCGTTCATCGCCCGAGCGGTGATCGCTGCGACCTTGTCCTTCAGGCCGGCCTCTGCTGCAAGTTCGTCTATGCATTCCTGGCCGATCATGGTGGAATCCATGTCGGCGATCAGCAATTTCTTGCGGCGCGTCTCGGCGTTCTGGACGATGACATCAATGGGAGCGTCGCCGACCACGCCACGCAGCAGCGCTTCCTGCCAGTCCGGATTGGCGCCGTCCTTCAGTGCGATATCGCAGGCAACGCCATCGGCCAGCCAGTAGAGGCCGGATGCATCAACGGCGGCTGCGGCCTCTTCGGCGAGCGCTGTGGTCAGAACGGGATTTGACGGATTGGCAACAAGCGTGGCAACGAAGGCCATGATGAAAAACCTTGAGATTGGACAGGATGCAATCCTGATAACCGGGCCGACTGCCAGCGGCAAGTCCGCTCTCGCCGTTGCGCTGGCGAAACAGCATAATGGTGTGGTTGTGAATGCCGACAGCATGCAGGTCTACGACACCTTGCACGTGCTCACCGCACGTCCGTTCGAAACCGACATGCAAGGCGTTGTGCATCATCTCTATGGGCATGTTCCGGTATCGCAGCACTATTCGACCGGTGAATGGTTTCGCGATGCCGTGGAGGTGTTGCAAGCTGTTCGTAGCGCGGGGAAAATTCCTGTTTTCGTCGGCGGAACCGGGCTTTATTTCAAGGCGCTCACCGGTGGACTGTCAGATATGCCGCCGGTACCTGAAACGATACGCGACGATGTGCGCCGCCGCCTGCTGACAGAGGGGCCGGAGGCTCTCCATGCGATATTAACGGAGAGGGATCCGGAAACCGCTGCAATTCTGCGACCGGGCGATGGGCAGCGCATCGCACGTGCGCTGGAAATATTCGAGGCGACCAGCCAGTCCATCCGGGTTTTCCAAGCGCGCCAGGGGCCTGTGGCCATTGATCTCGAACGCGCCATGAAAATTGTCGTGCTGCCGGAGCGGGCATTGCTGCGGCAGCGGATCGACCGGCGCTTCGCTGGCATGCTGAAGAGTGGTGCGGTCGAGGAAGTCGAGGCTCTTCTGTCGCTCGACCTGAAGCCGGAAATGCCGGCGATGAAGGCCATCGGCGTGCCGCAGATTGCCGCATTTTTGTCTGGCACGATGAGCAAGGCGGAGGTGATCGAAACATCATCGGCCGCAACACGGCAATATGCCAAACGGCAAATGACTTGGTTTCGCAATCAGCTGGACGAGAGCTGGCAACGCTGGGACCCGGCGGGCGCCTGAGCCCCGCAGGGTATTGGTGTTACTTGCGGATGATGCTGCTCAGCGGTTTTTTCAGCAGGCTCTCGCGCAGCGATGGACGTGGTGTGTCCGGGTGCGGTTGCGCGAAGCTCGGGGCAGGGCGGGGTGGCGCTCGATAGGGATCAGAACGTGGCGGCGTTGCCGGTTCCTCCGACAGGAGTTGGCTGCGGATCTGGTTGAACCGTTCAAGTTGCGGATTGGGTGGTTCATTGCGCGGCAGCATGGCAGGGTTGTAAGGTTGCGACGCCGCCGCTTCCTGGTCTGCTGCAAGGTCAGCGTCAAAGGCACGGATGTCGCGAAGATCGTCATCCACCGGGGCAGCATCCTGTTCCTGTCCGGCGAGGCTTGCCGTATAGGCGTTCTGGAAGCTCGAAATATCCGGCCCATTCATGGCGCGCATGCGTGAGACGACGTTGCGCAGGTCGACGGTGTCGGGGGTTTCGTCCGTAACCTTGACGGCGACACCGTTGGTTTTCGGCAGGCTCTTTTCATCGACGCGGGTAAAGCGCATGCGCATCGGCACGGCGACGGCCTCACCGAAGGCGATCGCTTCGCCATTGCCGATCGAAGAGATGAAGCTGGTGGTCGAAATTGACGAATTGGGGATCGCCGAACGGATGATTTCCTGGTCGCGGTCGTTGGAAAGCCGCATGGCAAAGACCGTCGAACACTGCGACAAGATGGTTGGGTCAAGCTCGCCCGGACGCTGGGTGATGATCCCCAGAGAGACGCCGTATTTCCGGCCCTCCTTGGCAATGCGGGCGATGGCCTGACGGGTTGGAACGAAACCCAGGCTGGCATCGGCCGGGACATAGCGGTGCGCTTCTTCGCAGACGACCAGCATATGAACGCCGCCATTGCTCCAGAGCGCGATTTCAAACGCCATGCGGCAGAGCACGGAGGCGACCGAGTTGACGACCTCCGACGGTATGCCTGCGAGCTGAAATGTCGTGACCGGCCGTCCTTCGCCTGGAATCCGGAATATCTTGGCGATCGTTTCAAGGATCGTGTCGGTGATCGTGTTCGAGGAAAACATGAAATTGTAGCGCGGATCATTGATCGCGCCGATCACTTTCACTTTCAACGACCGCAGATACGGCTTGTCGTTGCGGCCTTCGAGGCGTCCGATACGCTCGTCGATCATCGCCAGCAGATCGGCCATGCGGTAGGGAACCGGCGTATCGGCAGTGATCGAGCTTTTTTCGCTGGTGCGGCGCGCCAGACCGGAATCCGTCGAACCTTTGAAGGCTCTTTTGGCTTCCGGAATGACATCGCGCAGGATATCGAGTTCTTCGGGAACGGGCGGACGTCCGCGAAAAATCACCTCGGCGACTTCTTCGAGCTTCATCAGCCAGAAGGGCAGGTCGAGATTGTCGGTATCGATGACCACGGCAATATCGGGAAAGGCAGCGGCGAATTCGTTGTGCGGATCGAGGATCAGCACGCGCAACTTTGGATCCGACGCTATGGCCTTGTGCAACAGCAGGCTGACGGCCGTGGATTTGCCGACGCCGGTCGTCCCGACAATGGCAAAGTGCTTCGACAGCATCGAAGGAACATGGATGGAGGCGTCGAGACTTTCGTCCTGAGTCAGCTTGCCGATGACGCAGGTATCATTCTTGCCGGTGTCATAGATACGGGCAAGGTCGGCCGAGCGGATGCGGTGGGCAATAGCGCCGAGATAGGGGTATTGGGTGATGCCGGCGGAGAACTCTTCGCGGCCGTTTGCACTGAGATGGACTTCGCCCATCAGTTCCACTTCGATGCGGAACGTATTGTCGAGTTCTTCGCCCCATTCGTTGGTGGCTGTCTGCATTGAATAGACGAGAGCGACCACGCGGTTTTCGCCGACCGTGATGGAGATCAGCCGGCCGACGGACCATAATTCGGTGAGTGAAGTTTCGCCGTTTTCGGCAATGGCTGAAATCGTCGCCCGCGAGCCGCTGCACGCAACAACGCGGCCGAGGAAACGGTTGCCCCGTTTCAAGGCATCGCGTCGATCCTGCTCTCCGGCGCTAATCGAAGATTGAAGCTCAATGTTTCGCAATAGGAAACCTCTGGTGACGAGTGTGCCATATTATAGGAAGGGATTTAACAAGTTGTTTCTTGGGTTTGTGCGTGTTTTCGTCGGTGTTGGCACGTCATGGTTGTTTTCGGGAAAGACGTTGACGGAGCAGATATTTCTGTTTATTTATCCCGCCCATGATCAATATCGCAGTTATTCTTGTGGTGGGACGGCGCATGGGCAGGATGGTGTAACCATCCGGCGATAGCCACCCATGCGCAAAACACGAGGCCCTCAAGGGGCCTTTTTTTATGCCTTCAAACACGATACTCACAGCCAAAACGCGAACATGGACGGAAACAGGCCAATGAGCGGTACAGACAACCAGACGCAAGCGAACCAGATGACAGGGGCGGAAATTGTTCTTCAGGCACTGAAGGACAATGGTGTGGAGCATATTTTCGGTTATCCGGGCGGTGCTGTCCTGCCGATCTATGACGAAATCTTCCAGCAGGACGATATTCAGCACATCCTCGTTCGCCACGAGCAGGGCGCCGGCCACATGGCCGAAGGTTATGCCCGCTCGACAGGCAAGGTTGGCGTTTTGCTGGTCACCTCCGGCCCCGGCGCCACCAATGCTGTTACGCCGCTGCAAGATGCGCTGATGGACTCGATCCCGCTGGTCTGCCTGACCGGCCAGGTTCCGACATCGCTGATCGGCTCCGACGCTTTCCAGGAATGCGACACTGTCGGCATCACGCGGCCGTGCACCAAGCACAACTGGCTGGTCAAGGACGTCAACGAATTGGCCAGTATCATCCATGAAGCGTTCCGCATCGCCCAGTCCGGCCGTCCCGGCCCGGTCGTTGTCGATATTCCGAAGGATGTTCAGTTCGCTACCGGCACCTACACGCCGCCGTCGGCGTCGAAGGTCCAGAAAAGCTACCAGCCGAAGCTTCAGGGCGACATGCGCCAGATCGAGCAGGCAATCGAGATGATGAAGGGCGCGCGCCGCCCGGTCATCTATTCCGGCGGCGGCGTCATCAATTCCGGCCCGGAAGCTTCGAAACTGCTGCGCGAACTGGTCGAACTGACCAACTTCCCGATCACCTCGACACTGATGGGATTGGGCGCCTATCCGGCTTCCGGCAAGAACTGGCTGGGCATGCTCGGCATGCATGGGACGTTCGAAGCCAATATGGCGATGCACGATTGTGACGTCATGGTCTGCATCGGTGCCCGTTTCGACGACCGTATCACCGGCCGTCTCAATGCCTTTTCGCCGAACTCCAAGAAGATCCATATCGATATCGATCCGTCGTCGATCAACAAGACGGTGCGCGTCGACGTTCCAATCATCGGCGATGTCGGCAATGTTCTGGAAGACATGGTTCGCGTCTGGCGGGCTTCGGCCAAGGATGCCGACAAGGCGCGTCTGACCGAATGGTGGGAAGGCATTGTCCGCTGGCGTGGCCGCAACTCGCTCGCCTATAAGATGAACGACGACGTCATCATGCCGCAATATGCCATTCAGCGTCTGTACGAGCTGACCAAGCATCGCGACACCTATATCACAACGGAAGTTGGCCAGCACCAGATGTGGGCGGCGCAGTTCTTCGGCTTCGAGCACCCGAACCGCTGGATGACCTCGGGCGGCCTCGGCACCATGGGCTACGGCTTCCCGGCGGCGATCGGCGTCCAGGTCGCCCATCCCGATGCGCTCGTCATTGACATTGCCGGCGATGCCTCGATCCAGATGTGCATCCAGGAAATGTCTTGCGCCGTACAGCATAACCTGCCGGTGAAGATCTTCATTCTCAACAATCAATACATGGGCATGGTCCGCCAGTGGCAGCAATTGCTGCACGGTAACCGCCTGTCCAATTCCTATACCGAAGCCATGCCCGATTTCGTCAAGCTCGCCGAAGCTTATGGCGGCGTCGGCATCCGTTGCGACAAGCCGGCTGATCTCGATGCTGCCATTCAGCAGATGATCGACAGTCCGGCGCCGGTGATCTTCGATTGCCGCGTTGCCAATCTTGCCAACTGCTTCCCGATGATCCCGTCGGGCAAGGCGCATAACGAGATGTTGCTGCCGGACGAAGCCACGGACGAAGCGGTCGCCAATGCGATCGACGCCAAGGGCCGCGCTCTGGTTTGATGGAATAGGAAAAGGATACGATCATGAACGCACATCTTCAGCCGACCGGCTCCGCCTATTTCATCGCCAAGGAAACAGAGAAGGCGGAAAACCATACGCTTTCGGTCCTCGTCGACAACGAACCGGGCGTCCTTGCCCGCGTCATCGGGCTGTTTTCCGGCCGTGGCTACAATATCGAAAGCCTGACGGTTTCCGAGACCGAGCACCAGTCGCACCTGTCGCGCATCACCATCGTGACGCGCGGCACGCCGCACGTTCTGGAGCAGATCAAGGCGCAGCTGGAGCGCATCGTTCCGGTCCACCGCGTCGTCGATCTGACGGTTCGCGCCGCCGAACTCGGCCATGACCGGCCGATCGAGCGCGAAGTGGCTTTGGTCAAGGTTTCGGGCGAGGGTGAGACCCGGGCGGAAACGCTGCGCCTTGCCGACGCCTTCCACGCCAAGGTGATCGACGCGACGCTCGAGCACTTCATCCTCGAAATCACCGGCAAATCCTCCAAGATCGACCAGTTCGTGGCGATCCTGAAGCCGCTCGGCGTGCTTGAAGTCTGCCGCACCGGTATCGCGGCGATGAACCGCGGTCCGCAAGGCATGTAACGGGCTACGAATATGATTGAAAAAGGGCGCCGCGAGCGCCCTTTTTCAATTCAGCCAACCAGCCACTCAGATCATTTCCAGCGGTATTTTTTTGCCTGGTGGCGGGAACGCTTTGTCGAGGATAGCAAGATCCTCAGCAGTCAGTTGAACTTCAACGGTTGCGCGGTTTTCGCGCACCCGTTCCGGCATTGCGGTCTTGGGAATGACAATCACCCCGGGGTTGCGGATCAGGAAGGCAAGTGCGACCTGTGCTACGGTTGCCTGATGCGCCTTGGCAATGTGGATGAGATCGGGATGGCGTATCAGCCGGCCTTCGTCGAGCGGCGAATAGGCCATGACCGGCACCCCTCGGGCCTGATTGTCCCGCAGGAGATCGTATTCGATGCCGCGGCGGGCCAGATTATAGAGAACCTGATTGGCCGCGACATTGCCGCCATCGGGTACACCGAGAAGCTCCTCCATATCGTCGGCATCGAAATTGGAGACCCCCCAGGCGCCGATCTTGCCGGATTGGCGCAAGGTCTCGAAAGCTTCGACAGTTTCCGCCAGGCGGTAGCGGCCGCGCCAATGGAGGAGGTAGAGATCGATATGGTCGGTACCGAGCCGTTTGAGGCTGGCTTCGCAGGCCTTGATCGTGCCGTCGCGGCTGGCATTGGTGGGCAGCACCTTGCTGACGATGAAGGCATCGCTGCGGCGGCCCTTGACCGCTTCCCCGACAATCCGTTCGGCGCCGCCATCGGCATACATTTCGGCGGTATCGATCAGCGTCATGCCGAGATCAAGGCCATGGCGCAGGCATTTCGCTTCCTCGGCGGCGCTCGCCTTGCGTTCGCCGATATGCCAGGTGCCCTGACCGATCACAGGGACGGCCTTGCCGGAGGGGAAAGATGTGGTCGGTATTGCGTCTTGCATGACATTCCTCGTTCGGCAGTGCTTTCTTGCCATTGTTAGGAAGGCTCAATGTCTCATTTATGGCGCGTACCGGAATGGCAAAGGCCTTGGGGGAAAAGAAAGAATGAGGGTCTGCTTCTTGTCACCGTGACAAGTTTCAGATGGTGTTTGCTAATAGGTCAATTAACCTGACCTAAATATCGGGAGGACTTCATGCAGGCCGACACGCTGCTGGCGCTGTTTCTTTTTGCGTTCACGACATCAATCACGCCAGGCCCGAACAACATGATGCTGTTTGCGTCAGGCGTCAATTTCGGGTTCTCCCGTACCATTCCGCATATGCTGGGCATCGGCGCCGGCTTCCTGTCACTGTTGATCGCGGTCGGTCTGGGGCTCGGCGCTTTGCTGCATTCCGTCCCGATGCTCTATACAGGGTTGAAGTTTGCCGGCGGCGCGTATCTGGTCTGGATCGCCTGGAAGATCGGCACGTCGCGGACGCTGTCGGAAGGCAAGGCGGGGGCGGCGCCGATGACCTTCCTGCAGGCAGCGGCGTTCCAGTGGATCAATCCAAAGGCCTGGGTGATGGCCGTGACTGCGATGGCGACCTACACGAGCGAGCAGGCTTATCTGGCGAGCGTCCTGATCGTCGGCGTCATCTTCGCGATCGTCAATGTTCCCAGCGTTTCGACTTGGGCCGGTTTCGGTTCGGCGCTTCGGCAATGGCTGTCCGAACCGGCCCGGTTGAAATGGTTCAATATCACTATGGCGGTCTTGCTCGTTCTCAGTCTTTGGCCGATGCTGCGATAGCGGGTGAAGCATGGCCTATTTCCAGGCCGGATGAGGATGCGGGCATGTCGGATGTTGTTGCCTCGATCACTATCGGCACCGCCTTCATTGCCGGCGCACTTGCTATCGTCTTCGGTTGTTATTTCGCGGCGCGCAACTTGCTCAATCCCGGCCTGGAAGGGGATAGGACCCACGATGCGGCAGCGACCGTCGCGGTGCGCATCGCTGCCTTGCACGGTCTCATCCTTGCCCTAGTCTACGCGCAGGAACTCGACGACTACAAAGGTATCCGTAACAATCTGATGGAAGAGGCTGTGGCGATATCGGATGTATACAACGACGCAGGGCGATATGGCGGGCCGGTGGTCGCACCCATTCAACGCGGTCTATCCAGCTATGTGGCGACTGTTGTCGGCGAAGAGTGGGATATGCTCGGGCATCGTCAAGGGCTATCTCCCAAGGCGTGGATCGAATGGAATGGTGTTTATGACCGGCTGCTCGACCTGGTGCCGGAAACGGACCGCCAGCGCTATCTGGTCAACCGGATGCGTGACCGCGCCACGTCGATTGCGCGCTTCCGCCAAATTCGCGAAGAGACGGCGGCGGGCGGATTTGGCGGGATGTTCTGGGCGCCCGCGTTGATCGGCCTTTGCCTGCTGTCCATCCCCTTCTACGTCTACCGTCCGACCCGAACACATGTATTTCTGCTGTCGATTTTTGGCGCCTATTCCGGTGTCGTCCTCTTCTTCATTTTTGCCTTTTCGAATCCGTTCGAGCAGCCTGGAAAGTTGGACCCCGTGGCATTTGAAAACCTGTTGCGCGGTGACGTTGGAAAGAGCCTGCCGCCCGCTGCACTGACCGGAGAACTCACGCCATGACACCTGAGAACGACATGCACGACCATGATCATGATCATGACCACGACAATCATTTCTCCGAAATGCAGGCCCGGGTGAAGGCGCTTGAAACCGTGCTGACGCAGAAGGGGCTGATCGATCCGGCGGCGATCGATGCGATCGTTGAGACCTATGAGACGAAGATCGGCCCGCGCAACGGCGCCCGCGTCGTGGCAAAGGCCTGGAGCGAGCCGGATTTTGCCGACTGGCTGCGCAGGGACGCGACAGCCGCGATTGCCAGCCTCGGCTATACCGGGCGCCAGGGCGAGCATATGCGCGCGGTGTTCAACACGCCGGAAACCCATAACCTTGTCGTCTGCACCCTGTGTTCCTGCTACCCGTGGTCGGTGCTCGGCCTGCCACCGGTCTGGTACAAAGCGCCGCCCTACCGCTCGCGGGCAGTGATCGATCCACGTGGTGTGCTGGATGAATTCGGCGTGGCGCTGCCCGAAGGGCAGAAAATCCGGGTTTGGGATTCGACGGCTGAGCTTCGCTACATCGTCATCCCGCAACGTCCGGCCGGTACCGAAGGTCTCGATCAGGATGCGCTCGCCGATCTCGTCACGCGCGATTCAATGATCGGCACTGGCTTGGCCAAACCGGCTGGAGAGGCGCTATGAACGGCGCACAGGACCTTGGCGGGCAGCATGGTATGGGGCCGGTGGCGTCGGAGAAGGACGAGCCGTATTTCCATGCCGAATGGGAAAAGCGGGCACTCGGCCTGACACTGTCTTGCGGTGCCTTTGGCGCCTGGAATATCGATGAGAGCCGGCATGCCCGGGAAAGTCTGCCACCAGCCACCTATCTTTCGGCCAGCTATTACGAAATCTGGACCCGTGGCCTGGAAACCCTGTTGAAACGGCACGGGTTCGTTTCCGCCGCCGAACTGGCTGCCGGGCAGATGCTGGAAAAGGGCAGGGAACCGAAGCGAATTCTGACGGCAGACATGGTGCCTGGCGTGCTTGCCAAAGGCGGACCGTGTGATCGCCCGGTGCCGGACGGCCCGCGATTTGCCGCCGGAGACCGGGTGCGGACGAAAAACTTCAATCCCGAGACCCATACAAGGCTGCCGCGCTATGCCCGCGCCAAACATGGCATTGTCGAGGTGGTGCAGGGCTCGTTCGTTTTTCCGGACGACAACGCCCATGGCAAGGGCGAGAACCCGCAATGGGTCTATACCGTGGTTTTCGACGGGGAGGAAATCTGGGGCGAGGGTGCAGACCCGGAGCTGACAGTATCGATCGATGCCTGGGAGAGCTATCTTGAACGCGTTTGAACTGACCCTCAGCGGATCCCCGGAGCTCCCGAAATCGAACGAAGGCGATCCGGTTTTTTCGGAGCCCTGGCAGGCGGAAGCTTTTGCCATGACGGTGCGTCTGCATGAGAAGGGCGTATTTTCCTGGAGCGAATGGGCCGAGGCCTTGTCGCATGAGCTCTACAAGCCGGGCCGGCGGGCGGATGCGAGCGATTATTTCGATTGCTGGGTCGCGGCTCTGTCACGCCTCGTCACCGAACTGTCGATCACCTCAAGGGAACAGCTCGATGACCTGACGGAAAGCTGGCATAGGGCCGCGGAGGCAACGCCGCACGGCAAACCTATTCTTCTGGAAAACGATCCGAAGCGCTGAGTAGGGACTTCAACGGCTTGATCAGGGCAGGTTGTTTTCACATCCTGCCCTGTTTCGAGAGCGCCGTCAGGTCTCGAACTGCCGGTAACATTCCTCGGCGATTTGTTGCAGCTTGCTGCGGTTGACTTCGCCGGTGACGGCGTATCCGATACTGCCGTCGATCCAGTAGAAGGTTTCCAGAGAGCCTGCGGATTCGAAACGGAAGCTGGTTTCGGCATTTTCCGGGTTTTTGCCGAGTAGAACCGTCAGCCGCTGGCCGGCAGTGTCCTGATACATCAGCATCGCGCCTGCCTTGCCGTTGACCGGCAATAGCCTGCCGCCGACAAGGGAAAATCCGAGTCCCTTGAGGTCCGGGGCAACCAGCTTGTAATCCAGGCGCTTGCCGAGCCAGGTAACCAGATGATCCTCCTGATCGGCTCCGACTTCGACGGGGTGGCGTTTTTCGCTGGCATAGACAAGGAACGCCGTCTTGGATTGATCAGGCAGGCTGTCGATCGCAGCAGCAGTTTCGACCGTCACTGCCGTCCCCAGCAATTTCTCGCCATAGACACCCGCCGCGGCGCCCGACAGGAAGAGCGTCAACGAAGCGGCAACGAGGGCGGCCCTGCGCCACAAAGACGGCGATGATGTTGCAACAACCGCTGTTGGGGTGTTCAGCAGCGTGCGATCGCTTTCCGTCACTTGGGCATAGCCTGAGAATGCGGCCTTTAATTCGGCCGCCTGTGTCTGCCATTGGCGGACCTCGGCTTCGTCTTCCGGATGACGGTTCAGCCAGAGTTCAATCTCGCGCCGGCGCCCTTCGTCGAGAAGGCCGTCGACATAGGCGTGCAGATCAGCTTCGGTGACCGGTTTGTGATCGTCTGTCATTTCGGTCTCCGGAGTGTCACGATGTTGTTCTCGGCCAGATGCGCGGCCATCTGACGGCGTGCACGCGACAGGCGGGACATGACGGTGCCGATCGGGATCGCCAGCATGTCGGCGACGTCCTGATAGCCGTAGCCCTCGACGACCACGAGCATCAACACTGAACGATGGTCAGGGCTCAGCGCATTCAGTGCCTTCTGCAAGCGTGTCTTTTCCAGGGGATCGCCCGAAACGTCGTCGGCCGTCAGTCCCAGCGTTTCGTCAAACTCGACCGACGGATGCTGGCTGACGTGGCGGTGCCGGTCGCGGTAGAGATTGGTCATGATGGTAAATGCCCATGCACGAAGGTTGACGCCGCGCCATTGGCCGCGGCGGACCAGCACCTTTTCAACGCAATCCTGCAGGAGGTCCTCGCCGTCGCTGTCGGATTTGGCCAGACTGCGGGAATAGCGCCGCAGCGACGGCACCAGCGACAGGATCTGGTTTTCGAAAGTCTCTGTGGAAGGGGGATTTACCCCCTTCGCACGGGCGTCCTGATCAGGGGCGTGCGGCATCCCAGACCTTTCCTACGCCGTCACCGGTGGCGTCGCCCTTTTTCGCGTCCTTGACCCAGAAGTAGAGCGGCATGCCCTTGAGAGCCCATTGTTTCTTGCCATCCTTGCGCTCGACCAGCGTATAGTCGCCATCGGCTGCAGCGGAACCTTCCGCCAGGTACGGCGGCCAGTTGGTGGCGCATTTATCATAGCAGTAGGATTCGCCCTTTTCATCCTTCTTGTAGGTGTAGAGCGTCATGCCGTTTTCAGCTGCAACGACCTTGCCCTTGTCGGTCTCGACGGTCTGGACCGGTGGGGCGGCAAAGGCTGAGGCGGCGGACATCAGGCAAAACGCGGTTGCAAGCGGCAAAAATCTCATTGGATGTGTCCTCTCTGGAGTTCCCGTTCGAACCGCCGTTCAGCCGGTTCGAACATAAGACACATGAGGGCCACTTCTTATTCCCGCTTCAGGCGCAAAAATTATCGCGGCCGTATTGCTTTTGAAGCGACGAAGCGGGCAAGCGAGGGGCCAATTGCCATGATCATCAGCAACCGGGCTGTCTGCAGTGCCATGACGAAAGGCACGTCGACATTGCTGGAGGCGGCGATGATGGCGATCGAGTCCATGCCGCCGGGACTGCTGGCAAGATAGGCCGTCAGCGGATCAATGCCTGCAGCGTGCACGAGAATATAGGCCAACAGGCCGGAAAACCCGATCAGGACGAGGATTGAGATGACCGTCGGTACCAGCGCGCGGCGGGCATGGGCAAGGATCGGACGGGTAAAGCCGAGCCCGATGTTCCAGCCGAGCATGGCATAGCTCAATGCCAGCAGCCATTCGGGGATTTCGATCACCAGCAAACCGCTGACGCTAAGCGCCGAGCCGAGCAGAAACGGCACCAGAAACACACCGGCGGGGATGCGCAGCCATTTACCGAGACAGCCACCCACAAGCGCAAGCGCCAGGGTCTCAAGAAACGGTACGAGGTGGATCGGCCCGAACCAGACGATTTCGGGTCCCGGGCCATCTATCCCAGCCCAGTAGCGCGCCACGATCGAGGCTGCAGCGGCCACGAAAACGACGCGCAGATATTGCATGAAGGCGACCAGCCGGACATCGGCGCCATAGGCGTCGGCCATGACCAGCATCGAGGTGGCAGCGCCCGCCGACGAACCCCAGATTGCCGTGGTGCCGGGCAGGATGTTGAGCTTGCTGATGACGAAGCCGCTGAGCGTACTCATGGCAATGACCGAGAGAACAACGGCGAGGAAGAGCGGCCAGTTTGAAAAGAAGGTCGCCAGAATGCCGGGACGGATGGTTTCGGCGATCATCGTGCCGATCAGCGCCTGCGCGCAGAGAAAGGCCGGGCGCGGCAGCCTTATGGTGCCGCCATTCATGCCGACGATGGCACCCGCTACCATCGGTCCCATCAACAGGGCTGCCGGAATGCCGGTCAGTTCGAGCGCGGCTGCGAGGATTGCGGAGAGAAGAAGCAGAAAGCCCCATTGCATCGGGGTCGTCCATCGGCCGATGCCCGCGGCCACGGAAGCGGACGGGTCTTCGGAAGGTTCAGGCGTCACGTTGGGCACTTTCGAATTGCAGAGGAGGCAGCGCGCCGGGGAGAGGCGGGCGGAGCAACTATTATCACGGGTTATCGCGCCGCGATATGCGTAGGGTGTGGCATTTTCTTGCGGTATCCTGCACTTCAAAGGGAAATTTTGATCCGGGTGGCGGCAAGCTGAACCGCCGATCAACGCGGCGGGGCGCGACAGGCGGCCCCGAATCGGGCAATAGAACAAACATGGAATTCGCACCGCAACAGGATGAGGCCCTCAAGGCCGTTTCACGCTGGTTGAAGGAAGGGCGCTCGCCGCTGTTCCGGCTTTTTGGCTATGCCGGAACCGGAAAGACGACGCTTGCCCGGCATTTCGCCGAGCATGTCGATGGTGATGTTCTCTTCGCGGCCTTTACCGGCAAGGCGGCGCAGGTGCTGCGCTCCAAGGGCGCAAAGAACGCCAAGACCATCCATTCGCTGATCTACCGTCCGCGCGGCGAGGAGGAAGTGTCGGACGAAGAGACCGGCAAGACCTCGATCGCGCCGATGTTCTCGATCAACCGGCAGTCTCCTGTCGCCAAGGCGGCGCTGATCATCATCGATGAATGCTCAATGGTCGATGAGGCGCTCGGCCGCGACCTGATGAGTTTTGGCACGCCTATCCTGGTGCTTGGCGATCCCGGCCAGCTGCCACCGGTCTCGGGTGGCGGTTATTTCACCAATGAGGAACCGGATTATCTGCTGACCGACATTCACCGGCAGGCGCGTGACAACCCGATTATCCAGCTTGCCATGCATGTGCGCGAAGGCAAGGAGATCATGCACGGCGACTACGGCTCGACGGCGAGGATCATCTCCAAGAACGAGGTGACGCAGGAGCTGGTGCTTGGCGCCGATCAGGTCTTGGTGGGGACCAACAAGACCCGCCGCCGCTACAATACACGGCTGCGTGAATTGAAGGGCTTTACCACCGAATATCCGCAATCGGGTGACAAACTCGTCTGCCTGCGCAACGACCCCGCCAAGGGCCTGCTCAACGGCTCGCTGTGGCAGGTGATGACCTCGTCCAAGGAAACAGTGAAGCCCGGCATCAACCTGATGATCCGCCCGGAAGACGACGACATGGATCGGGGGGCGGCCAAGATCAAGCTCTTGAAAACCGCCTTTGAGGATATCGAAGGGGAGATTCCGTGGTCGACGCGCAAGCGTTACGACGAGTTCGATTATGGCTATGCGCTGACGGTGCACAAGGCACAGGGCTCACAGTGGAACAATGTGGTCCTGTTCGATGAAAGCTGGGCTTTTCGCGACACCCGCGAGCGCTGGCTCTACACCGCGATCACGCGCGCGGCCGAGACACTGACAATTGTCCGCTGACACCTATTCGGCGGAAACAAATCCCATCAGCACAGCCTTGGCGACGGCCTGAAAGCGGTTATGACCGTTGAATTTGCGGATGATATCCGATTCAAGCGTCAGGACGGCAGTCAGGTCCATATCCATCATCGTGGCGATCCGGTTTGCCGGATAACCTTCAGCCATGAACACAAGGCACTTTGTCTCGATTGGTGAAAGATGGATGGGGGGCAGGGCGGTGCGCTCTGGATTGTCGCCGTCGGCGGCTGATTCCAGAAGTTCGCTGATCCGCTGCATCTGGCGTCGAAGGATAGACTGCTGAGCAGCGAGTTCCCGTTTTCGCGCGTGCAATGCGTCCTCAAAAATCCGAGCCGCATCCTGCTGACTGGCTGCGGCATTGAGGGCTGCCATCAAATCCTGGATGGTTACGATCGGCATGTCTATTTCGCGGCAGGCATTGATGACGGTCATGCGCCGGATGTCGTCCAGCCCGTAGACACGCATCGGCCCCATTCTATCCGCCGATAGCAGGCCCTTTTCCTCATAGAAATGCAGAGTCCGGTGGGTGACGCCGAAGGCATCCGCCATGTCAGCGATACCGACATGGCTATCCGCTATGGTTCCCGGCAACGGAAGGTGGGGAAGGAAACCGGACGGCTGCCGGCTACCGGATGGAGAAGGATGTGTCTTTCCCTGTTCTCGCATGCTTTGACATAACCCCGCTGGTTAACCTGCGGGAGACATCTCCTGAAGACGGCACTTCGCCTGTGGCGCATCACGATACGCCGCGTGTCCCCTCGGCTGCTCCTCGATGTCATGCACGCCATCCCGGCGGGAAGGATACTCGCAACCATCGTGCTTGCCTGATGAGCGACCAGGCTTTCTCCCACTTGCACAGATAGAATACACGTGCGGCGCGAAGATGAACAGCTAGTAACTTTAGGGATGGAATCTAATATTTCTCAACGGCCTCTGGCGTTTCGCATTGAGGAATACTGTTTTTCGGCGCAATTCATGACGGCTTTTGTTCAGGCGACTACAGGGCGCCCAAATTACCGGATAAGAGTCAGGGGCAGGGCGCCGGCGTTGATCACGAACTTCAGCTTGCGCTGATGATTGATCGACAGTTTTTCCTGGCAGGACTTGGCTTCCTGGAAAGCCTCGCGGGTCTGCTGGTGGCGGTACGCGTCAGTCAGCGCCATGCATTCCATCAGCGGGCTGTCGATTTGCGCTGCACTGGCATAGCGGAAAATATTGCCGTCCGAGGCCAGAACCTTGGCCGCGAGCGCAAGGCTTTCATAAAGAATATCGGCTTCGCTGCTCAACCGCGCGCCATCGATGACCTGGTCGTAGAGAATGTCCGAAGACGCGTCGTTCTTGATCAGGACACGAAGTCCTGCCGGTGATTTCTGCGGTAGAATGGATACGGTGAAAGCGAGTGGATCGGAAACCGGACGCTTCGGCCGCTGCCACAGCACGGCACCTGGCACTGCTGCGATCGTGCGATAATGCGAGGCGGCATTGCGAAACGCATCGGCAAAGCGGCCGGCCGTTCCGCTACGCGGCCATTGTGAGCGAACCGTTATTTTCGGCAGATCATCGGCGAACTTGCGTTCAAGCACCGCGCCGTGCAGGCTCGATTGCGCCGGGATGTTGACGCTCATGGCCGGTGATGACAACGGCACGAAAATCAGAAGTGGCAGTACCGACAAGACGGCCAGTGGTGAGGACAAGGGAGCAGGCAACCAGGAAAAGCGTCTGTTCGCCGCCCGGCGTGGCGGCGTTGCGGCGCGCCCTGAATCTGACTGCTGGGTCTCTGACGTCCGCTGGCGCCTGTATTCGGGGACATAGGTCCCCTTCGGAATATCGATGCGCCAGGGATCCTGAGTGCCTTCACCGGTATAATAGGCTGACAGCAATTTTCGCAGCTTGCCGGCATGGACACGCACCAGAGGGTCGCTATCGGCATTGAAGGCCTGCGGCCGATCGAAGACGTCAATACCGATCGTGTAGCCCTTCAACTGATGGCCCGTACCTTCCATCTCCTTGTCGACGACATATTTGAGAAAGGCACGCAGACGCTCGGAGCGGGAAAAAAGAACGCTCGAAAGCACGCCGTCAAGGGCTTGGCGGATTGCTTGATCGTCCGGTCTCGCGTGCTGCGTCATCATCGTGTTCTCCCCGAAAATACCATCGAGAGCAGCGCTTTCCTATCAGGAGCGAGTGGCGATTGGATTATGTCGAGGCAAAAACGAGGGTTCATTGGTTCCGGCTTGGATGATTCGATGGGTTTTCAGTACTGCCGCTCACCATTCGGGAGTATGGCCTGTACTGTGAGTCTCTATTAGATCGAAGTTTTATCAGTTTGTCAGGTACTGCACTCATTTAACGTGAGTTTTGTCTGAAATAAAGGCGTTGAACAGTCTCCAGACGAATATTGTAACGGAGACGCTTTCTCTGGTGCAGATTTGTTGCGGGGGGGCGGATGAACCGCTAGAAAAGGGCGCCGTAACGACGACGGTATCCTTGGAAGGTGCTGAAATGGCTGCGAAACTCTCCGTGAACCTGAATGCGATCGCGATGCTGCGAAACCGCCGCGATCTTCCGTGGCCGTCCGTTACCGGACTTGGGCAGATTGCGCTAGAGGCGGGTGCAAGTGGTCTGACGGTGCATCCGCGGCCCGACCAGCGGCATATCCGTTTTTCCGATCTGGCGCCCATCCGCGCGCTGATCGACGATCTCTATCCTCAGACCGAATTCAACATGGAAGGTTTTCCGAACGAGGAGTTTTTGCAGCTCGTCGAGCGTCATCAACCGGAGCAGGTAACGCTGGTACCCGACGATCCGGCGCAGGCGACGTCGGACCATGGTTGGGATTTCCGCAAGAACCACAATCTGCTCGGCAATGTCGTCGGACGTTTGAAGAAGGGCGGTTTTCGCGTCTCGCTGTTTGCCGATGGTGATCCGGACCTTGAAGCGCTGACGATCGCCCGGGAAACCGGCGCCGACCGGATCGAGCTTTACACCGGACCTTATGGCGGGTGCTACGACGATCCCGAGCGTGGTGCGGTTCTTTTGGAGGAACTGGGCAACACCGCCGACCTCGCTGCGACCTTAGGCCTCGGGGTCAACGCCGGCCATGACCTGACGGTAGCCAACCTGCCGGCGCTGGCGGCACGGATTTCCAATCTGGCCGAAGTTTCGATCGGCCATGGCCTGACCGCAGATGCGCTGGAATACGGCATGGCGGAAACCGTCCGCCGCTTCTGCCGCGCCTGTGGCCAGGACGTTTGATCGCCATTTGAAGTGGCAAAAAGGGCTCCGAAAGGCGGAGCCCTCTGTTCTTTAACCGAGCAATGCCGCTTTGCTGGCGGTCAGGAAATCTTCGAGCGTGATCAGTTTCTGGCCCGAGAGCTTGCCTGCATCGTCTGTCACCATGGCGATGTGCCCTTCGCGCGTGTTGGTGTCGAACGACACGACGACGGGGATGATGAAGCCCGGAAGGCCTGCTGCTTTGAGGCCGCCCGCCAGCTGGTCGTCGGTCACATGGACGACTTCCAGCGGCTTGCCGGTAACTTTCGAGACGAGGGCGGCGATTTCATCAACCGTATGCTTCGTTTCACCGGTCAGCGTATAGGTCTTGCTTTCGGCCGAGCCTGACGCGAGCGCGTTTGCCGTCGCCTTGGCGATGTCGCCGCGGGCGATATGGGCGAGCTCTCCCTTGCCGGATGCGCTGTACCATTTGCCTTCGGAAAGTGCATGCGGCAGAGCCATGAACAGGTTCTCCATGTACCAGCCATTGCGCAGGATCGTGTAGGCTATGCCGGTCGCCTTGATCGCATTCTCCGTGCCGAGATGGTCCGGCGCGAAGGGGATGACCGAGGCTTCCGGATTTGGCATCGAGGTATAGAGGATATGCTTGACCCCGGCGCGCTTGGCGGCGGCGACGGCTGCGAGGTGCTGGCGCAGGCGCTTGCCCGGCTCGTCGAGGGCATCGGTGGAAATGATCAGGATGCGGTCGGCGCCCTTGAAGGCTGCATCGAGCGAGGCTGCATCATCGAAGTTTGCGGCACGGGCCTGGACGCCTTTTGCTGCATAGTCCGCGAGTTTTCCGGTATCGCGGCTGGTGGCGATGATATCGGCCGGTGCGACCTTGCCGGAGGCGAGCAAATCGTCGAGCACGAGGCGGCCGAGATTGCCGGTCGCGCCGGTGACGAGAAGAGTTTCGGACATGTTGATTCCTTTGCTTGTCAAATGACGTCGGTTTGTTGCCGAAGCATCCCGTTTGAGATATGGTTCCTAAATGAGACCTTCTCTTAATTCGTCATCGGCGGATCGATGTAAAGGAGGCAGTTTTTTATGCGGTGGTTACAAAAAGGATACCGGGTTCCATGAACAAGATGACCGGCAAGACTGAGGGCGAGCGCGTCATCGTCGTGATGGGCATGGCGTTTTCACAAGCCGACTGTCCGGTGCGTGATGTCATCGACAACATCGGTGGCAAATGGAATACGCTGATGATTCAGGCGTTGGGCGAGGGGCCGATGCGGTTTTCCGCATTGCGCCGGACCATTCCGGATATTTCGCAGCGCATGCTGACCCAGACGCTGCGGGATTTGCAGCGCGACGGTTATATCAGCCGGGAAGTGTTTCCGACCCAGCCGCCCAGCGTCGAATACAGCCTGACCCCGCTTGGTCAGTCGTTTCTGGTGCTGGTCAAGGGGTTGGTCGACTGGTCGATGCAGCATCATCAGGCGATCCGGGCCGCCCGCGCCGAATATGACGCGGTGGCATAACGGCACGGCAGCTTTATCCGCTGGACTGTCCGTTGCGCCCGCTGGTAGAGATGCCGTCTGAGACTATACCCGGATAGGCATGGATGAAACAGCTCGATATTGGCGTGGTCGGGGCCGGGCCGGCAGGATTGGCCGCGGCGTTGTTTCTTTCGCGGGCCGGTCATCGAGTTGAAATTCTCGAACGCTTTGAGACCGCCGCCCCCGTCGGTTCCGGCCTTTTGATGCAGCCGACAGGACTGACTGTTCTCGCCACTCTTGGCCTGTTTGATACCATCCAGTCACTCGGTAACCGGATCGACCGGCTGCACGGCGCCGACGCGATCAGCGGGCGGACGGTTCTGGACGTGCGCTATGATGCGACACCGGGAGGGCGCTATGGCCTTGCGGTGCAGCGGGCGGCTCTGTTCAATACGTTGCATGATGCGGTGGTGGCCGATGGCATCATCACGCGCACGGCAACCCATATCACCGCGACCGAACAGCGTGCTGATCGCGTGATATTGCAGGATGCGACGCGACGGGCGGCGGGCGATTACGATCTGGTCATCGATGCCAGCGGCGCACGTTCGATGCTGGCTGCCGGTTCGACCTCGGCGCCAGCCATTCGCGACCTCACCTATGGCGCCTTCTGGGCGACGCTGGATGGAGCGGGTGCGGTCTATGACCGCACCGCGCTGTCGCAACGTTACGACCAGGCCAGGGTGATGATCGGTCTATTGCCGGCAGGCCGCGCGACGGTCGGTGATCCGGATAAGGTGGCGTTCTTCTGGAGCCTGAAGATCGCCGATGTCGAGGCGGTCAAGGCAGGCGGGCTCAATCGCTGGAAGACGGTAATTGGCGACTATTGGCCGGAATGCCAGCCGTTTCTCGACCAGATCCATGATTGGGACCAACTGACTCTGGCACGTTATGCTCATCGGACCGCACTGCCGCCCTATAGCGGCAATGTCGTCTTCATTGGTGACAGTGCTCATTCGACCAGCCCGCAACTGGGACAGGGCGCAAACATGGCTCTACTTGATGCGGCAGCGCTCAACCATGCGCTGGCCAACTCCGCCGATATCCCCTCTGCACTGACGGCCTATGCACGCGCCCGGCGTAATCATGTGCGGCTGTTCCAGATGCTGTCGCTCGCCTTCACGCCATTCTACCAGTCGGATTCAGCCGCGATTGCCTGGGTGCGCGACCGGCTCGTCTCGACCATTGCCAAGCTGCCGCCGATGCCCGGGCTTTTGGCCGCGATCGTTGCGGGCACCGTGATCGATCCGTTCAAATCCGCCGGTTTGACGGAGTACGGCTGGCTTTCCCTGCCGTATCACGCTGGCGGTGTCACGCCGGCAGTTGCCGCCGTCAGATCCAGCGCCCAGGTCTGACCGTTCAAATCCTTGCCGAACGAATGGTGCGCCTCTTCCTTTTCGAGTGTGAACCCGGCAGCGACATAGATGCGACGCGCAGCGCTCAGGATATCGTTGGTCCAGAGTTCAAGACGCCGGTAACCACAGTCTCTGGCAAAACCGATGCATTCGTTGACCAGCTTTGAACCGAGACCATGTCCACGCGCTGCCGCATCGACGTGCAGAAGGCGAAGCTTAGCCGTGTCTTCGGTGCTGCCTTTGACGAGAAAAATGCTGCCCAGGAACGTACCGTTGCGTTCGGCAATCCAGCAGCGTTCGCGGGCGGGGTCGAAATTGCGGATGAAGGCGGCGCAGATTTCCGCGACCAGCGCCTCATACTCACCGTTCCACCCATAGGTTTCGGCATAGGCCTTTGCCTGGCTGGAGATCACCATGCCCATGTCGCCGATCTGATGCGGCCGAATGGTGACGGGGGCAGGAGTGTCGCCGGACAGCAGGGTCTGTACAGACGCCATGGCTGCGCCCAGGTCCCGGCGGCCATTTTCGGTAATCGGTTCCAGAAGGGCGACGATGCGCTGGCGCGAGCGCTGTGCCAGATCGGTGGCAACACCCCGGCCGCGCAGGGTCAATTGCAGCAGGCGGCCACGGCCGTCAGCCGGATCTCGCATCGTTTCGAGAAGGCCGGCATCGCTGAAGGATTTTAGCATGCGGCTGAGATAGGCCGGATCTAGCGAAAGCTCCTCCGTCAGCCGGGACGCCGAGGTGGTACCGTGGGCCGCGAGTTCATAGATGACGCGTGCCTCGGTGAGCGTATAGGGCGTCTCCATGAAGGCGCGGTCGAGAACGCCGATTCGGTTGGTATAAAACCGGTTGAAGGCGCGGATCTGCTCGATCTCGTCATCGCCGATATCGGCAAAGGCTTGGTATGATGGTGTGAGGTGTGACATGGCATTCTCCTTGGGATGCCATGATCGCAATTTAATTGACTGAGTCAAGTATTTTCGAGTGGACCTCAGGCGGCCCGTTTGCCGCTTTGCGAAACGCCTTCAAGTGCGAATTCGACGGCCGCTTCGGCATGGATCGCAGTGGAATCGAAGCCCGGCAGTGGCAGGTTCTTCGGATCGAGGATCAGGCATATTTCGGTACAACCAAGAATGATGGCATCGGCGCCATCGCTTTTTGCCCGTTCGATCACGGCCATCAGTGCCTGCCGCGAACTGTCGAGAACCGAGCCTGCGCACAGTTCGTTGAAGATGATGTCGTGGACGAGCATCCGATCTTCAGCATTCGGAACCATGATATCCAGACCGTCTGCGGCCATACGGCTGGTATAGAAGCCGTGTTCCATCGTGTAGCGCGTGGCAAGCAGCAGCGGCCGTTTGATGCCGGCGGCCTTCATCAAGGCGGCCGTTTCGTCGATAATGTTGATCAGCGGCACGGTAATTGACGCCTGAACCTCATCGGCGATCAGGTGCATCGTGTTGGTGCAGATCACTACGCAAGACGCGCCCGCCGCTTCCAGGCCCTGGGCCACTTCGGACAGACACTTGGCGGCGTCGTCCCAGCGGCCGGACTTCTGCATGTCGACGATGGTCTGAAAATCGACAGAATGCAGCAGGACTTCGGCAGAATGCATGCCGCCCAGCCGTTCGCGCACGGCCTCGTTGATCATCCGGTAATAGATTGCCGAGCTTTCAAAGCTCATTCCACCGATGAGGCCGATCTTGCGCATGATGCCGTTCCCTGTGTTTGTTGATGCCGTGATTGTCGCCGAAGCGGCGCCGAAAGAGTTCGCTTTGTTGGATGATACCCCGATATTTTGCGCGTATTTTTTGCACGCGTTATATTCTTGACGCAAATATTTCCTGAGTGTTCCGTTGAGATGAGGAGAATAGGGCGTGCTGGACGAAAGGGACCGGAAGATTCTGTCTTTGCTGCAGGAAGACGCCGGCCTGTCGATTTCCGCCTGTTCGCACCCTATCCAGCGCCTGGATGAGACCGGTTGTGTCGCTCCCCGGATCGCTGTTCTCGATCGCGCCAAAATGGGTGTGCCGACCACGGTCTATGCCCTGATCAAGATGGCCCATCATGCCGACGACTGGATCGGCACCTTCCGCAAGGTGATTACCGATATTCCCGAGATTGTCGTGGCGCACTGGCTGACCGGCAATTGCGATTATATTCTCAAGGTGCTGCTGCCGCGTGTCGAGCACTATGACGTGATCTACAAGCAGATCGCCCGCAAGGTCGAGCTGTTGGACGTCTCGGCTTCGATCTCGATGGAAATCCTCAAGAGTGGCATGGCCTTGCCGGTGGAGTATGCGCGCTAGGTGAAGGCGGTGAATGCGCCGTCACCTAGCGCAGAGGTGCCATGCCGAAAGCGCAGTTGTGTATCGGCTGCGGCAGCGTAGAAATTGTACCCGAAACAGGAGATACGATCATGCCGCACGAAAACCTGCACCATGTCGTTGTCGTCGGTGGCGGGTTCGGTGGCCTGCAGCTGGCCAAGGATCTCAAGGGCGCGCCCGTCAGGATCACCCTGATCGACCGGCGCAATCATCATCTCTTCCAGCCGCTGCTCTATCAAGTGGCAACCACCCTTCTGGCGACCTCCGAAATTGCCTGGCCGATCCGCCGGGTGTTTCGCGACCGGCCGGAGGTCACCACGCTTCTGGCCGAGGTGGACAGTGTTGATCCGGCGGCGAAGACGCTGGCGCTGAGGGGCGGCGAGAGCATTGGCTACGATACGCTGGTGTTGGCAACCGGGGCGACGCATGCCTATTTCGGCCGGGACGAGTGGGAACCGGTCGCGCCGGGTCTGAAAACACTGGAAGACGCCACCACCATTCGCCGCCGCCTGCTTTTGGCTTTCGAGCAGGCCGAGATGGAAACCGATCCTGACGCACGGGCCGCCCTTTTGACCTTCACCATCGTTGGTGCAGGACCGACCGGCGTCGAGCTCGCGGGTATCATTGCCGAGCTGGCGCATGTCACCCTGCCGCAGGAATTCCGCAACATCGATACGCGCAAGACCCGGGTGATTCTCGTCGAGGCGGGGCCGCGGGTGCTGGCGGGTTTTGCCGAGGAGCTATCGGCCTATGCGCAGACTGCGCTCGAAAAGCTTGGTGTCGAGGTTCATCTCGGTGAGCGGGTAACGGACTGCACGGCACGCGGCGTCATGATCGGCGAACGTTTTATCGGCAGCCGCACGATTGTCTGGGCGGCCGGTGTTCAGGCTTCGCCGGCCGCTGAATGGCTCGGCGTTACTGCAGACAGGGCGGGCCGCGTCATTGTCGGGAAAGATTTGAGCGCACCGGGCTTTCCTGATGTCTTTGTCGTTGGCGACACCGCCTCCGTCGTTCAGGATGATGGCAGACCGGTGCCGGGCATCGCGCCCGCAGCCAAGCAGCAGGGCGCCTATGTGGCAAAGGTCATCAAGGGGCGGTTGGCGCAAAAACCGGCGCTGCCACCTTTCCGTTATCGTCATCAGGGCAGCCTTGCGACCATCGGGCGCCGGTCGGCGATCATCGATTTCGGCCGGTTCAAGCTGAAGGGTGCCTTGGCATGGTGGATCTGGGGGATCGCCCATATCTACTTCCTCATCGGTACGCGCAGCCGCTTCGTCGTCGCCTGGAGCTGGCTGTGGATCTATCTGAGCGGTCAGCACACGGCGCGGTTGATCACACAGAAGGAAACGCTGCAGCTTGCTTCGCCGAATGGTGGCAAAGCCGGATAAACCTGATCCGGATATGTAACCGTGCTACTTGCGGCCATCCGGTGATGGACGGCCGCAAGCAATCGGCCATTACGGAATGATCCGCTGGGCCCGCATCTCGCGAAACACCGACAGGAACATCTCGTCGGTTTGCACATAGTCATGAAACCCCAGCCGCCGTGCCTTGGTGCCGTCGGCAAAGAAATCATAGTTCCAGCTGAACACCGCATCGCCGAACCCCCAGGAGGAGACGGCCTCATAGGGATGATCGGCGAGCCCGTATTTCTCCTTCATCCTGGACCAGAGCGCTGCCTTGTCCGCCATCACCACGTTGAGAGACATCGGCAGTGGCGCTGCCGTCTCCATCTCGAAGAACCGGGCGATCTTTGGCCACATCTCGTTCCAGCGGAACAGGTCGCCATTGGTGATGTTGAAGGCCTGATTGGCGCATTGCGGATTGGTGGCGGCCCAGACCGTTGCCCTCGCCAGAAGGCCGGCGTCGGTCATTTCCAGCAGCGTATCGTAAGCGCCGGGTTTGCCGGGAAAGCGCAAGGGAAGCCCGAGTTCCTTCGACATCGACGCATAGAGACCGATGACCATCGCCAAGTTCATCGGATTGCCGGTGGCAACGCCGATGACGACGGAAGGCCGCAGCGCTGACCAGGTCCAGGATTTTCCCTGCTGTTGCTTCTGCAGAAAGGCCTGCTGGTCCATGTTGAATTCGGGCGGCATGTGATTGTCTTCGTCTTCGCGCGCTGGCGTCTTGAAGGGGCCGAGATGGGCGCCATAGACCTTGTAGCCCTGCATCAGGCTGACATGGGCAAGGTTTGGCGCCACCTTCTCGACAGCCGTGACGACGTTGACCAGCATGGCGAGATTAGGCTCGACCAGTTCGGCCCAGGTCGGGCGGTCCTGATAGGCGGCGTAGAAAATGTGAGTCACTTCTGAGAGATCGGCGAGTTTGTTGAAGCAATCTGCCGGGTCGAGCAGGTCGACGGAAATGTGCCGGATCTTACCGGTCGATATGCCGCCGCGCCGAGAGAGGCCGATGACGGACCAGTCTTCCAATGTTTCCAGATGGCGGGCGAGATTGCCGCCGATGACGCCCTGGGCGCCGACGATAAGGGCTGTTTTGTGCTGGTTCATGACAGTCTCCTGATGTGTATGTGCATCAGATATGGACGCGCACCGATTTGAGAACTAGACAACGATAAGGCACAGGATTTGTGAGGTGAGGGCACAATGGCGCGGCTGGATATCAATCGCTCCGGCGAGATGGAAGTATTTGTCCGGGTGGTCGATCTCGGTGGCTTTTCGGCTGCCGCCCGCGATTTCGCCATGACGCCTTCGGCGGTGAGCAAGTTGGTGACCCGGCTGGAAAACCGGCTGAACGCGCGGCTGGTCAACCGCTCGACCCGCAAGCTGCAACTGACGCCAGAAGGTTGCCGCTATTACGAACACGGTGTGCGAGTGCTGGCCAAACTGGATGAAGCCGAGCGCGCGGCTGCTAATGACGACAGCCCAAGTGGCCGCATTCGTGTCAGCACCAATGTCCCGTTTGGCCGCCATCTGCTGTTGCCGGTTCTGCCTGATTTTTTGGCGCAGTTTCCGGATGTGTCATTCGACCTGGTGCTGACCGATCATGTCGTCGATCTCATGGAGGATCGCACCGATATCGCCATCCGGGCAGGGCCGCTGAAGAGTTCGGCGCTGATGGCGCGAAAATTGGGTACGGTGAAAATGCATATCGCCGCGGCACCTGCCTATCTCGCGCGCAAGGGGCTGCCCAAACATCCGGACGATCTGGCAGGGCACAACCTGCTTGGCCCCAAATATGTCCGCGCCAGCGGCGGCTGGCCATTTTCCGTTGACGGTGCCGATCTGACGGTCAAGCCGGCCGGCAGCATTCAGGCAAGCGACGGTGAAGCGTTGCGGGAATTGGCGCTGGCCGGTGCAGGATTGGCACGGCTCGCCGGTTTTCAGGTACGGGACGATTTCAGCCGCGGCACGCTGGTTCCGGTGCTGGAGAGTTACACGTCCTCAGACAGCGAGGAGGTTCACGCGATCTTTCTCGGCCAGGGTGGCCATATGCCGGCGCGGGTGCGGGTATTTCTCGATTTCCTCGCCGAGCGGTGCCGTGTGGGCTGAGTTTTAGGCAACGCCGTCGCTTGCAACCCCGGGCGCTACGGTCGAGAGGGCAATCGCGGCGGCCGTTGCGATGACGTCAAAGCGCATGGTGTCATCTTCTGCCGCCGATCAATTGTTGATGCTGATCACCGCCCAGTGGGATGAACTGCAATCGCTGTTTTCACAGACATTGCTCATCCAGACCGCGCCATCCGCCAGCATGACGCCGTCGCTGTTGACGAAGAGCTGGCTGTAGGTCTGGCCTGCAACGGCGTCGCGCGTATCTTGCGTTACCAGCGTGTCGAAATTCTCGATAAAATCATCGGCGCTCTGGATTTCATAGCTTTCGCCATTCGCCGCCACTCGCAGCGGATATTCGGCAAGCCCGGCGATCGTTGCTGCGTCGCTGTTGCCCATCGCTTCCACGAGGCTGAGCAACGGCTCGTTCAGATCTCCGGCATTGCCATGCAGGGATTCAATCCTGTTGTAGACGTCTTCATCGGACTGAGCGGCGGCAGTGATTGGGAACAAGGCAAGGGCGGACGACAGGAGCAGGGCGGCAATATGCAGGCGGGGCATGAAAACTCCGGGATATAGGGTGTCTGAAGCCGCACACTAACCGACCATATGTTGAAACGGAACGGGATCGGATTGCGTGGAGGTGTCCATTTTTGGTGCTGGTATCCGTTATTATCTCAACGTTTGATGGGGCATCGATATTCGCGAGGTGCAAGGTTTGTTTTCGGGTATCTCCGAGTGTCGAAATCTCTTTCCTGTGGGCTTGACCGGCTCCCGGCTTTGCGGCATAAGCGGCGAACCGTACCGTACGGTACTGTTATTGGAGACGATTTCGTGCAGCTTGCCGCCCACCCACATCAGCCGGATTATTCGCCGCGCCAGAACGACGTTCTGGACAGCGCGTTGCGTCTGCTGGTCGATGGTGGCGAAAAGGCGCTGACGACGGCGGGCGTGGCACGCGCCGCCAACTGCTCGAAGGAAAGCCTGTACAAATGGTTCGGCGATCGCGATGGGCTTTTGTCGGCAATGATCGGCTTTCAGGCGAGCAAGGTCCGCACATTTGATGATACCGCCGAAACACTGACGGCCGAGACGTTGCAGGAGCATCTGGTGCTGTTTGCCCGTGATCTGCTGGAGGTTCTGGCTGGCGATGTGTCGCTGGCGCTGAACCGTCTGGCGATCGGGCAGGCGAGCCGCGATGGCTCCAAGCTTGGCTCCATGCTGCAGGAGCGCGGCCGCCGCCAGATCGGCAAACGGGCCGGCGCGCTTTTGGAAGCAGGGCGTTACGCTGGGCTTCTGGTGTTCGAAGACCGCGACGACGCCTATGATACGCTGTACGGCCTGATCGTCTCCGATCTGCATCTGCGCATGCTGCTCGGTGAAGACAGCGGCCGCATGGCCAAGGATTTCGGCCGCAGGGCAGAGAAGGCAGTGTCTGCCTTCCTTCGCCTCTACGGCAGTGAAAAGAGTTCGGCGTAGCCTCAAGGGCAGCCGGAAGAGTTTTAGAAGACAAGCAAAGGGAAGGAAATTACAATGCGCGTCTATTACGATCGTGATGCTGATCTCAACCTCATCAAGTCCAAGAACGTCGTTATCGTCGGTTACGGTAGCCAAGGCCGCGCTCACGCGCTGAACCTGAAGGATTCGGGCGCCAACAACGTCGTCATCGCTCTGAAGGCCGGTTCGCCGACGATCAAGAAGGCCGAAGCCGATGGTTTCAAGGTCATGACCGTTGCCGAAGCCGCCAAGTGGGGCGACCTGTTGATGATGGCGACGCCTGACGAACTCCAGGCCGACATCTACAAGGCCGACATCGCCGGCAACATCCGTGACGGCGCAGCCATCGCTTTTGCCCACGGCCTCAACGTTCATTTCGGCCTGATCGAGCCGAAGGATACGCTCGACGTCGTCATGATCGCACCGAAGGGCCCTGGCCACACGGTTCGCGGCGAATACCAGAAGGGCGGCGGCGTTCCTTGCCTGGTTGCCGTTGAGAAGAACGCATCCGGTAACGCGCTTGACCTCGCTCTCTCCTACGCCTGCGGCGTTGGCGGCGGCCGTTCGGGCATCATCGAGACCAACTTCAAGGAAGAGTGCGAAACCGACCTCTTCGGCGAACAGGTCGTTCTCTGCGGCGGTCTCGTTGAGCTGATCCGCGCCGGTTTCGAAACGCTGGTCGAAGGCGGCTATGCGCCGGAAATGGCTTACTTCGAGTGCCTGCACGAAGTGAAGCTGATCGTCGACCTGATTTATGAAGGCGGCATCGCCAACATGAACTACTCGATCTCCAACACGGCCGAGTGGGGCGAATACGTCTCGGGTCCGCGCATCATCACAGCTGAAACGAAGGCTGAAATGAAGCGCGTTCTCACCGACATCCAGACCGGCAAGTTCACCTCCGACTGGATGCAGGAATACCGTTCGGGAGCAGCCCGGTTCAAGGGCATCCGCCGCATGAACGACAACCACCAGATCGAAGAAGTCGGCGCCAAGCTGCGCGGCATGATGCCATGGATCGGCAAGAACAAGCTGGTCGACAAGGCCAAGAACTAATATTTGCTGCAGAGCAAAATTAGCGCATTGCACTTGCGTAATACTGAAGAGGCCGGGACATTTCTCCCGGCCTTTTTCGTGTCCGCAAGTAATATTTGGAACATTATCGCTTTTGGAGTATTCTATCTATGAGGAGGATACTGCGATGACAACGTTCTTCTACCATTTTGCCATTTTTGATGCTTTCATCGTCGGGGCCATCGTGCTGCTCGTCGGCTTGAGCATGTTTGGACATCACGAAGCCTGACGGCTTCACCCGGAAACGCTTTGGTCCGGATGGGCACATTGATAGCGGTAGAATCGATCGCGGCAACAAACGCGCCAGACGATCAGAGTGCGATGTGCTTTGGGTTGCGCCACCTTCAATGGGGACATTCGCCGCATTTTCGCGGTTTTTCAACGTCTTTCCAAGTCAGCGCTTTTGAGCAGAAAGTGCATCTTCTCATCAAAGTATAGGTCAGCATTATTGACTTAATAAGCTTGGCATGATGTGCTCCGTAAAAAGCATAATCTGAGGAAACTTCCATGCTCGATTGGGAAAATATCTTCGCGACGCGGTCTTCACGGATGCGCGCCTCGGAAATCCGCGAACTGTTGAAACTGCTGGACCGGCCGGACATCATCTCCTTTGCCGGTGGTATCCCGGATCCGGCGCTGTTTCCGGATGAAGAATTCAAGGCCGCCTATGCCGAAATCTTCGGCGGACCGACGGTCAGTGCAGCGTTGCAATATTCGGTCAGCGAAGGTTATCTGCCGCTGCGTCAATGGCTCGCGGGCCGCATGGCCGCCATCGGCATTCCCTGCGAGCCGGAAAACATCCTGATCACCTCGGGCTCACAGCAGGCGCTCGATTATCTCGGAAAGCTGTTCCTGTCGCCCAACGATACGGCGCTGGTTACCTGGCCGACCTATCTTGGCGCGTTGCAGGCATTCAATGCCTATGAGCCGTCCTACGACCAACTGTCGCCAGCCGGCAACCGTACGCCGCAGGCCTACCGCGATGTCGCCGCGCAAGCGGGTGGACGGGTAAAATTCGCCTATATGTCTGCCGAATTTGCCAATCCGACCGGAGAAACGCTCGATCTGGCTGCACGTGAAAAGGTTCTCGATCTCGCTGAGGAACTCGACATTGCCGTGATCGAGGACGCTGCCTATCAGTCGCTGCGTTACGATGGCGAAGCTGTTCCGCCGATGCTGGCGTTGGAAATCGCCCGCAAGGGTTCGATCAACGAGACCCGGACGATCTATTGCGGCAGCTTCTCCAAGACGTTGGCACCCGGCCTGCGCGTCGGTTTCGTGGTTGCGGCCATGCCGATCATCCGCAAGCTGGTGCTGATGAAGCAGGCTGCCGACCTGCATTCCTCGACCATCAACCAGATGGCCATCTGCCACGTTGCCGAACGCGGTTTCGATGCACAGGTCAACAAGATCCGTGCCGTTTACAGCAAGCGACGCGACGCGATGCTGGCAGCACTCGCAAAATACATGCCGAAGGGCGTCAGCTGGACGGTCCCGGAAGGCGGCATGTTCGTCTGGCTGACCTTGCCCACCGGCATGGATGGAGCCGATCTTCTGGCAAAATCGCTGGTTTCGGCAAAGGTCGCCTTCGTGCCCGGTAAGGCGTTTTTTGCCGATGGCTCTGGCGCCAACACCCTTCGCGTCAGCTTCTCCTGCGCCGACGAGGCGATGATCAAGGAGGGGATTTCCCGCCTCGGTAGCCTGATCGGCGAAGAAGCCGCAGTGCTTGCCGCCTAATTATGAGAAGCTCTGCTGCGGGTTTGAGGCAGAGATAGAGATCGTGCGATAAAGAGCAGTTGCGTGGCTGTTTTAAGCTGCGTGGCTGTTCTAAATGCCGGGTTGGATACCCCACAATTTGTCGCGCAAGTCACGATCGGACAAAATTGCGTCGTTCAACCGGTCGAGACCCACTTGGCCGACAAGTGTTTTACGGCCTGACAAAAGCGAGACACCGAGCCCCGCACTTCCATTCGGCAGTGTGTAGCCGAGAGCCTCCAGGAGGGTCGGGTAAGCATCGACCATTGTCGCAGCAGTTGCATTCAAACTCGGGGTGATCCCATCCTTGAGGATGATGAAGGTGTTTCGGCGCTCCTTACTCTTCAATTGACGGAAGATTTCGTTGCGCATGGCAAGGTGGTCGCTCTGGACAACGACAACGGTGTTCTCAAGCAGGCCAGCCTTGGCCGCTTTGTCGATAAAAGCTTCGGTGAGCTTGTTTGTGCAGTAGAACGCCTGCAGTGTTTGATTTGGAAGCGACATGACGTCAGCATCGGCGAGGCAACTGCGCGAGATGTAGCCTTTGGGGCTATGCCCTCCAATTGTCGTCACCGTTAAACCAAAGGGTTTTTTTCCGCTGGAAAGAGTCGTGATTTCCTTGAATGCGGCATCGAACAAATCCTCGTCGTCGATTCCCCAAGGATTGATTCGCATTCCGAACGTGGTGACTGGTGTTGGGTAATGTGCGCCAATTTCTCCATATCCAAGACCCTTGTGATAATTGTGTGCAGCCACAAATCCATCGGTGCCTGCGAACTCCAGCATTGCGCCTTTCATGAACGTCAGCGCGTAGCCATCGCGCGCTAGAATATCGCTGAGGCACACGGCCTCTGGAAGCAGGGCGTTGACATGACCAAAGTCATTGCGGTCGATCGTGCCCAGACCAAGCAGAGGCGTGCCGCAGTAACTGGCGACATGACCGGCTAGCGTCCAGTTTGTTTTTTCCGATTCAGTGATACCGGTGGCGGAGAACCCAAGGGCTTCCAAACGTTTCAAAGGCGTCGACGTCTTTCCAAAAAGGCTTTCATCCCAAAGGGTTCTTTCAGTACTTTCAAGATAAATATGGATGAGATTTGGTTGCCGGCCTTGCGGCTTGATTGCCATTGATGGTTCGCTGAAATGGTGTATCAGGCTCAACTGATCTGACGCGTACGCGCGCATCAGATAGTTGCCAATGCCAAAGGTAAAGGGATTGAATACAAGAAGCGGAACAGCAATCAGACCACCAAACATCTGCATTCGACGATGACCACGCGCGGCCTGCCGCCAGCAAACATAAATCAGGGCGAACGGGAGCATTTCTAGCAGAATCTGGAAAGCGACCGAAATCATGACGCCTTTTGATTCCATCTCATATTGAAAGTGAAACAGAATGGGTGCGGGGGAGAAGTGGCCGAAAATCTGGATGAAAACGCACCAGATCATCAGCATCGCCACCGGGATAAGTGGAAGCCACCATCCTATGGTCGGATGTCCGTTTGCAAATCGGCGGCCAAAGCCCAGCGCTAGCAGGATCAGAAATGAGGTGGGAACCCGTAAAAGATAAGATTCGGGTCTTCATCAACAACCTTCAAGGCGATGTTCAAGACGGCAATTGTAAAAATTGCCGCCCAGATCATCCAATAGGAACGGGTAGGCTCGGATCGATCTGATCCCCACAGCTTGAGCATTATGAAATTTTCCGCAATCTCAGATGGTCTTTATGTTGCGGGAATGTATGTGGTGATTACTAACGATAGGTTGAAATTTCAACCGGAAATATTTCGTTGAGCGGAGAGGTGGTAGAATGTAACAGCCCAGGCTGCTCTGGCGCAGGATACGGCAGGCGTGATGTTCGGCCTGCCCTAACGCCGCATTGGAGTCGGCCCGGTTTCTCCTGATGCTGATAAGCCCACACTGGATGAGAAAGCCGTCGATATACCAGTCCTTTCGTCGCTAGTCCGCCGATACTTAGTCTCCATCTGCGAGGCAGGCGATCGCCGCCTCGTAGATCACGTCCGGCAAAACTTCGAATGTATAGGGCATGTGGACGCGCTCCCATTTCTGATGGTAGTCGCGTCCCCATGGCCCGATATTGACCACCGGGTAGGACAGAAGCCCGTCCGGTGCCTTGTCGGTGAACGCCGAGCAGGGGGTGTTGCCAGACAGAAGCTCAGTCTGTCCAGCCGCCGGACGGTGGCCGAAGAAGCTCATGTCCGAGATGCCGGCGAAGAACTGTTTGGCTTTGATGCTTGTCCCATGCCGGTTCGCGCAGGTTTCGGCGGCGGCCATGATGTTTCGTTCGAAGATTGTTCCCTGATCCCCGGCACTGTCCAGATGCACGCGCGGATAGTGCAGAGTCGAGAACCCGACAATAACCAGCGGTCCTTCGAGACCGGCTTCCGTCAGCGTCGCTGCGACGATCTGACGGGTGATCGAGAGCGGGTCTTCACCACTCGCCAGGGATTGATCGAGCGCCTTCAGACGGCTGGCGGCAGCCTCTCCGCCGTGGGAGACCGCGAGTTCGTATAGCTCGGCGTAAGTAAGGATCTGTCCCTCATGTCTTTCCGCGCGGCCTGAGCCTTGACGCTCGAAGAAGGCCTTAGCATTCCTTTCCTGAGCATCGAGCGCTGTGCGCATGGCGGATGCGGCAAGCACTTGGAATTCGGACAGAACATCTTCCGGTGTGCGTCGGTGTGTCAGCCAGTTGAACGACAGCCAGACATGGGCCGGTGTCGTCACTTCATAACCGTGGCGCACGTCCTTTGCCTCGAGGCAAACCGGCGCCGGTGAAATTTCGCCATGCGCCTCGTCACAAAGGGTGCTGTTGGTTTCCATGGCTCGCATGATCTCGGCGCTGATCAGATGGGCGCTGACGCCATCGAAGGCATAACCGGCATGGGTGGGGCGGCCGGCGACGAAGGCAAAAGGCGAGAATTTACCGACCGAGCCGAGATAGACGGCGCGGCCTTCTTCGCCATCACCGTCATCGCCGCTGGCATCCAGATTGATGCCGCCGATAATGTCGATGTCGAATTTTTCCGCGATCGCGGGCAGGGCGTCACGCAAGGCCCGCATGCCGCGCGAACGGTTCTCTTCATCCGGCGTCGCAACGAACAGCAGATTGCCGGGCGCGTCAGCCAGTTCGGCAAAACGCTCCAATGCGGCGATGCCGGCGGCAAGGCCGCTCTTCATGTCGAGCAAGCCACGGCCAGCCAGGAAGTCGCCGCTCACGAGATCGGTCAATGCCTTGTCTTCAGCCGGATTGCGGGTTTTGGCCGTCAGTTCGTCGATCAATGCCTTTGTCAGCGCCTCTGGCTCACAGGCAAGCGATACCAGCGAACTGTAGTTGGCAATCGATACGGTATCGAAATGGCCTGCGAGAACCAGGCAGCGCCGGCCCTTGCCACGCACCAGCGCCAGCACGTTTTGCCGGGCGGGAGTGCCGTGGCTGTCGAGCGCCAGCAGGTTTTCCGGGTTCTGGCGGAAATAGGGTGTAGCGCCAAACAGCGCCATCAAGCGGCCCGAGAACGCGGCTTCGCCATCGCTTTCCGTGACGCTCGGCCACCGGGTCATTTCGATGGAAAGCTCGCCGGTCCGTGACAGGCTGTTGCGGAGAGGTGAGCGGTCGGCAGACGGCATTTCGGGCGATCCTCTAGCGATTCGAATAGACCCCGGCGAAGAGGTTGACGAACTCTAGCGGGCGGCTCGATGAAGCGAAATGGCAAGATTATGGAAATTTGCTTGATATTTTTGACGAAATGACAGGATATGTTGGCATAATGATCAATGGATTGATGTCATGGACAGTACCGACCGCCGTTTGCTGGCGATCCTCAGAACCGACGGCCGGGCCTCGATCTCGAAACTGGCCGAGCTGTTGAAAATATCACGCGGCACGGTGCAGAACCGCATCGACCGGTTGACTGCCGAGGGCGTCATCGCCGGCTTCACCGTGCGGATCGCCGCAGCCGAGGACCCGCACGCGGTCCGCGCCGTCATGCTGATCGAGATCACCGGCCAGAAAACCGTTTCGGTGGTCAAGACGTTGCGCGGTATCGCGGAAATTCGTGCCTTGCATACGACCAACGGTGCCTGGGATCTGGTTGCCGAAATCGAAACGGAGAACCTTGCCGAATTCGATCGCGTCCTGCGCCATGTCCGGGCGCTGGAGGGGGTGTCCAAGTCGGAAACCAGCCTGTTGCTGACAACGATTTGAGGCTGGGCCCTCCTATGCGTATGGCCCCAGCAGCGACAGGTCGGCTTCTCCCAATCTGTCCTTGGCGGTGCGGACTTGATGCCAGTAGGGATAGAGAACCGGCGGCGCGCTGACCTTGTCGAGACGTTCGCGCTCCTCGGCGGTCAGGACAAGTTCGGCGCTGGCAAGATTATCCTTGAACTGTGCTTCAGTCCGGCCACCGATGATGACGGAGGTAACGCCCTTGCGGCCAATCAGCCAGGCGAGCGCCACCTGAGCACCCGAGACATTGCGGCTTTCGGCTATATCGACGAGAACATCGACGATATTCCACAGGCGGTCCTCGTCACGGATCGGCGGTTCGTCCCAGCCGGCCAGTTGGCGCGAGCCTTCCGCTGTCTTGTCGCGCCGGTGCTTGCCGGAGAGCAGGCCGCCAGCCAGCGGGCTCCAGACAAGCACCCCAAGGCCTTGATCGATCGAGATCGGCAAAAGCTCATATTCGGCGTCGCGCGATTCCAGCGTGTAGTGGATCTGCTGACTGACGAAACGCTGGCGGTGGTCTGCCGCACTGACGCCAAGCGCCTTCATGATATGCCAGCCCGAGAAATTCGAGCAGCCGATATAGCGGACCTTGCCCTGGCGCACGAGCATATCGAGCGCGTCCATGGTTTCTTCCAACGGGGTCTGACCATCCCATTCATGCAGCTGGTAAAGGTCGATCACATCGGTCTTCAGGCGCTTCAAGCTCGCTTCGCAGGCGCGAACGAGATGATGGCGCGAAGAGCCCGCATCGTTCGGGCCGTCGCCCATCGGGAAACGGGCCTTGGTTGCGATCAGCACACCGTCCTTGCGATTTGCGCCCAGAATCTCGCCAATGATTTCCTCCGAAACACCTTGCGAATAGACGTCGGCGGTATCGATCAGATTGACGCCGGCATCCAGAGACATATCGACAAGTTTCCTGGCCTCATTGACACCAAGATCACCGACGGTCTTGGCCCAGCCCTTGCCGCCGAAGGTCATGGTGCCGACGGTCAGCGTCGAGACCTTGAGGCCGGATCGGCCAAGAAGACGATATTCCATGATGATTTCCCGATTTGTTTGGCGTGCGGAGCGTCAGCTAAGCTAGCGGCTGGCCATCAAAAAGAAAGGGGCGGCCGGACGGCCACCCCTTGATTTTGCGGACTTGGTTCAATCCCTTGCTAGCACGATGATGCGGTCGGCGGCGGTATAGAGCAGCTTTTCCGATTTGGGCGGATTGACGGTCACACCGCCCAAACGGCGCTGATCGGCATCACCTTCCCGCTGGCGGCGATAGCCGATCGCGATCTCGCCGCGCCGCAGGGCGGCAAGGCAAATGGTGTAAAAGGTGATGGGTTCGCCGATGGCGACATAGTCGCTGACCGGGCGCATGTAGATTTCCGACCCGTCCTCATCAAGAAGCTCGTCGAAAATCGCAGCCATGCGTTCGTTTTCGGAAGCCTGCGCCAGCATCAGGCTGACCAGCTTGTTGCTGACGACGAAATCGTCGGCGCGGGTGACTTCGGCCAGTTCCCGGTTGCGCACGTCAGTCATCTCGCTGACGACGCTGATGTGGCGGCCGGCGTGTTCGGCGATCTTGCGCAACTGCAGCAGCGTCACCAAAGTGCGGGTATCGGCCGGCTGCGGCGCCATGTGATCGCTGTAACCGAGAACGAGGACGTGATCGTAGCTTGGAATATCCAGCGCATCGAGTTCGGTGCGGTTGCTGGTGTCGATGACGCGGTAGTCGACCGACATGTTGCCGTTTGCTACCCGAAGTGCGGCGATTTCCTTCTCAAGCTCCGGCGTGTCCGCTGCAATCGTCAATAGTGAGTCGGGCGCGACGTAGCGCGAAAGTTCGAACGAGATGATCGGGCCGCGACGATTCCAGCCGAGAAGCAGGGTTCGTTCCGGGCCTTGTTCGCGCATTTCCGCCGGAAGGATGGCATCTTTTTCGATATGGATTTCGCTGCCCCCGAATTTGATCGCGGCATCGTCCTCGGCGATGATGACGGCGCTTTCGCCGGGCTTGAAGATACGGCCGGGCGGCGGGTTGAGATGCACCTTGCCGTCCTCGTCGCACAGACCGATCAGCGACGATGTCTCGTAGGCCATGACAGCGGCAGCAAAACTCTTGCCGGTGATATCCGGTTGTTCCAGCGTATAGATCTCGCAGCCGTCGAAATCGAGAAGCTCGGAATAGACCGCGCTCAAGCCCGACTGGCGGCTGGAATGCACGACAATGCGGGAAATCAGATCATCGGCCAGAATGAGCTGCAGCTCGTTGCCACCGACGATGCGGGCAACTTCGGCGTTCTTGCTGTCGCGGATTTCCGCCGCGATCTGGTAGGGCTTGGCACGGCGATTGGGGGCGTTCACCAGTGCCAGCACGCTCTTGATCACTTGCGAGTCCGGATCGTCGCCTTCGGGCGACAGGACGATCACGGAACGCGAGGTTTCCGGATTGACGATGTTCAGGTCGTAGAGATCAGTCGGGTCGCCGCTACGGCAGATGATCTTGGTGTTCTTGAGGTTGGCCACTTTGGTGGCGATCTCGTCCTCCATCTCCACCTTGTCCTTGTGGGCCATGATGACGATGCGCGGCTTCTTTCGACTGGTATTGGCGATGACCAATTCGGAAATCACGTCGAAGATCGATGGCGACCAGTTCAGAATGATCGTGTGATCGTTTTCCAGCACCTGCGAGCGGCCCTTGCGTAGGTCGTCCAGCTTGTTTTCAAGGCCCGAACTCAAAACGCCGATCAAGGCCGAGAACACGAAAATGCCGGCGATGGTGACGAAAAGCGAGACGCCGCGAAAGCTCCAGCCGAGATCGCCGCCCATCGTGCCGGCATCCATGGTGCGCATCAGCGATTCCCAGGCGCCTTCGATGAAACTGACTGGCTGACCGCCCTCCGGGGCAATCTGGGTGAGCGCCAGGAACGCACCGGCGATGATGATGACGACCAGCGATATGATTGCCAGCCAGCCGATCAGCGCGATCGACCCGCCGGCCATGCTCTTATCGAACTCATAGCGCAGCCGCGCGCCCCATGACGTTGTCTTGCTCATAATTTCCCCTTAGCCCCGCCATATGCGCTTCGAGCGGATCGCAGATATTTCTAATATATTCAACAGCTTTAGACGGCCGGGTGCCAATGCACCCAGTAATGTTCATCTGGCAATCCGGCTATCTATCGACATCACGCTTGGGGTCGGCTGTTTATTCTCCGCCCGCTGCGCCGGAAGTGTCATATGGCTGTCAATTGCCGCAACTATCCATCACCCCATCTGTTCACTTGGGATTAAGACGATGAAGACGTTGCTCGGTGCGTTCACTGCACTTGTTGCCGCCAGCCTGATTGCCGTTTCGGCCCATGCCGAAAATCTGGTGCTCTACACCAGCCAGCCGAACGAAGACGCCCAGGCGACAGTCGATGCCTTCAAGGCCGCCAATCCTGGCGTTGACGTCGAGTGGGTGCGCGATGGCACGACCAAGATCATGGCCAAGCTGATGGCCGAGATCGAAGCCGGCAATCCTGTTGCCGACGTGCTTCTGATTGCCGACACCGTGACGCTGCAGCGGATGAAGGAAGCCGGCCAGCTCCTGAACTACAAGTCACCGGAAGCTGCCAATTATGACACGGCGCTCTACGATGCCGATGGCGCCTATTACTCGACCAAGATGATCACCACCGGTATCATCTATAACACGTCGGCATCGATGAAGCCGGCCGGCTGGAAGGATCTTACCAAGCCAGAGGCCAAGGGCCTGATGACGATGCCGAGCCCGCTGACCTCGGGGGCTGCCCTGATCCATGCGCAGACGCTGACGGGTATCGATGGTTTCGGCTGGGACTATTACAAGTCTCTTGCCGAAAACGGCGCCACCGCTTCGGGCGGCAATGGCGGTGTGCTGAAGGCCGTCGCCACCGGCGAGAAGGCCTATGGCATGGTTGTCGATTTCATGGCCATCCGCGAAAAGGCCAAGGGCGCACCGGTCGAGTTCGTCTTCCCGGCTGAGGGCGTCAGTGCCGTGACCGAACCGGTCGCGATCCTGAAGACCGCCAAGAATGCCGATACGGCCAAGAAATTCGTCGATTTCCTCCTGTCTGAACCCGGCCAGCAGGTTTCCGTCAAGCTCGGCTACATCCCGGCCCGCAACGGTGTAGCGCTCCCGGAAGGCTTTCCGGCCCGTGACAGCATCAAGGTACTGCCGATCGATGCGGCTGCCGCCGTCAAGAATTCCGACGGCGATCTGAAGACGTTCTCCGGTATCTTCGGGACCAACTGATCAATTCTCATGCCCAGATCGTCCGCCAATCGAAGCAGCCAGCCAGCCTGGCTGCTTCCTTTCGTCATCATTGCCGTCTGCCTGTTGAGCGGGCTGCCGCTTGCACGGCTGCTTTATGCCGGTTTGCGGTTTTCGATCGAGGGGAAGGCCACCGGCCTCTTTTCCGAGCCTTCGACCTGGTTTGCCATTCGCAACACGCTAACGACCGCGACCGGGGGCATGCTGATTGCCGTTCTGCTCGGCGCCACTTTTGCGTTTATCGTCACACTTACCGATATCCGCGCAAAGGGTTTCTTCAGCTTTGCCTTCGTGCTGCCGATGATGATCCCGCCGCAGGTAACGGCGCTCGCCTGGGTGCAGATGTCAGGTCCGGCCAGTCCGCTCTTGAAGACACTCGGCATTGCGCCGCCGCTCGGCAGCCCGCAACCGCTTTACTCGCTTGGTGGTATCGCGCTGCTTTTGGGTGTCCAGCATGCGCCGCTGGTGTTTCTCGCTTTGAAGGCGGGACTTGCTGCCTTGCCGCGCGATGGCGTCGAGGCGGCACGCCTGGCCGGTGCCTCGCCGATGCGGGTGTTTCACGACATCATCTTTCCACTGGCGGTACCCGGCTTGATTGCGGGTGCGGCGATTGCCTTCGTTTCCGGCGTCGGCAATTTCGGCATTCCGGCCATTCTTGGAATTCCCGCATCGATTTTCGTCCTGCCGACGTTGATCTATAGCCGCCTTTCGAGTTTCGGGGCAGGCACGTTTGCCGAAATGTCGCAACTCTCCATGGTGATCGCCGTCATCGCCGGGCTTGGCCTCGTTGTCCAGCAACGGGCGCTGAGGGGCAGGGATTACCGCATCATCGGTCTTTCCGGCGAGAACGCTGCCTTTTCGTTCGGCCTCTGGCGCGTTGTTGCTGAAGCCGGATTTTCGGTCGTCCTGTTCGTTGTTCTCGTGGCGCCGGTCGCAGCACTGGTCGCCAGTTCGCTGGTGCCTGCCTATGGCGTGCCGTTGAATTTTCAGACCATGTCGCTCCATGCCTATAGCGAAATCCTGTTTCGTCAGTCGGTTACGCTGACAGCGTTTGCCAATTCGCTGTTCCTGGCCGGGACGACGGCGTGCGGGCTGCTGCTGTTTACTGTTTTAACCGCCTATCTGCTGACCCGCCGTCCGGGAAAACTGGCCGATATCATCACCGGCCTGATCGAAATTCCCTATGCCCTTCCGGGCATCGTTCTCGCCGTCGCCTTCATCCTGTTGTTTGCAGCTCCGCTGCCTTTGGTGAACGTGTCGATCTACGGAACGATCTGGATCATCCTGATCGCTTATTTTTCCAGCTTCTTTGCCGTCAGCTTGAAGCCGGTGGCCAGTGCCTTCCTGCAACTCGATCCGTCGCTGGAAGAGGCGGCCCGGCTTTTCGGCGCAGGCTTTTTCCGCCGCCTGCGCGACATTCTCGTTCCGCTGATTGCACCGGCGGCGGGCGCTTCCGTTATTCTCGTCTTCCTGATTGCCTGCAGCGAATTGACAGTTTCGGCACTGCTCTGGTCGGCGGGCACGCAGACGCTCGGGGTGGCAATCTTCAATCTCGACGACAGTGGCAGCTCCGATCTGGCCTCGGCCCTGTCGGTACTGGTCGTCACCATGGTGGTCATCCTGATGCTGCTTCTGGAACTGCTGGCGAAACACCTTCCGAAGGGCGTGCTGCCATGGCGCAATTGATCCTCAATCACCTCAGCAAGGATTTTGGCACAGGCCGGGCGGCGGTCTCCGATGTGTCCCTGACCGTGCGCGACGGCGGTTTCCTGGCGCTGCTCGGACCATCCGGCTGCGGTAAGACGACGGTGCTTCGCATGATCGCCGGTTTCGAACAACCGACCGATGGTTCGATCGTGCTGGGTGAACGCACGCTGGCGGATGCCAGTGGGGCGTTGCCTCCGGAAAAGCGCAACATGGCGATGGTGTTTCAATCCTATGCGCTCTGGCCGCACATGACTGTGGCGCAGAATGTCGGTTATCCGTTGAAAGTTCGTGGCATCACCGCCGCCACCTGGCAATCCCGCGTCAAGGATGCCCTGTCGGTCGTCCGGCTTGAAGAGTTTGCCGATCGGCGTCCGGCTGATCTTTCCGGCGGCCAGAGACAGCGCGTGGCGCTGGCCCGCTGCCTCGTCACCTCGCCGGACGTGGTGTTGCTGGACGAGCCGCTGGCCAATCTCGATCGTCACCTGAAGGCGGCGATGGAGGAGACCTTCCGCGAATTCCATGCCCGTTCCGGGGCGACGATGATCTACGTCACCCACGATCAGGGTGAGGCGATGGCGCTGGCGACCGACATTGCCGTGATGTCGGAGGGGCGGTTGATGCAGGTCGCGTCGCCGCAGGACATTTATGCCCGGCCGGAAGGAAGGGTCGTCGGCGGCCAAGTCGGGCAGGGGGCCATTCTTGATCTGGCGCTGCCGGATCATGGCCCGCGCCTGCTGTCCTGGTCGGTGATCGAGGTCGCCTTCCACCAGACAGCAGGGCCGAGCCGTCCGGTCCTCGTGCGCCCCGAACACGTCGTGGCCGATCCCGAGGGCGTCATGCTGCAGGTGACATCCTGTGTGTTCGAGGGCGAACGATTTTCTCTGTCGCTACGCACGGCAGGCGGGCAGCATCTCCGCGCCTACTCCCCGCATGCCCTCGACTGCGGTGTGCTGCAGCCGTTCGTCATTCGCCAGGGTTGGATGCTCTGAGGTTTCGGTTGGCGCCCAGGGGGCAGCGGATTGCTTTGGGGAGAAAGGCATTCGACTTTTGTCACCGATTGGCTAAAGTCGCCTCAATTGCATACGGAAATTGTTGATGACCCTTCGCCTTGCCACCTTCAATGTCGAAAACCTGATGAGCAGGTTCGATTTCTCCGGCTTTCGCAACCACCTCAAGCAGGATCGCGTTCTCAGGCTCTTCGACGTCAAGAACGAGGCAGAATATCAGCGGCTCGAGGAAGCCCGCACCATCGCCTATACCGATGACACGCGGCAGATGTCGGCGCTCGCCATTGCCGATTGCGATGCCGATATCCTCTGCCTGCAGGAGGCCGACAACATGGTGGCGCTGCAGGCGTTCGAATACGGCTATCTCTTTCGTATGGTCGGCAATGGCTACCGGCAAAAATACCTGATCGAGGGTAATGACAGCCGTGGCATCGATGTTGCCGTTCTGGTGCGGGAGGAAACCCGCGATGGCCAGAAGATCGAATGCGTCGATGTCAAATCGCACGCCGGCGTCACCTATGCCGATTTCGATCTTTTCAATGATGCTTTGGCGTCGACCAACGTGCCCGGCGATCGAATTTTCAAGCGCGATTGCCTGGAACTGGATTTCCGGATCGGCGGCCGGCCGTTCACGCTGTTCGTCGTTCATTTCAAGTCGATGGGGCCGGCGCGCGACGGGCTGGATGGGCGCTCGGCGACGATGCCGGTGCGGGCGGCCGAAGCCGCTGCTGTCCGCCGCATCGTCGAAAACCGGTTCGGAGCGGATAATCTGGATAACAAGATGTTCGCCATCTGCGGCGACATGAATGATTATCAGGAACGCGTCGATGTGCTCGGCGACCGGCGCAACGGCTATAGTTTCGTGCCACGGCAGGAGACGCAAAGCGCGCTTGATGTGCTGAGCCATGACGGCTTTGTCGAAAATGTCATGCGCCGGCGCCCGGAACTCGACCGCTGGACGCTGTTTCACAGCCGCGGGCCGGAGGAACGGCATCTTTGCCAGCTCGACTATATCTGGCTGTCGCAGGCTCTCGCCCAGCGTAACCCAGCCAGCGTGCCGGAGATCATCCGGGGCGGCCAGCCTTTCCGGACGATCTTTCCGCAAGGGCAGGAGGTCGAGCGCTATCCCAGAACCGGCTGGGACCGGCCGAAAGCCTCCGACCATTGCCCTGTCGTCATCTCCCTCAATGTGTGAAATTTCCGAGGCACGATTTTATGCCGCAACTGACCAGCACAACCTCTGAATGGCCCGATGAAGGCGTGATTTTTCCCGTGACCAGCATCAATGTGCGCGTCAGCGGCGCGCCGCATCCCTATTGCCTTTCCCATCAGACAGAGGTCGCTGCCAATTGGGAACGGGAGGTTGCTGCAAATCCCGCCTTGTTTGACGGCCGTATGTTGCTGATGCGAAAGGTTGAGGTGACGAACGGCGCGTTGTCGGGCGAGTGCCACATCGTTCCCTTCTCTGCGTTTTTGCTGTGGCGCAAAACTAAGCCGGCCGGGGCGGCCCTCCATCTGTTCGGCTTGCCGGTGATCGTGTCCTCCGACGGTGCCGTCATCGCCATCCGCATGGGGCAGCACACGGCCAATCCCGGCCGTGTCTATTGTGCTGCGGGGTCGCTCGATCCGGATGATGTCCGGGATGGATATTGCGATATTGACGGCAACATGGCGCGCGAGGTGCTGGAGGAGACTGGGCTGTCACTGTTGGACGCCACGCGTGTATCCGAATTTCACGGATTGCACAGCCAGGGCGTCGTCACGGTTTTTCGCGTCTATCATTTTTCCGAGACTGCGGCGGAACTGATCGAGCTTATCGATGCCCATATCGTTGCCGACCCGGAGCCGGAAATCGACGCCGCTCTTGCTATCCGCACCGCCGATCCGGGGCAACATGCCTATCCTGCCTTCATGCCACCGGTCCTGAAATGGGTTTTCAACACGATACGGTGATGCTTTTGCGCTTGCCGCCAGCTATCTGCCATGCAAGGTCTGATGGCTGAAAACAGCAAAGGAGATCCTCGTGGCGCGTCGCTATGCAATCTACGACGTTTTCACCGCCAACAGGCTGGAGGGAAATCCGCTCGCCGTTGTCTTTGACGGCGATGGCCTGAGCGATGCGGCGATGCAGGCAATTGCCGGCGAATTCAATCTGTCGGAGACGGTGTTTCTGCTGCAACCGCAGAAAGCCGGGCATGCTGCAAAGCTGCGGATTTTCACGCCCGGCTATGAATTGCCCTTTGCCGGTCATCCGACAGTGGGTGCTGCCATCGCGCTGGCCGAAGCCGGGCGCTCTTCTGAAAACGAAGACTATGACCTCGTGCAGATGCTTGAGGAAAATGTCGGTCCGGTGCGTTGCGCCGTGCGTGGCAGGCCAGGAGAGGCTACTTTCGCCGAATTCGACGTGCCGCGCAAATCGGTGCAGCTCGACGCCAAGTTCGACCGGCAGGCGATTGCCGATGCATTCAGCCTGAAGGCAACGCAGATCGGGTTTGAAAACCACGTGCCTTCGTTCTGGAGCGCTGGTGTTCCATTCGTGATGATTCCTGTTCACGATGTCAGCGCGGCAGGTGCTGTGGAGTTCGATCCAGCCTTGTGGGAGCAGATCACCCCGATTGCCGAGGGCCGGCTCGCTGCCGCCTACATCTATTGCCGTGGCGGCGTCAATCATGTCGCTCGCTTCCATACGCGGATGTTCGCGCCGGCCATGGGCATTGTCGAGGACCCGGCGACGGGTGCCGCCGTTGCCGCCTTTTCCGGTGCCATCCACTGTTTTGACAGGCTGATCGACGGGCATCACCCGTTCCTGATCGAACAGGGCGTGGAGATGGGGCGTCCATCGCTGCTGCACCTTCACATCGACGTCTCCGGCGGGGAAATCGGCACGGCCCGGATCGGCGGGCAGGCGGTGAAGATTGCGGCTGGTGAACTTTATCTTTGAAAAACAGCCTCTAAACAGCTCACACAGATTTTTTTGAGAAATCCGAAAGAAAATCGCCCGAGGAACTAGACAAGCCCTGCGAACCCCATTATACGCCGCATCACACCACAGCAATGTGGTTCTAGAGGCCGCAGACGAAGCGGTTCTGGCGGGTGATTAGCTCAGTTGGTAGAGCAGCTGACTCTTAATCAGCGGGTCGTAGGTTCGAACCCTACATCACCCACCATCTCTCTTTTGAGATCAATGAATTACGTTGATTTCCTTTATCATAAGATAAGTCGCGTATACACCGCCTAATGCTCATTAGAGCACGAATGGTAAGTCTCTGTTTCTCCCTACTGTTTTCTTTCCACGTCAACAGATTTGTGGGTAACGATGTGGCGCGCGAATTCGAACCGCCGCTCCGTGTGGAGGCGGGATGTAGCTGGGGTCTTTGCGATCGTTAAAGGCCAAGCTTCGGCGCAAGATGGCTGCGCAGGTCGCTGTAGCACTTTTGGACCTTCTTGAACGAGTCTGGCATGACATCGTTCACCGCCCGAAAGAGAATTTCCGCAGCGTCATCAATGATGCGGTCGCCGCCGGCTCTTCCGCTGTAGGTTTCCTTGTAAGGGTCTTTTCCATCATTGACGGCTTTTTCAAAAGTCCGAATGAAGTAACTATACCACGTCTCAGATTTAACGGGGTCAAGGGGACTGGCGGAATTCAGGTAATGCTCATACGCGAAAACGTACATCGAGAACAATTGCTTGAATTCGGACGGTTTTTTCGAACTCTTCGGGAAAGGATTTTGAGGCATTACGTGGTCTCTGAGACCCTTGATCAGCGTCGCAGCCTCAGTCCGGTCCATCAGGTTCCGCGGCCGCTCTATCCGGAGCAATTCTACAACCTTCCGGACGTCGCCACGCTCTTCCAGCAGTGCTGCCGCTTCCTGAAACTTGGCAATATAATCCCGGTGAATCCTCCCCAGTAGCTCGTAGGATGGGGTGACATGATCTTTGAAGAACGCTTGTCGTCGTGCCTGTGGTATTCCAACCGCACTGAGAACCAGCTTGATACCCTCAAACAACGCTCCAATTTCAAATCCGCTCATTGCCATTTACCTCCCGTAGGTTACCCCAGTAAGAGAGGGGCCAGCCGTCCAGTTCCTTCACTTCGGAAGGGACAACGTGACTGCCTACCTCAAGTGAATAATCGTAGAAAATAAGGTCACCCCTGCTGTCGATGCAGACATGAAGTTCGTCGAAAACCCTGAATGGTATCGACGCAGATGTCCCGTCTTCCCATTCAATCGCCAGTTGGTGTTCCTGAATCGAATACAGGAAATAACCTTGAGTAAAATTCGGAGCGATGTCGCGAAAACCCCATGAAGCAAAACTCCAGTAACCTTCGCCACTCGGGTCGAATAGGAGGCGAACCAATGTCCTGGTGAAGGTGTAGCCAACGAGCTGCCAGTCACAAGCTAACACCTGAAGGCGTGCTTTCTCATCGTCAATTATCGGAACAGCAGGCCTCGCAATTTTGGGACACGCGGAAGGATCAAGAACGTCCCATCCTCCAGTGCCGTCTGGCCGGACGAGTTTCTTTTGGTTTCGGTAGTTCGCGGGAACAAAGCCGAAGCGGTTCATGTATCCAAGGATGATCCTCTCGTCGCCGGTGACGGAAAGCCGCGATTGCCCGTCCTCTGGACGTCTTAACCAGAGCAGTTCGACACACGGAATGTGCCAATCGTCGCACACAGGACCGATCCTCCCATCGGAATTGTCGTAAACACAAGATATGCCATGATGTGACCGAAGTCATTTCGTCCATTGAGACTGTGTGTCACCTTCGAAAGAATGAGCAACTCAAGACAATCACTGATTATGTAGCTGCGACTGAAACCCTGCGGCAGCTATATCAAGGGCGATCTGGCTTTCGGATACGATCAATCTCGCTCGCGAGCGATGCTCTTAGGGGTAAGGTTGCATCCTTGCTGTCCGGTAAGGTTGGCTATTCTGGATGCAGCGCTCACAAGAGACCGCGCTCGCAATTACCCAGGAAAGTGCGACTTTCTGCGGTCCGCCGCGATTTGTTTGTTGGCGCGCCATACATCGGGCCGCTGGTTTTCAGCCAGCGGCCGATCGAAGACCTTGATGCCGCCTCAGACGGCGACGCGCACGATCAGTTTGCCAAAATTCTTTCTGTCGAGAAGACCGATGAAGGCGTTTGGCGCGTTTTCCAGCCCTTCAACGATGTCTTCCCGGTATTTCAGCCGGCCATCGGAAATCCAGGCTGAGGCTTCCCGGTAAAAATCGGGGCGTTGATCTGCGAATTCGCGCTGGATGAAGCCTCTGATGGTCAGGCTCTTGCGCAAGATGGCCCGCATGACGGCCGGGAGTTGGTCCTGTGTACCGGCGGCCGAACCTGCTTCGTTGTAATGCGCGATCAGGCCGCAGACCGGGATGCGGGCGAAATCGTTGAGGAGGGGAAACACCGCGCTCCAGACGTGGCCGCCGACATTTTCGAAGTAGACGTCTATACCATCAGGGCAGGCGGCTGCGAGTTCATCGGCGAAATTGCTCGAACGGTGGTCAATCGCCGCGTCAAAACCAAGCTCGCCGCGCACATAGTCGCATTTCTCACTTCCACCGGCGATACCGACAGCGCGGGCGCCAAAAATCCGGGCGATCTGGCCGACGGCTGACCCGACGGCACCGCTTGCGGCAGCGACCACGACGGTTTCTCCGGCCTTCGGTTTGCCGATATTGCGCAATCCGGCATAGGCGGTGAAGCCGGGCATGCCGAGAATGCCGAGCGCCGTTGTCACCGGAGCCTGCTGCGGGTCGAGTTTTCGCAGGTCGCTGCCATTCGAGATCGCATGGCTCTGCCAGCCGGAATGGGACAGGACGATATCGCCCGGATTGTAAGCAGCGTTGCGCGACCGCAGCACCCTTGCCACCGTACCGCCCTCTATGACCCCACCGATCTCGACCGGCTTGGCATAGGATTTGGCGTCGTCCATGCGCCCGCGCATATAAGGATCAAGGGAAAGATAGAGGATTTGCAGAAGCACTTCGCCTTCTGCGGGATCGGCAATCACCTTTTTCTCCAGCCGGAAATTTCCCGATTCCGGCTTGCCGGACGGCCGCGACGCAAGGACGATGCGGGTAGAGGTGAACTGGTCGGACATTGGTCTATCCTCACTTCTTCGAATATAAAATGTTTGTTTCAATTGGTTAGCGGATCTTGATCGTACCGCCTCCGGCGTTTCAGGCGAGGTGACTTTTTCTCCATACCTCACGCCAAAAAGAATGGCGTTTCTTATAAATCATTTTGTCTACTGATTTTATAGACTAAGTTTTCCAACTTAGCGAAGGGATCAGTGGCCCATGCCCTACCTCCTCAGTCTTCTGGACAAGAGCCCAATCGAAGAGGGCGGTACTGCTGCGGATGCCTTGCGCACCACGGTCAGGCTCGCTCAAAGGGCCGAAGAGCTTGGTTACCACCGTTTCTGGGTCGCCGAGCATCATAGCATGGCCAATCTCGCAAGTTCAGCCCCGGAAACGCTGATTGCGTATCTGCTGGCCAAGACGGCGAGGATCCGTGTTGGGTCAGGCGGGGTCATGCTTCAGCACTACAGCGCCTACAAGGTTGCCGAGACCTTCAACCTTCTGGCCTCGCTTGCCCCGGGCCGTGTCGATCTCGGCGTCGGCAAGGCGCCGGGCGGCTTTCCGCTCTCGACCCGTGCGCTTCAGGCCGGTGTTGATCCATCCGGAAAGCCGGACTTTGCCGAGCAATTGTCCGGCATCAATACCTATCTTGCCGCCGATCCCGCTTCCGAAGGTCCACATGCGACCCCGTTTCCGCCCGCGCCGCCGGAGCGCTTCCTGCTTGGCGCCAGTGTTGACAGTGCCGAGCTTGCCGCAGCCAAGGGCTGGCGGCTGGTTTTTGCGGGGCAGTTGAACGGCGATCCGGAAAATCTCCGCAAGACCTTTGACGCCTATACACGCGCCAGCGGCAAGACGCCGATCCTGGCGCTTGCCGCCTATGCCGCAGAAGACGCTGATGTGGCGCGCAAGGCTGTAAGCGATCTGCGCATCGTCAAGGTTTTCCTCGTGGACGGCAGAAGCGTTAATGTCGGCACCGAGGAGCAGGCCGCTGAATATGCGCGGCAGGCCGGCGTCGCCATCGACAGGCTCGAATCCAAGGCACCGAGCGTACTGCACGGCACCGCCGCCGAGGTGCGGGCGCAACTCGATGACCTGCACAGCCGCTACGGCATTTCCGAATTTATCATCGAAACGCCGGCGCTTGCCGCTGCCGAGCGCCTCGCCTCGATCGAACGTCTCGCCAAGGAACGGCTGTCTCTCGCCGCTTGATATCGACAAAAAGGATTTCTCCGATGGTTCAGAAACACATTCCGTTCGGCATCATGCTGCAAGGTCCCGGTGGCCATATGAACGCCTGGAAACACCCGAGCGGGCCAGCCGATGCCAGCGTCAACTTCGAGTTCTTCGTCAACACCGCCCGCCGGGCAGAGGCCGCAGGCATTGCTTTTGCCTTCGTTGCCGATGGGCTCTACATCAACGCACAGTCCATCCCGCATTTCCTCAACCGGTTCGAACCGATCTCCGTCCTCTCTGCTCTGGCTGCTTCAACCTCGAAAATCGGCCTCGTCGGCACCGTCTCCACCTCCTATAGCGACCCTTTCACCGTCGCCCGTCAGTTTGCCACGCTCGATTTGATCAGCGGCGGTAGAGCAGGCTGGAATGCGGTGACGACGCCGCTCGAAGGATCGGGCCGCAACTACAGCCGCGAGCATCCCGAACACGAGTTGCGCTACGAGATCGCCGACGAATATCTCGATGTTGCCAAGGGGCTGTGGGATTCCTGGGATGACGACGCCTTTGTCCGTAATCGGGAGACCGGTGTCTATGCCGATACGGCGAAACTGCACACGCTTGGTCACAAGGGTCGCTTTTTCCGCGTCGAAGGTCCACTGAATATCGGCCGCTCGAAACAGGGCCAGCCGGTTATTTTCCAGGCGGGTGCGTCCGATTCTGGCATCAGGCTCGCCGGTAAACATGCCGATGCCGTCTTCACCAATGGCGGGCCGATCGAGGACGCCAAGGTTTTTTACAAGCAGGTCAAGCAGAGCACGATCGCGCAGGGGCGGCGTGCGGCCGAGATCGGCCTCTATCCGGGCATCGGGCCGATAGTCGGCGCAACGACGGAGGAGACGGAACGGAAATACCAGGCGATCCGCAATCTCGTCACCATCGAGGAAGCGTTGCTCTATCTCGGCCGGTTTTTCGATCATCATGATTTCAGCGTGTACCCACTGGACGAGGCCTTTCCGGATATCGGCGATATCGGCAAGAACAGTTTTCGCGCCACCACCGACCGGATCAAGAAGACGGCGCGTGAGAAAAACCTCACCCTGCGCGAAATTGCCCTTGATGCGGCCACGCCGCGGACGACTTTCATCGGCACTGCCGAGCATATCGCCGACGAGATCATCCGCTGGGTCGAGGAGGGGGCTGCCGACGGTTTCATTCTCGGGTTCCCGGTGATTGCCGAAGGGCTCGACGATTTCGCCACCCATGTCCTGCCGATCCTGGAACAGCGTGGCTATTTCAATCCGGCGCTCGAGGGCGCGACACTGCGGGATCATCTGGGACTCGAATACCGCGAAAGCCGCTATGCAGCCCCCACGGAAAACGTCGAACGTGGAAAGGCGGTCGGCGCCTGAGGCGCCGGGAGCGGCCATGAACATCATCGCACAGACCCAACGCCTGAACGATCCGGTAGAGCAAGGCATCGCCGCCTATCTCGACGAGATCATCGCGCTTCGCCACGACCTCCATCAGTATCCGGAGCTTGCCTTCCAGGAGCGGCGGACCAGCAAGCTGATCACTTCGCATCTGTCCTCCTGGGGATACGATGTCACCACCGGCATCGCCGGAACAGGTGTTGTCGCAACGTTGAAGCGTGGCGCTGGCGAACGCCGGATCGGCATCCGGGCCGATATGGATGCCCTGCCGATCGAGGAGGCAACTGGGCTTGCCTATGCCAGCAGCAATCCGGGTGTCATGCACGCCTGCGGCCACGATGGCCATACGTCCATTCTCCTAGCCGCCGCCCGTTATCTTGCTGAAAGCTCAACGTTCGACGGAACGCTTCACCTGATCTTCCAGCCGGCCGAGGAAATCGGCGCCGGTGCCCGCAAGATGATTTCGGAAGGACTGTTCGAGCGCTTTCCGGTCGATGCGATCTTCGGGCTGCACAATTGGCCCGGTGTGCCGCTGGGTCAGTTCGGCTTTGTCGCCGGGCCGGCGATGGCATCCGTCGATCAGGCGAAGATCCGCATTGTCGGCAAGGGCGGTCATGGGGCAGAGCCGCACCGCGCTATCGATCCGGTGCTGGCCTCCGCATCCTTCATCACGGCGCTGCAGAGCGTGGTCTCGCGCAATGTCGATCCGCAGGAAATGGCAGTGGCGACAGTCGGCTCTATCCACGCGGGCTCGGCCTCCAATGTCATTCCGGAGAGCGTCGAGCTGAAACTCACCATGCGCGCCTTTACCGAAACCGTTCGCCAGCAGTTGCAGGAACGCATTCCGGCGCTGGCGCGGGCGCAGGCGGAGAGTTTTGGCGCCGTCGCTGATGTGGATTACAGGCTGGGTTTCCCGGCGCTGATCAACCACCGCGAAGAGACCGATTTTGCACGCAGTGTCGCACTCGCCACTTTCGGCCCGGCAAGGGTGGAGGAGGGGTTCAAGCCGCGCACGGCGAGTGAGGATTTCGCCTTCATGCTGCAGGAAAAGCCCGGCAGTTACCTGTTCGTCGGCAATGGCGACACAGCGCCCCTGCACAGCGCCCATTACGATTTCAACGACGCGATCATCGCGCCCGCCGCCCGCTACTGGGTGCGCCTGGCGGAAGCTTTTCTCAACTAGATCTCAACAGCCACAGTTTGAACAGGAATGGCGAAAATGAGCGATACGTTTGTCTACACCACGCCGCTTGATCCCCGCGCAAAACCGCTGATCGATGAACTGACCTACGAGTACGACAGCCGTTACGGATCGTATTTCAGCGCCGCCGGTGCAGTCGAAGAGATGAACCGCTATCCGGCCGAAGCTTTTGCGCCGCCGCATGGGAATTTTCTGCTGCTTCAGCGCAACGGGGAGACGATCGGCGGCGGTGCCTTCAAATATTATGACGAGCGCACCGTCGAGTTCAAACGCATCTGGACACGCTCCGACCTGCGCCGTCAGGGCCTTGCCGTCAAGGTTTTGATCGAACTGGAGGAACAGGCGGCGCGTCAGGGATTTTCCCGCATCTACCTGACCACCGGCTTTCGCCAGCCGGAGGCCGTCGGCCTCTATCTGAAATACGGTTACACGGCGCTGTTCGACGTCGATGCCGACCCGGAAATCTACAAGTCTCTGCCCTTTGAGAAAGAGATCGGCCATCTCGCGGTCGCGGGGCTGCCGGGGGCCGTGGCAGCGGAGCAACCGTTCCCGCGTGCAGCCGGACAGCGCTGAGCAATCAGAAATTTCACCACTTACTAGGGGGCAGCAGATGGCGCTCACGTCAGATTTCGCAGGCATCGAGCCAGGCCGTAGAGCGGCCGGGCACAGCCAGGACTATTCGCGCTACCGGATTATTCCCGCGCGCCATCCCGGAAGGCTGGTGGGTACCGTATTCGCCGGCCTCGTCATTGCTGCAATTCTCTATTCGACCTTCACCAACCCGCGCTGGGGCTGGAATGTCTTTGCCGAATGGTTCTTTGCCGAACCGGTTCTGGCGGGTCTCGGCCGGACGTTGTTGCTGACGGCGCTGGCAACCGTGTCCGGCTCGGTGCTGGGGACGGCACTGGCGCTTGCCCGGGTGTCGAAATCGCCGTTGTTGTCCGGCCTCTCATGGGGCTATGTCTGGCTGCTGCGCTCGATCCCGCTGATCGTGCTGCTGCTGGTTCTCAACAATCTCGGCTACCTCTACGAGACGATCAAAATCGGCGTACCATTCACCGATGCGGTCCTGTTCAATTATCCGACCGTGCAGTTGCTGACGCCGTTTGCCGCCGCCTTCCTCGGGCTTACGCTGAACCAGTCTGCGTTCTTTTCGGAAATCGTCCGGGGTGGCATCCTGTCCGTCGATCAGGGCCAACTTGAAGCCGCCGCCGCCCTTGGCCTGCCGCGCCGCCGCCAGGTGTTCCGCATCGTCCTTCCGCAGGCGATGCGCTCGATCCTGCCGACCGGCTTCAACGAGATCATCGGTCTGGCGAAAAGCACGTCGATGGTCTACGTGCTTGCTCTGCCGGAGCTGTTCTACACGGTGCAGGTTATCTACCGCCGCAACCTTGAAGTCATCCCGCTCTTGATGGTGGCGACGGCCTGGTATCTGGTGATCATGACCGTGCTGTCAATCGCCCAGCACTATATCGAGCGGTACTTTTCCAAAGGCGCGGTGCGCAATCCGGTGCCTCTGCCTTTCCAGGCGTTCTTCACTCGCTTTCGCCAGCCACTGCCGCGGCAGGTCGCCGGTGCAAGCGCCCCGACCGTCCGCAAAACCGGTTTTCGCGATGCGCCTTTATTGAGAGCCGGTGCTACCGTCCGCATCCATGGCATTTCGAAAAGTTTCGGTGCCTTGAAGGTGCTGGATGCGATCGACCTGACACTTCCGGCAGGAAGCGTCACCGCTATTCTCGGACCGTCCGGCTCCGGCAAGTCGACCCTGTTGCGCGCTATCAACCATCTGGAACGTGTCGATAGCGGCTTCATCTCCGTCGACGGTGATCTTGTCGGCTATCGCCAGAACGGCGAAACGCTCTACGAACTGAAGGAAAAGGATATTCTGAAAAGCCGTGCCGACATCGGCATGGTGTTCCAGAACTTCAATCTCTTCCCGCATCTGACCGTGCTGGAAAACCTGGTTGAAGCGCCCATGCAGGTCCGGGGGACGGATCGCGCCGAGGCCGTCGAGCTGGCGCGGGAGCTTCTTTCCCGCGTCGGCCTGACGGACAAGATCGATGCCTATCCCCGCCAGCTTTCCGGCGGCCAGCAGCAGCGTGTTGCCATCGCTCGCGCCTTGGCGCTGAAGCCGAAGGTGCTACTGTTCGACGAGCCGACATCGGCGCTTGACCCGGAGCTGGTCGGCGAAGTGCTTGATGTGATCAAGGAATTGGCCCGTACCGGAACGACACTGGTGATCGTCACCCACGAAGTTGGGTTTGCCCGCGAAGTGGCCGATACGGTGGTGTTCATGGAGGGCGGCCACATTCTGGAGGTCGGCCCACCGGCCCGGATCTTCAATCAGCCGAACCATCCGCGTACCCGCGAATTCCTCGCAAAAGTTCTCTAGCAGATTTCCGGCCGCCTAAGCGTACGGGATGGGACTGACATCAACTGCAACCATAAGATGAAAATGGAGACGGGACACATGACATTCTTACACAATGCTAAACTTCTGATGGCAGGCGCCGTTACGATCGCGGCCCTTGGGCTGGGCTCCGCACATGCGGCCGAGAAGTTCGACCTGAGCCCGGATATTTCCAAGCGGGTTCGTGCCGAAAAAGACGAAGCGGCGATCAAGGCGATCGCAAGCGACTTCAAATTCGTCACGCCGGGCAAGCTCACCGTTGCCATCAATGCCTGGGATCCGCCGATCGCCACCTATGCTTCGGACGCCAAGACGGTTGTTGGTGCCGATCCGGACCTCGCTTCGCTTCTGGCGGATTCGTTGGGTCTTGAGCTCGAACTGGTCTCCGTTGCCTGGGCAGACTGGCCGCTCGGTGTTGCCTCCGGCAAATATGACGCGGTCATCAGCAATGTCACGGTGACCGAAGAGCGCAAGGAGAAGTTCGATTTCTCCACCTATCGCAAGGATGTGCTGGGCTTTTACGTCAAGGCCGACAGCAAGGTCACCGAGATCAAGGAGCCGAAGGATGTCGCCGGGCTGAAGGTGATCACAGGGGCGGGCACCAATCAGGAAAAGATCATTCTTGAATGGGACCGCCAGAACGTTGCAGCGGGTCTCGCGCCGATCGAGGTGCAATATTACGACGACCGTGCGGCCGCCGAACTGGCGCTGCAGTCCGGCCGCGCCGATGTCGAGTTCAATCCGAACGCAACGCAGGCCTATAGCGCCTCGATCAAGAGCCAGACCAAGCTCGTTGGCATCGTCAGCGGTGGCTGGCCACTGGCGGCCGACATCGCGGTCACGACCCGCAAGGGCGCCGGTCTTGCCGATGCGGTGACGGTGGCGATCAACGACCTGATCAAGAGCGGCAAGTATGGCGAAGTGCTGAAGCACTGGAGCCTCGAAGCCGAAGGTGTCGATCAGTCCTACACCAACCCAGCCGGCTTGCCGAAGAGCGGTTCGTAAAACGGTACGAGGCGGCCCGGTGCTACCTGTGGCGCCGGGCCGGACAATCCATGGAGACAATGACAATGAGTGATAGACCCGCTTTCCGGACGTTCCTGATCAGCGCACTTGCCTCGACGCTGACATTTTTCGGCGTGGCTCAAGCGGACGAGGTATTCGACCTCAGCCCCGAACAACCGGCCCGCATCCGGGCGGAAAAGAATGATGCCGCCATCGCCGCGATCTCGAAGGATTTTGCCTTTGTCTCGCCCGGCAAGTTCACGGTCGCGGTCAGTCCCGGCGGGCCGCCGCTCGCGACCTATGCGACCGATGCAAAGACCGTTGTCGGGGCAGACCCGGATTATGCCTCCGCCATTGCCGATAGTCTGGGACTTGAACTGGAACTCGTTCCAGTTGCCTGGATCGACTGGCCGCTTGGCCTGGCATCCGGCAAATACGATGCCGTGATCTCCAATGTTGGCGTCACCGAGCAGCGCAAGGAGAAGTTCGATTTCTCTACCTATCGCCAGGGCCTGCACGGTTTCTTCGTCAAATCCGATAGCCCGATCAGTGCGATCAAGGAGCCGAAGGATGTCGCGGGTCTGCGGATCATCGTCGGTGCCGGCACCAACCAGGAGCGCATCCTGCTCAGATGGAATGACGAGAACGTCGCTGCTGGGTTGAAGCTGCTGGAGTTGCAATATTATGACGACGAGGCGGCGAGCCTCCTGGCGGTATCGTCGGGCCGGGCCGAGGTCATCGTCCAGCCGCATGCGCAGCTCGTTTACATTGCTGCACGCGATCACAACATCAAGCGCGTTGGCACCCTGAGCGCCGGCTGGCCGGATCGTTCCGACGTGGCTATCACCACGAAAAAGGGCAGTGGGCTGGCGGACGCCTTAACGGTCGCCACCAACGGGCTGATTGAGAAGGGTGTTTACGCCGGGATTCTTGATCATTGGCACCTCGCTGAGGAAGCCCTGCCAAAATCGCAAACCAATCCGCCCGGTCTGCCGAAATCGTGAAGCCAAAAAATCGAAGGAAGACACGATGAGCAGCATCGCCATCAACCATATCGGCTTTCTGACGCCGGGCAATTATCCCGCCGGTGATCCGTTGTCCGGATTGGAAAAGACGCTGAAGCTTCTCGAATATGGCGAGGAGATCGGTTTTCAGAGCGCCTGGGTGCGCCAGCGGCATCTGGAGCCTGGCATTTCGTCGGCGACCGCGTTTCTGGCGGCGGCAAGCCAGCGCACCAGCCGCATCCAGCTCGGGACGGCGGTTATTCCGATTGGTTATGAAAGTCCGTACCGGCTTGCAGAGGATCTTTCGACGGTCGATGTTCTCTCGCGCGGACGGCTGAATGTCGGATTGAGTGCCGGCCGACCGCTGCATGCCGACCTGATCGCGCCGCTGGTGTTCGACGGTGATTGGGAAAAGTTCGACTTCTCCCACGAACGGGTGCTGCGCTTCGCCGATAACCTGAAGAGTAATCCTGTCGGTGACGAAACAACCGTCATCAAGACGCCCTTCGGACCGCAGCGGCCCCGCCTGCAACCTCATGCCAGGGGGCTGACCGACCGCCTCTGGTATGGCGGCGGTTCGCTACGCTCGGCCGCCTGGGCCGGGCGTAACGGTTTTAATCTTCTGATCGGCAATGTCACGACCGGTGAGGAGACCGATGATTTCTTCGTCGCGCAGTCGCGGCAGCTGGCGGCCTACTGGGAGACCGGCGGGCTCGGCAGGCGTGTCGGGCTCGGGCGTGTCATCATTCCCACTGACAGCGCCGATGCGCAGACCCGCAAGCGTTATCTCGACTATGCGGCGGGGCGAAACGAACGGACGCTGACCCCGCAAGGCGAGCGCCGCACACTCTATGCCCGCGACATTGTTGGTACGTCTGAAGACATTCTGGAGCGGCTGTTTGCCGACCCGATCCTGCCGCATGTCAGCGAACTCAGGCTTGAGCTTCCCTATGAATTCGAAGACGCGGAGTACTGCCAGATTATCCACGACTTTGTCAGCCTTATTGCGCCCCGGCTCGGCTGGATCAACGGCGTTGACCGGCAGAGGCGGACGGCCTGATCAAGGCACAGGTTTTTTCCCATCTCGATACACAGGAATAGCAGGCATTGACCAAAACAATTGAGTACTTCTTCTCCATCGGCTCGCCATGGTCTTATATTGGCTTTGACGCATTTGTTGACCTTGCGGAAAAGAACGGTGTCGAGATCAAACCCTATCTGACGACCGTCGTGGAAGAGAATGGCGGGATCTTTTCACGCAACCGTCCGCAAGTGCGGCGCACCTACTGGATGCGTGATCTGAAGCGCTGGGCGGGCGTGCGGGGTAAGACGCTGATCCTTGAGAACCGTCCGGAGTTGAGCGATCCGGCACCCGCTTCGCTGATCATCATCGCTGCCTATCTCGATGGCAAGGACTGGATCAGCCTGACCCGCACGCTGCAGCATGCCTTTTGGGGGGAGGCAAAGGATATCGGACAGCCGCAAGTCCGCGAAGCAATCGCAAATGCGGCAGGATTTGACGGCGCGGGCCTCCTGCAACGGCAGGCGGATGAAGACGTGCGGGCGAAATGGGCCGCTGACCGCGTACATGCGCTGGAAAGTGGCGTGTTCGGTTTCCCGACATTCCTTTACGACAGTGAGATTTACTGGGGGCAGGACAACCTGCCGTTTCTGGAGCGCCATGTCGCTGGCGACAGACCTTAGCCGCATGAGAATTCGGATCGGCTGACGCCTCCCGGATCGCCGCCAACGAAACGCGGGACAGCTGAGCGGCAACGGCCGTATGCCAAGCAAAGATCGGACCTCATCCGCAATTGCGCGGGCGGCTGCGTTTCCTCATCCCCCGCGTCGGCGTGGCGGCGTAAGCTCGCTGAACTTTACGAGCGGATCAGATAAACCTTCGTTTTCTAGACAAGTTTTCGCCAGGAAGCTTGTTGTTCACGCCGAACTGGCTAAAAGGAGCGGGATCAACCAAGCGCACTTGTCTTGAGAGACGATGGCGCCACTTTCCGTATCCGGCTGTTCGCTTCGCGGTTGAACGCCGACCAGGGACCCGACATCATGCGCGATCTCGTCGCCCGCTTCTTTTCCTATTACCGGCCGCACCGGCGCCTGTTCCTGCTGGATTTCTCCTGCGCGGTGACGTCCGGCTTGCTGGAGCTGGGTTTCCCCATCGCCGTCAAGCTGTTCATCGATGTGCTGTTGCCGACCGGGCAGTGGGGTTATGTCGCGGCGGCTTCGGCTGGCCTGATGCTGATCTATCTCGTCAATGGCGGGTTGATGGCTGTTGTCACCTATTGGGGCCATATGCTCGGTATCAATATCGAGACCGAGATGCGCCGCAAGGCGTTCGACCACTTGCAGAAACTGTCCTTCGGCTATTTCGACAACCAGAAGACCGGCCATCTTGTCGCGCGGCTGACCAAGGATCTCGAGGAAATCGGCGAGGTTGCCCATCACGGGCCGGAAGACGTGTTCATCGCCATCATGACGCTGATCGGGGCGTTTCTCCTGATGTTCTCGGTCAATCCGAAGCTGGCGTTGATCACCGCCCTCGTGCTGCCGCTGACGGCGTGGCTGACGACACGATACGGTGGCCGGATGACCCGCAACTGGCAGGCGCTCTACAATCGTGTCGGTGATTTCAATGCCCGCATCGAAGAAAATGTCGGCGGCATCCGCGTGGTGCAGGCGTTTGCCAATGAAGACCATGAGCGCGGGCTGTTCGAGAAGGACAACCAGCGTTACCGCAAGACCAAGCTTGATGCCTACCGGATCATGGCCGTCTCGACGACGCTAAGCTATCTCTCCATGCGTCTCGTCCAGATGGTCGTGCTGGTGGCCGGCAGCTACTTCGTTCTGAATGGCGAGCTGACGGCCGGTGGCTTCGTCGGGTTCCTGCTGCTGGTCGGTGTGTTCTTCCGTCCGGTCGACAAGATCAATTCGGTCATCGAGACCTACCCAAAGGGTATTGCCGGTTTTCGCCGCTATGTCGATTTTCTCGATACGCGTCCGGATATCGCCGACAGGCCGGGTGCCCGCGATGTCGCCGGGCTGAAGGGCAATATCCGCTATAACAAGGCGAGTTTCGGTTATCGGGAATCGAAGGCGATCGTCAAGGATTTGAGTATCGACATCCGTGCCGGCCAAACGGTGGCTTTCGTCGGCCCCTCGGGTGCCGGTAAGACGACGATCTGTGCCTTGCTGCCGCGTTTCTATGAGGTGACCGGTGGTTCCATCACCATCGATGATATCGACATTCGCGATATGAGCCTGCGGTCGCTTCGCAATCATATCGGCATCGTCAGCCAGGATGTTTTCCTGTTTGCAGGCTCCCTGCGTGAAAACATCGCTTATGGCCGGCTGGATGCCACCGAGGCGGATATTGTCGAGGCGGCCCGCAAGGCGCGGCTTGAAGGCGTCATTGCCGACCTGCCACAGGGGCTCGACACGGTTGTCGGCGAACGCGGTGTGAAACTGTCAGGCGGCCAGAAGCAGCGCTTAGCGATCGCTCGCATTTTCCTGAAGAACCCGCCGATCCTCATTCTCGACGAAGCGACATCGGCGCTCGACACCGAAACCGAACGTGCCATCCAGCAATCCTTGGCAGAGTTGTCGAAGGGACGAACCACGTTGGTGATCGCCCATCGGCTGGCAACGATTACCCAGGCTGACCGCATTCTCGTCGTCAACGAGGGGGCGATCGTTGAAGACGGAAGCCATGCTGAACTCCTGAGCATGAACGGGCTTTATGGCCGCCTCAGCCAGATGCAGGCCGGGTAGGACGCGCCGCGCACGGGAACCTTGGCGGCGGTCGGGCGTTGTGTCCACTGTTCAACAAGGAGAAGAACATGCGGTGGATTTCAAAGCCTTTACTCGCGGGGGCGATGCTTCTGACGGGAGCCGGCTTCGCTTCGGCCGGTATGATGGCAACGACGGCGACGGACCTGACGGTCTATTCCGGACCGGGCGCGGACTATCCCTCCGTTGGTATCGCCACGCGCGGCAGCTCTGCTGCCCTTGACGGATGCCTTGAAGGCGAAAGCTGGTGCCGTATCGACGTCAACGGTTTGCGCGGTTGGGTTTACGCACAGGAATTGACGGTCGATTATGACGGTGCGCCCGTTGTTGTCCAGGAACGCCGTGCCGATCTTGGTGTTCCGGTGGTGAGCTATGAAAAGACCGTGGTCGTCGATGGCCCTGCTTCGCCGGCACCTGGCGATGAACTGTTGGGCACCGTCGATAGCAGCGGCGCAATTATCCCGCCGCCGGAAGTGCGGACCTATATCGATGGCGCGCCGACGGAAACAGTTACGTATGACGGTGACATCGTCGTCGGAGCCACGCTCCCCGGTGACATGGTGATCACGCAGGTGCCGAATTACCAATACAGCTATGTGCGCATCAACGATCGGCCGATGCTGGTCGATCCGCAGAGCCGCCGGATCGTTTATGTCTACGAGTAACCAGAGCGCAGAACGGGCCGCGGAAAACGCGGCCCGGTACAATATTGTTCCGGCGCGGGGATCGTCATGACCTCGCGCACGCTTATGATTGCTGTCATTGCACTGATTGTCGGTTCGATCCTGAGTATCCTCGCCGTTCAGTATTTCTCGCCAAACGAAGGTGCCAATAGCACCGTGCCACCCGACCCACTGACGGTCGCACCGGAAAATGCTGCCGAGGAGACGAAATAGGTCGGAAGCCTAGCATTATTGAGGGCTCGCCCAGCCTTATGCCCCGATTGCAAAATCCCGCCGCAGGGCTGCCTCACACGCTCTGGTCAAAGCCGCGGGGTCGCGTTCTCCACTCTGATAGAGCCGGACAATGGCAGCGGCACAGATTTGCATGTCCGCGTCTGAGCCCGTGGTCTGATGCGTTTTGCAAAACTGCTCGAAAACCTGCCGCAGCGCGTCGATATCCTCACTGCAAAGCGCATCGGCCTGCGGATTGAAATATGCCATTGTTGTTCCTCCTTTGAGGATGGACCTGCTGTCCGGGTACGGTCATTGCTGAAAGCGTGGCCGTGATGCCTGCAGTGTAGCGCGATTTGAGTTTGGCGCTATTCACTAAGACATGTGTGCCGCCGCCCCGATAGTTTTTTTCGTCAGGCAACCTTTTGCGTTTTCATGCTTTTTCCCCAGACAAGGGAAAATGCTATGGCCGCGTTCTACTTCAAGGTAATCGACAATGACGGCACAATTCCGGCCGATGATGCTTTCGATTTTCCGGATCTCACCGCAGCGATCCGCCAGGCCAAGATCGTACTGGCTGAAATGGCTCTCGACGGATTGCCGGAGGATCCGGTCAAGGCTCTGGAGATCGAGGTGCTCAATGCCGATCACAGGCCAGTCGTCAGGATGAAGCTGGAATTGCAAATCCTGTGGTCTACCGGGTGAACGCCGCGGTTCCGGTATTTTCTGCTTCGATTGCCTGTACGGCTTTCAGTATCGCCGGAACAACGAGCTGCGCCCCTGAAGCGGACGGGTGATCATCGTCGATATAAAATACCTTCTCCGCACTCAGGCTGTTGATGCAGCGATCCTTGATGAAGCTGTTGCAGAAGGTATCGGCGGGGCGCACGCGGAACAGGTTGGGATGGGAGAGCGCATCGAAGGCTGCGATGACTGCACCGTTTCGTTGCTGGTAGCGATCGTAGCTTGTGCTGAATTCGAGATTGCTGACACCGGACATCGCGCTTTTTGCAACGACGTCCGGAACGTTCCATCCGGCCTCCGGGAGGGGGTAGACGAGCACGACGTTATGGCCGGTGGCGAGATAGGCTTGGATGTCTGCCACATATTGCTTCAGCACCCGCGCCTTGCGCGCCGGGTCATCCTGCTTGGCCTGTTCATCAAGCCGGTCGAACAGATCGACATAAGTGGGTTGTAGCGATTCGATGCCACCTTCACCATTGTCAAAGGGCGTTCCCTCGACATAGAGGCTCCAGCGGCTGGCCATGATGATGGTTTGCATGCCGCTCGTGCGGATGTAATCCTCGATGCCAGTGAAAAACGGGTTGCAGCGAAACTTGTATTTCGGATTGGATACGTAGAACCCGGAAAAGCCGACACAGGCTGAATGCGCCATCACATAGAGATCGATATTGGCCGCATCAAAGCTGCGCAGAGCTTCGCCGCCAAGGGCGCCGGCATGCGAATCGCCGATCAGGATCGTCTTGCTGCTGGCCGAGTGTTTGGTCAGGCATTGCCGGACAGGATGGGGCAGGGAGGCTTCGCCCTTATCGAACAGGCAGGTATCCATGACGGGATCGTGATGTTCCTGCTCGGCAAGGGCTGTCAGCGCGGCTTGCGGCAGGCGAAACTGCAGGCCGTTGCTTGATGTGCCGTAGAAACCGATGCTTATGAAAAGCAATGCCGCGATACCGCTGGTAGTGAGAATGCGGGCGGGTGTCGGCAGAAGCCGCGCCGTTCCTGTGGCGCGGAACGGCGTTTCGACAAACCGCCAGGACAGGTAGGCGAGGCCAATGGAAGCAAGGGCGAGGAAACTCATCAGAACCAGCGATGGTTCCGTGATGCTGCGGATACGCGCGAAAGCAAAAACCGGCTGGTGCCAGAGATAGAGGCTGTAGCTGATCAACCCGATGCCCACCATCGGGCGGGTCGAGAGCAGCCGCGCGGTCAGGGTGCCTTGCGCGCCAAAGAGGATGATCAGGACCGCACCCATAACGGGGACGAGTGCATAGAGTGAGGGAAAAGGCGTCGTCTGATCATAATCGAAGATGGAGAAGATGATGATGGCCAGTCCGGCGAGCGACAGGGTGTTGCTCCTGTACTGTTTGCCGCCAGTCAGCAGGAAGGCGCAGAGCGAGCCCGCCAGTAGTTCCCAGGCGCGCGTGTTCGGCAGGTAGAAATTGGCCGTCTCGAAATTGATCGAGCCGTATTGGGCAAGCAGGAGGCTGGCCAGGGCCACGGCGCTGATGGCGATGATCAGTGCCCGCCGTCCGAAACGCCACAGCGCCATGACAAACAGCGGGAACAGCATGTAATACTGCTCCTCAACGGCAAGGCTCCAGGTGTGCAGCAGCGGCTGTTCTTCCGATGCGGCCGCGAAATAGCCGCCGCTTTGGTGCCAGAAAAAGAAATTGGAGGCGAACAGGCAGACGGCGATGATGCTGCGGGCAAAGCTTGCCATCTGCTCTGGCAGCATCCACACCCAGGCGAACGGCAGGCAGCATAAAAGTACGAAAAACAGCACGGGCAGGATGCGGCGAGCGCGGCGCTCGTAGAATTTGAGCAGCGAGAAATGTCCCTTGTCGCGTTCTGCGATGATGATCGAAGTGATCAGATACCCGCTGATGACGAAGAAAATATCGACGCCGACAAAGCCGCCACTGAACTGTTGAAAACCGGCATGAAATAGCACCACAGGTATAACAGCGACGGATCTGAGCCCGTCGATTTCGCGGCGATAGTTCATGGCTGGCCCCGGCGAGATCCAAATGCTGGATGGTTTCGCAGGATGCGACTGCTTGATGGCAAGGATCAAGTCCGTCTTTCGAAAAAGAATGAAAAACCAAGAACATATGTTAGCAGGAGAGGCTTTTAGGCAGCACTAGGCGCCGCTGGGTGCCTCTCGCTGTGGCGTTAAATCCCTGCGGCAGGTGCCTAAGAGCAGTTGCTGCTAAAACTGGCGGGACTTTGCTGCTGCAGGCCCCGCCAGATTTGTCGTCTTCAGTCGCGGAACAGTTTCCAGCGTGTCGGCCGGAAAGCGATGCGCGAATGGTCGGATGTGACTTTTTCTGGCGGCAGTTCGATCTCGACCTTGCTGTTGGCGGCGCCGATGTCGAGTTCGACATGACGTGTTCCGGCAACGCGGCGGGTCATGGCGACGAGACCCGCGATGCAGCCACCGTTACCATCGAGAAGCTCGATATCATGCGGGCGGAAATAGAGCTGGGCCGGACCGTCAGCCTCACCCAGTGCACTGACGCCGATCGAATGCTCCTTGATCCAGAGTTGGCCGTTTTCGACCCGCACGCGCAGGATGTTGGACTCGCCGATAAAGCCGAAGACGAAGGGTGAATTCGGTGTGTCGTAGATTTCATCCGGTGTGCCGATCTGTTCAATCTTGCCCTTGCTCATCACGACGACGCGGTCGGCGAGTTCCAATGCCTCATCTTGATCATGGGTGACGAAAACCGTCGTATGGCCGGTGCGGTCATGGATTTCGCGCAGCCAGCGGCGCAACTCCTTGCGCACCTGCGCGTCGAGTGCACCAAAGGGCTCGTCAAGCAAAAGGACATTGGGTTCCACCGCCATCGCACGGGCGAGTGCTACGCGCTGGCGCTGGCCGCCTGATAGCTGAGCCGGATAGCGTTTTTCAAGGCCGCTGAGTTGAACGAGGTCGAGCAGTTCGAGCGCGCGCTTGCGGATCTCATCTTTGGAGGGCCGGCGGCCGGCCGGGCGGATCGTCAGGCCGAAGGAGACATTGTCGAGCACAGTCATGTGGCGGAACAGGGCATAGTGCTGGAACACGAAACCGATATTGCGCTGCTGGACAGTCTTGCGAGACGCATCTTCGTTGCCGAAATAGACGGTGCCTTCGGTCGGGCTTTCCAGGCCTGCAATCAGCCGCAGCAGCGTCGTCTTACCGGAGCCGGAGGGCCCAAGCAGGGCAATCAATTCGCCCGAACGGATATCGAGCGAGACGTCGTTCAGCGCCGGAAAGCGGCTGAATTCCTTGCGTATGTTTTGAACGCGAACTTCCATATGGACTTGACCTTTCAGTGCCGACGGCTCGCCGCGATCTGGGCGCTGTACTTCATTTCAAGCAGCGACTTCAGAACGAGGGTGAGGAGCGCCAGCAGGGCGAGAAGCGTTGCAACGGCAAAGGCAGCAACGAAATTATATTCATTGTAGAGAATTTCCACCTGCAGCGGCATGGTATTGGTCAGTCCGCGGATATGTCCGGAAACGACGGAGACTGCGCCGAACTCGCCCATCGCCCGGGCATTGCACAGCAGGACACCATAAAGCAGGCCCCATTTGATGTTGGGTAGCGTGACATACCAGAAGGTCTGCCAGCCGCTTGCACCGAGTGACAGGGCTGCTTCCTCGTCGCTGGTTCCCTGTTCCTGCATCAGCGGGATCAGCTCTCGGGCAACGAAGGGGAAGGTGACGAACACTGTCGCAAGCACAATGCCGGGAACAGCAAACAGGATCTGTATGCCGTGGCTTTGCAGCCATGGTCCAAGCAGGCTGTGGGAGCCGAACAGGAGGACGAAGACCAGACCGGAGATGACCGGCGAAACCGAGAAGGGCAGGTCGATCAGGGTGGTGAGGAACGCCTTGCCCTTGAATTCGAATTTGGCAATCGCCCAGGCTGCGGCAACGCCGAAAACCAGATTGAGCGGCACGGCGATGACGGCTACGAGCAGCGTCAACTCGATCGCTGCAAAGGTTTCCGGGTCCGACAATACGGTGAAAAATTCGCCGGGGCCGTTGCGCATGGCTTCCGTAAACACCGCTGCGAGCGGCAAAACGAGAAACAGCGCGACGAAACAGAGCGCAATGCCGATCAGGCCGTAACGCGCAAACCGGCTTTCGGAGGTGGCGACCCGGACCAGTTCAGTGTTTCCGGTGCCGGTGGTTGTAGCATCATGCGCCATAGCCGTACCTCTTTCTGCTCCAGGCCTGGATCATGTTGATGATCAGCAGCATGGCAAATGAGATGATCAGCATGACGGCGGCGATGGCGGTTGCGGCCGGATAGTTGAATTCTTCCAAGCGAATGACGATCAAGAGAGGGGCGATTTCCGAAACGTAGGGCAGGTTGCCCGCGATGAAGATGACCGAGCCGTATTCACCGACGCCACGGGCAAAAGCCAACGCAAATCCGGTCAACACCGCTGGCGCAAGGCCCGGCAGAAGCACGCGGCTGATGGTCTGGAAGCGATTGGCGCCCAGCGTTGCTGCGGCCTCTTCCACTTCCTTGTCGATTTCTTCCATGATCGGCTGCACGGTTCTGACGACGAAGGGTAAGCCGACGAAGACGAGCGCGAAGACAATGCCGATGGGCGTGAAAGCGATCTTGATGCCGAGCGGTGTCAGAAGACTGCCGATCCAGCCGTTCGGAGCGTAAAGTGTTGTCAGCGCGATACCGGCAACGGCGGTGGGCAATGCGAAGGGCAGGTCGACCATGGCGTCGATGACACGCTTGCCCGGAAACCGGTAGCGCACCAGCACCCAGGCAAGGATGACACCGAAGACGACATTGATAAGGGCCGCGACAAAAGCGGTGCCGAAACTTATGCGTAGCGCGTTGATCGTGCGCTGGTCCGTGGCGAGTGTCCAGAATGTACCCCAGCCCAATGCGCTGGAGCGCCAGGCAAGGCCGGATAGAGGAATGAGAATGATGAGTATGAGCCATGACAAAGTAACGCCGAGCGCCAATCCGAATCCCGGAATGACGCTCGGCTGCCTGAATTGCCACAGCGGAGCTGTGCGTGCGGTCATGTAGTTTTATTGCCCCGGCTTGTAGATCTGGTCAAACAGTCCACCGTCCCCAAAATATTTTGGCTGAGCTTCCTTCCATCCGCCGAATTCGTCAATAGTGACGAGCTTCACATCGGCAAATCGCTTGATGTCATTCGGATCGGCGACTTCCGGCTTGAAGGGGCGATAGTAATGTTTTGCCGCAATCTTCTGGCCGACATCCGAATAGAGGTACTGCAGATAGGCTTCCGCCACTTTGCGCGTGCCCTTGGCATCGACATTGCCATCGACCAGCGCCACCGGCGGTTCAGCCTTGATCGAGATGGATGGCGTAATGATGTCGAAATTGTCCGGGCCGAGCTCTTCGAGAGAGAGATAGGCCTCATTTTCCCAGGCAAGCAGAACGTCGCCAAGGCCACGCTGTACGAAGGTCGTGGTCGAGCCACGTGCGCCGGTGTCGAGGACCGGGACATGTTTGAAGAGTTGCGTCACATATTCCTGCGCCTTGGCATCGTCGCCACCATTGGCGGCACGCGCCCAGGCCCAGGCCGCCAAGAAGTTCCAGCGGGCACCACCCGAAGTCTTCGGATTCGGCGTGATAACCTGGATGTCATCCTTGACCAGATCACCCCAGTCCTTGATGCCCTTCGGGTTGCCCTTGCGCACGAGGAAGACGATGGTCGACGTATAAGGCGCGCTGTTGTTGCCGAATTTGGTCTTCCAGTCCGCCGGAATCTTGCCGGTTTCCTTGGCGATGGCATCGATATCGGCTTCGAGCGCCAACGTCACCACGTCAGCTTCCAGTCCGTCGATCACCGCGCGAGCCTGCTTGCCCGATCCGCCATGTGACGCCTGAATCGTCACCGTTTCGCCCGTATCCGTCTTCCACTTTTCAGCGAAAGCCGCATTGAAATCCTTGTAGAGTTCGCGCGTTGGGTCGTAGGAGACATTGAGAATGGTCGTATCGGCAAAAGCAACGCCGAGCCCGCCGATCTGGATGCTGGAGGCGAGAAGTGCCACCGTAATGAATCTCGTGAGTTGTTTCGCTCGCATGCCTACCTCCGTTGTTAGCAGGTATACTCTATTCATTAGGTGGAATATTATAACGCAGAACTTTCCTTTTCCTAGATCAGCCGGAGAAAGTCCTGCCCTCGGCAGGGGCCAATATCGAAATCATTTGCCTCAAAATGGCCATGATGAGCGCCTTCGCGAAACGACGTTACCACGCCAGCGCCGATCTAGGAACGTCAATCATACGGGAATCCGATGAAGCCTCGGCGCCGCGCGACCAGCTTGAGCGACCGGTCGGGCATGACCACGTAGGTCTCTTCGATCCGCTCGCCATAGGGGCCGTAGAAGTTATTGTGCAGGGTGCTTCCAATCGGTGCTTTCCTCAGCTTGGTACGAGGTTGGCCGCCATAGGTAATGCTGCCGGGGATCGGCTCCGGCCCGCGATAGGATCCATCATAGGATTGCGTCTCGACGCAGGATGCAAGAAACAGGGCGGCAAGGGCCGCAACGATCATTTTTTTCATTGTCGAACTCCCAACCGGGATCACCGGATCCCTTCCGTCTTTGACATAACGTTTCTGTACTGATTTTCCAGCCAGTGCATTCAGGCTGCCTATTTACTGCGAGACCGGTACACCGGATCTCACGGGTGACAGGCGAGGCTCCCTGAATGCCCGCAAATGAATGCTCGTAAATTGGCAACATCGAACAGTGGGTTCTCAGGAGAGATGTCATGGCAAATGCGCGCGAAGGTGTTATTCGCCGTGGTAACGCCGAAATTGCATGTGAAACAGGCCGCCAGCACGATAGCCGAGCGATAACGTCTCGCAGCGCTGGTGCGGGATTGAATAAGGAAAGAAACTATGGCGGACGCCGTCGATATATGCGCACCGGAAGATGTCCTGTCGTTCTGGTTCGGCGAGTTGCAACCGCAGGACTGGTTCAAGCCACATCCGGCACTCGATAGCCAATGCGAACAGCGTTTCCGGTTGACGCATCGGGAATTGGCGCGCGGGGTACCGCCGGAATGGCGTGCCACGCCGATGGCCCGGCTTGCCACCATCGTTCTGTTCGATCAGATGCCGCGCAACATGTATAGAGGAACACCGCTGGCCTTCGCGACCGACGGTCTGGCCTTGCGGGAGGCATCACTCGCGCTCGAGGCGGGAGCGGATCGGGGCCTCTCCGTTGATCAGTGCGTCTTTCTCTATCTTCCGTTCGAACATTCTGAAAACCTTGTCGATCAGACGCGATCGGTGGCGCTTTTCACCGATCTGGGTGATGCCAATTATCTGGATTATGCCATTCGTCACCGCGAGGTTATCCGCCAGTTTGGCCGGTTCCCACACCGCAACGCGATTTTGGGACGTGTGTCTACGCCGGCGGAAGTGACGTTTCTCTCTCAACCCGGGTCAAGTTTTTAACTTCTCGGGGAAAGCCGATTTTGCATCTGGCCGCGGGCCGGCTTATGGAGCGCCAAACTGTCCGCGCCGCGTCCTGATTCTGTTTCAGGGTGCGTCTGCCGGAAAAGGGATATGTAATTGCCGATGATGTCGAAACTCTTTGCCGCCTTTCTATGTTTGTGGATGTTTACCGCATCGGGTGCCGTCATGGCACAGGAGCAGGCCGCCAAGCCCGCGCCGCAACCGGCCGCTGCGGTGGCGAGCCCACAGGCGCAGGCTGCCGAGCAGTTGGAAGTGGCGCGCAAGAACCTCGCAAGGCTTGCCGATCAGATAAAAAATGCCGCCGATGACGATAGTCGTCTCGCCGAGTTGAAGGTCGAGGTTGATGCGGCGACCAAGCAGATCATAGCGATATCGGTCGCCACCCGTCCGCGCTTAGACGAAATCAAGGCGCGGCTTGCCGAATTGGGCGATCCGCCAGCGGAAGGCGCGCCGCCGGAGACGGATGTCGTTACGCAGGAGCGCAAGCGTCTTCTTGCAGAGCGCGGCGAAATCAACGCCCTGACGGGAACGGCTGAGGACCTGTCGGTTCAGGCAACCAAACTGTCCAACGGCATTACGGCCACCAGGCGCGCGCTGTTCAGTAATACCCTTCTTAAGCACACCGACATCAATGGGCCGATGGTGATGGATGCGATCGCCTCCCTCTCGCTGGAGCGGCAAGCCTTTACCCGGACAGTTGGGAGTTGGTTGACGTTCGCCTGGAATTTCAAACGCTTACAATTGCTGTCGGCCTTGTTTCTCTCGCTCTGTGCAGCACTTGTCCTGCTTGCCGGCATGCGGAAGCTGTTTTTTCCATTGATCCATCGTGAACTTCTCAGCGAAGAGCCGGGCTACATTACCCGGCTGTCGGTGGCGTTCTGGTCGACGATGATTCCCACATTGGCAATGGGCGCTTTTGCCGCGACCAGTTATTTTTTCCTTCAGGTTTTCAAGGTGCTGCGGCCGGATATTGCGCCGATCATCTCGGCTATATTGGCAATTTCCGTCGTGCTGGTGTTTGTCTCGACGCTGTCAAACGCGGTTCTGGCGCCAAAGCAAAATACCTGGCGGCTGGTGCGGGTTTCCGATCATGGGGCCCGCCTGCTGGTCTTGTCGATCTTTGCCATGGCACTCGTCAACGTGCTGGACTATGTGGCGGGGACGATCAGCGAGGTTATGGGTTCGCCCGTCGTCTTCACTGTCGTCAAGAGCCTGATTGCTACGATCATCATCGGCCTGATCCTCATGGCGATGTCGCTGATCAAGCCGATCGTTCCGGCAGGTGAAACGCTGGACGGTCAGGGCAGGCCATGGCCACGAGCGGTCAAGCTGCTGTTCGTTCTGACCGGTATAGCGCTGATCCTCGCGACACTGGCGGGCTACGTCGGTCTCGCTCGCTTCATCGCCACCCAGATTGTCATCACCGGCGCCATCCTGGTGACGATGTATATTGGCATCCTGACCGGCAAGGCCGTTGCCAAGCAAAACGCGCTCGCCGATACGGTCGTTGGCCGCTATCTCGAAAAGCGGTTTGGACTGGAACAGGTTGCGCTCGACCAGACCGGTTTGGCCGCTGGACTAGGCATCTACATGCTGGTGGTCCTGTTCTTCATTCCGCTGATCATGTTGCAATGGGGTTTCCAGATCGCCGATATCGAGGCGTGGGCGTACCGCATTTTCACTGACATCAACATTGGCAGCATCAAGATCTCGATCGTTGGCATCCTGGCCGGGATACTGCTGTTTGCTGGTGGATATGTCGTCACACGCTGGTTCCAGCGTTGGCTCGACGGCAATGTGATGGCGCGCAGCCGCGTCGATACGGGGGTGCGAAACTCCGTCAAGACCGGCATCGGCTATCTCGGAATCGGCCTAGCCGGGCTCATCGGCGTTTCAGCGGCAGGGTTTGACCTGTCGAACCTTGCGCTTGTCGCCGGTGCCCTGTCTCTCGGCGTTGGTTTCGGCCTGCAGAACATTGTTTCCAATTTCGTCTCAGGGCTCATCCTTCTTGTCGAGCGGCCATTCAAGGTGGGAGACTGGGTGGTGACAGGAACCACCGAAGGTTTCGTCAAGCGCATCTCGGTTCGCGCAACCGAGATCGAGACATTCCAGCGTCAGACGATCATGGTGCCGAACTCGCTGTTCATCAACGCCTCGGTTGGCAACTGGACGCACAAGAACAAGCTTGGCCGGTCGGATATCCCGGTGACCGTCAGCTATAACAGCGCGCCGCGGCAGGTGATGGACACGCTGCTGCAAATTGCCGGCGATCATCAACTGGTGTTGAAAAACCCGGCCCCACAGGCTGTCTTCGCCGCCTTCGGCGATTCGACCATGACCTTCGAATTACGGGTCTACCTGGCGGATATCGTCAACGGCAACGGTGTCCGCAACGATCTCCGGCTGGCGATCTATGAACGGTTCAAAGAGGAAGGTCTCGGCGCACCCTTTCCCAAGGAGGAACTGGAGCCGGAGTCATTGCCGCCAGGTCCGGAATCCGACGCTGCGGCCCTGCAGGCGGAGAATGCTGGCCCTGCCACGATAACGCCGCTACCTGTGGAAGCCTTCAAGCGCAGTGGAACGCAGCGGCGGCCCCGGCGGGTTACCATCGACGGGGCTGCTGAAAAGGATTGAAATCCCACCTGCAGAGAAACAAGAGCGATGGTTGACAAGTGTCAGCCATCGCAACTGTGCCGGTGATGTGGGCTTCTCCGTCGTGAAGCCTGCCTGCTCGCGGATCTCTACGATTTGCGCCCAAGACGCCTCTGGTCGTGCAGCATGATGATTATGTCGTAGACAGGCTCTAGTGTCAGCGGCGCAAACTCTAAAATCCGTTTTCAGTATTCAATCAGGGTCGTGGGCAATGGCAGAATTTCCGCAAAAGGCGAAGGTCGTCATCATCGGTTTGGGTGGCATCGTGGGCGCGTCGATCGCCCACCATCTCATCGAGCGCGGATGGGACGATATCGTGGGTATCGACAAGTCGGGCATCCCGACCGACATCGGCTCGACGGCGCATGCGTCGGATTTTTGCTACACGACGAGCCACGACTTCCTTTCGGTCTGGACGACCCAATATTCGATCGATTTCTACGAGAAGATGGGCCACTACGCGCGCATCGGCGGCCTCGAAGTTGCGCGTACAGGCGACGACACCTGGATGGAAGAGATCAAGCGCAAGCTTTCCTCCGCCAAGGCTTTTGGCACCCGCGCGCATTATGTCTCGCCATCCGAAATCAAGGCAATGTTCCCGCTGATCGAGGAAGATCAGGTCATGGGCGGCATGTTTGATCCGGATGCCGGCCTTGTCGTGCCGCGCTCACAGACGGTTGCGGGCAAGCTCGTCGATGCTGCCGAAAAATCCGACAAGCTGCAGGTCTATGGCAACACGCCGGCCAAGTCGTTGATCGTCGAGGGCGGCCGCATCAAGGGCGTCGTCACCCACCGCGGCACGATCATGGCAGATCATGTCATCGTCTGCGCCGGCATCTGGGGACGCCTCATTGCCGAAATGGTTGGCGAAGACCTGCCGGTCATGCCGGTCGACCATCCGCTGACTTTCTTCGGCCCCTACAACGAATTCGAAGGTACAGGTAAGGAAATCGGCTTCCCGCTTTTGCGCGACCAGGGCAACTCGGCCTATATGCGCGACACCGGTGACCCGAAGACCACCGAAGGCGGCCAGATCGAATGGGGGTATTACGAAACCACCAATCCGCGCCTTTGCCACCCGCGCGACATTCTCGAAAAGCATGAGGCGCGTCTGTCACCATCGCAGCGCGATCTCGACATGGAGCAGATTCTTGAGCCGCTCGAGCGTGCCATGGAGCTGACGCCTATCCTCGGTGAACTCGGCTACAATGAAAGCCACTCCTTCAATGGTCTGTTGCAGGTGTCCGCCGGTGGTGGCGCATCCTGCGGTGAGAGCCAGAAGGTGCGGGGGCTCTGGTACTGTGTCGCCATCTGGGTCAAGGACGGCCCTGGTTACGGCAAGTTGATCGCCGACTGGATGACGGACGGACGCACCGAGATCGACCACAACTCGATCGACTATGCTCGCTTCTACCCGCATCAGCTCGAAGAAAAATTCATTGAGGGCCGCACTTACGAAGCCGCGCAAAAGATCTACTTCCCGGCCGTGCACAATCGCGAGCCCTATGCCACCGGCCGCAATATCAAGCGCTCGCCGTTCTACGAACGTGAAAAGCAGCTCGGTGGCTACTTCATGGAACTGGGTGGCTGGGAGCGTGCCCACGGTTATGCCGCCAATGAGCATCTCTTGGCAAAGTATGGCGACAAGGTCCCCGTGCGGGAAAACGAGTGGGACAACCGCCACTTTTGGCGAGTCTCGAATGCCGAGCATCTGGCGATGAGCGAGGATTGCGGCATCGTCAATCTTTCGCATTTCCACATGGTGGATATCGAGGGCCCGGATCATGTCGAGCTGCTGGAGTGGCTGTGCGCTGCGAAAATCGGCGGCGACGGCAATATCGGCAAGGGCATCTACACCCACTTCCTCGATGACGAGGGCATGGTGCGGGCCGACTTCACCGTCATCCGCATGGCCGACCGTTGCCGCCTGATCAACGGTGCCGATGCAGGCCCCCGCGACTTCCACTATATGCGCCGTATTGCGCAAGATCGTGGCCTCAACGTTACGATCACCGATGTGACCGAGAAATTCATCACCATCGGCATCTGGGGGCCGAACGCACGCGATACGCTGAAGAAGGTCGTGGCGGATCCCGCCGGCCTCGATCCGGAAAACTTCGCCTTTGCCGCGATCAAGCAGATCGAAATCGGCGGCAAGCCGGTTACCGCCTTCCGCATCTCGTATGTCGGCGAGCAGGGCTGGGAACTGCATATGAAGTATGAGGACGGCCTTGCGGTCTGGGATGCGCTGCGCGCGACCGGCGTCATGGCCTTCGGTGTCGAGACCTATGCCAACTCGCGCCGCATGGAAAAGAGCCTGCGTCTGCAGAACGCCGACCTTCTCACCCAATACAACCTGATTGAATCGGACCTTGCCCGCCCCAAGGTCAAGGAAGCGGATTTCCGTGGCAAGGCGAAGCATCTGGAATACAAGGCGCGCGCGCATCAGCCCGCCATGCTCTGCACGCTGGTCATGACCGAAAATACCGACAAGGCCGGGGTGAAGCGCTACCCGCTCGGCAATCTGCCGGTCATGGATCCGGAAACCGGCGAAGTCCTCATCGATGAACTCGGCCGTCGATCCTACACGACCTCCATCGCGTTTGGCCCGACCATCGGCAAGAACATCGCACTCGCCTATCTGCCGCACGCCTATTGCCAGGAAGGCCGCAAGCTCAACATCGAGTATTTTGCCGAGACCTATCCGGTCGAGGTCGTCGGGATCGGCTACAAACCGCTTTACGATCCGGAAAACCTGAAGCCGAAGAGCTGATCTTCGTCGGCTTTCAAGACTTGGATATGGCGCATCTATTCATTTGAACGGATGCGCCATTTTTCATGCCGGCGTTTTGGTGCGCATTGCCGTTGCATTCAAAGTGTAGCTTGCGATGAACGCTGGTTATCCAGGCTATTCAGCCCCTATTCAGCCGCCCTGCAATATTTATCATGCAATTTCACTCGTGTGCGTTAGTCTAATGCGGGGTGAAAAAGGCGTCTTGTCTTTTCCGGGACTATCGCCCGGAATTGCAGGGTGCCCAAAAAAGGGGCGGCGCCAAGGCGCTGATTGGCAATGAAAACATTCGTAAGTGCATGGGTTCTGACTGTCATGATGACGCTTCCGGCATGGTCAGCCACCGTGACCAACAAGGATGCCGAGGCTGCGGTGCTTGTCGTCGTCGAGGGCGAAAGCCGAATGGAAGTCGCCATCAGCGCGGGCGGCACGGAATCGATCTGCCCGAGCGGCTGTTTTATCACGACGCCGAGCGGCGACCGCATCGGCCTGCAGGGCGATGAAAACATCGAGATCCAAAACGGCTCCGCCGTCGTCAAATAACATCGCTCCTGATTGGTTCGGCTGTTGGTGCGCACGCCTGTTTGGGTGCGTAGAGGTGCGGTTTTGCCCGTCTTGTTTTGCAGGAATGCAGTCTGCTAATTCAGCGCCGATTAACGACTGAGAAAACCTTTCTGCGTAGCTTGGCCTCGGGGACAATCTTTTCAGATAGGCAATCAATGTCATTTTTTGGCGTGTCCGGAATGTACTATTCGGGTGAATCCTTGCAGCAGCACCGCATCGTGCTCGCCGAGGATTCCAACCTCTTCTCCGCCATGGTCTCCAAGAGACTGAAGGAACTTCTCGACATCGATGTGATCGTCTGCCGCGACTATGACGACCTGCAGTTTTCGATCGAGAATGCCTCCTTTCCGGCGACGCTCGCCATTTCCAACATCAATCTGCCGGGTGCCGAGAACGGCGAGGCGCTGTCCTATCTGATCGATATGAGTGTGCCGACGATCGTCTTTACCGGTACTTTCCAGGAAAGCACCCGCGAGACCATCCTTGCCAAGGATATCGTCGATTATGTCATCAAGGACAGTGTTTTCGCGGTTGATATGCTGGCGGAATCCGTCTGCCGCTTCCTGACCAATCACAAGCACCATGTGTTGATTGTTGACGACAGCCCGACGGCACGCGCGCTCTTGACGACACAGTTGAAGCGCTACAATTTCCGCACCAGTTCGGCTGAGAGCGGAGCTGCAGCGCTTGAATTGCTGAAAAAGCACCCGGATATTGGCCTGGTGATCACCGATTACAACATGCCCGATATTGACGGATTCGAACTGACCCGCCGCATTCGTGGCGCCTATGGTCCGCACCAGCTGCGCATTATCGGCGTGTCTTCTTCCGTAAACCGGCTCTTGTCTGCACGCTTCCTGAAGGCGGGCGGTAACGATTTCATGCTGCGTCCGTTCGTCAATGAAGAGTTTTACTGCCGCGTGAACCAGAACCTTGATACGCTGACCAAAATCCAGACTTTGGGTGCAAAGATCGCAAAGAAAGCCTGAGCATACTATCTTATTGCTAAATTAGAATTTTAGACTGCCGGAAATGTGACATTTTTGTGTTTCCGGCAGCAAAACGTAATCATTCGACCTGATGATTTAACCAAATCGCAAGTGCATGCCAGTTGAATGGAGTGGAGGGACAAGGGGTCTCGCTCTGCTTCGAACAGGGCGACTATCCGCATAACGATAATATTATGAGAGCCAGCGTTTGGTGACAGGAACGCCTGCGGCTCACTATGGGATTGACGAAACGTGAGCTTTCGCAAGGCGCCGGCGCGGGGGAACCATATCCAGAAGCATTCGGGTAAACGAATGCTTCTGGTCGAGGATTCTCGTATGTTCGCGACGGTTCTCAAACACGGCCTGGAAGCCGCGCACGGCGTCGAGGTCACGCATTGCGCCTCCCTGGAAGCGCTTCGCCAAGCTGTTGAAGCGGGCGACTGTGACTATTCGGTCGCCGTTCTAGATCTTAATCTGCCGGATGCGCCCAACTGCGAAGCGCTCGAATATGTAATTTCCCAGAACATCGCCGCGATCGTTTTTACCGGGTCGTTCAACAGCAGCACGCGCGAGGATATCCTCTGCCGCAGGGTTGTCGACTGCGTCATCAAGAGCCAGCCGGATTCGATCAGCCATGTGATCGCAGTCGTCGATCGGGCTCTGACCAATGTCAAAACGAACGTGCTGCTGGTCGATTCCGATCCCGCGTCGCGTGCGGAGCTTTTGGGGCAGCTGCGGCAACAGCAGTTTTGCGTGACGCCGGCGAGCGGCGGAACCGAAGCGTTGCATCTGCTTGATACCAGCGATTGTTTCGATCTGGTCGTCACCGATTTTTCTCTGTCGGACATGTCCGCCTATACGCTGCTTGGCGAAGTCCGTCAGCGATATGGCGAGGATACGCTCAGCGTTATAGCACTTGCTGGCGCGGATGACCGTCAGCATGCGGCACGGTTCCTTCAACGAGGCGGTACCGAATTCATCCAGAAGCCGTTCCTGACCGATGAGTTCAATAGCCGGGTATTTCAGGTTGCCAGCATTCAAAAGCGTATCCAGGCTCTGCATGGCATCGCTGCGCGCGACTATCTCACCGATATCTACAACAGGCGCTATTTTTTCCAGCATGGGCCGCGGCTGGTCGAGCAGTGTTTGCGCCGCGGCGAGACGACCTCGATTGCAGTTCTTGACATCGATCATTTCAAGCGCCTGAACGATACCTATGGCCACGAAGTTGGTGACCTGGTGCTGAAGGCTGTCGCCAAACGGCTGCGTGGCCTAGTCGGAGAGGATCATCTGCTGGCCCGTCTTGGCGGCGAGGAGTTCGGAGTTCTGTTCAACGGGCTTGATGTCGCGGCTGCCAGCGATTTCTGCGAGATGTTGCGGCTCGATCTGGCGCAGGCAAAGGTGATTGCCGACGACGAGGAACTGTCCGTTACCGTGTCGATTGGCCTTGCGACGATCGAAGGGCTTGAAACCTTCGACAACTACCTGAACGCCGCCGACCAGTTTCTTTACATGGCGAAATATGATGGACGGAACCGGATTGTCTCCGAGCTGACCCTGCTCAAATCCATGGCGTCATAAGCTGAAACGGCACCGGCAAGATACCGGCACCGTTCCCTGTCCTGAAATTGCGATTGGCTACCGCGCGGCCTGTAGGGTCAGCTTGCGCTCGGCGCGCTCTTGCTGCGGCGAGCGGTTGTAGAGTTCGCGATAACACTTGGAAAAGTGCGAGGCCGAAACGAAGCCGCAGGCGACCGCCACTTCGACCACCGGCATGGCAGATTGCACCAGCAGGTGGCGGGCGCGATCGAGGCGGATCTCCAGATAGTAGCGGGCAGGGGAACGGCCCATTTCCTGGCGGAACAGGCGCTCGATCTGACGGCGCGACAGGCCCGCGCCGTCGGCGATCTCCAGAAGCGACAACGGTTCAGAGAGGTTGCCCTCCATCAGTTCGATGATCGACAGGACCTTGGCGTTCTGGACGCCGAGGCGGGCGCGAAGCGGAAGCCGCTGGCGGTCATGCGGTCCGCGCACGCGGTCCGTCAGAGCCTGTTCGCAGACGCGGTTGACGAGGTTCTCGCCGAAATCCTGGTCGATCAGGTTCAGCATCATGTCCAGCGAGGCGGTACCACCGGCGCAGGTGTAGATGTTGCTGTCGATTTCATAAAGATCGGCATACACATCGACCTGCGGGAAAGTTTCTGCAAAGCCGGGCAGGTTTTCCCAGTGAATGGCGCAGCGCTTGCCCGTCAAGAGGCCCGCCGAGGCCAGCACATGAGCGCCCGTACAGAGGCTTCCGACCGAGACGCCGCGATTGTAGACTTCGCGTAGCCAGGCATTGACGGACTTGTTGTTGAAGTCCTCGACATAGATGCCGGAACAGACCAGTACCATTGATGGGCGGTTTTCACCGCCGAGAAATTTCCGTTCGTCGGCAAGCGAGGTATTGACCTCCAGGCCAATGCCGCTCGATGACAGCACCTGGGTGCCGTCCGTCGAGGAAAGGCGCCACGTATAAGCCTCGTAGCCGAGCATACGGTTGGCGATGCGTAGCGTCTCGATCGCCGCAGAAAATGGCAGCATCGAGAAGTTGGGCACGAGAAAGAAGACGAGAGATCGCTTTTTGGTCAGTGGCTTGTTCATCGAAGGTCCCATGCGCCGCAGATGTCGCATTTGTCACGTGGAAAAGCCTGAGCGAGCTTTCCTGAATGCGACATTGGCATGGACGCCAGCGACTGGGAAGAAATAAATACCGCGTCTTTCACGTCATGTGCCGCAGAAAGCGGCGAAATGGTCAGAAAACTACCAAAAGCTTCGTTATCCATGACGGAAATGTCGCATTCTGGTCTTGCCTCTCGGAGTTGTACCTCTGGTGTTTGGCGCATTTGCGGATGTGGAGTAGACCGTTTGCGACCCGCATCGGCGGCTGTGAGAGGTGTCGGAAATAGGCCATGCGATTTGCGTTGTTCGCAACAGGCAAAAAGGGCATTCCGCCGTTCTGGCCGAAATGCCCCTTGCTACATAGGATTGACGGTTGTTCGACCTGGCTGACCGCCACAGGCTGTTTTTGCCGGCATCATGTCTTCGATGCAGTACCATTGGTCCTGTCGGCGGAGGGGAAGCCGATGTCCTTCAGCGTATCGTAAGAGAGGCCTGCCAGGGCCCGCTCGGTGCGATAACGCTTCCACGAGGCGACGGCGCGCGCACGCAGGCTGAAGAGAGGCGAGGCGAAGGACGAATGTCTTGCCTTTGCGCTGTGTTCTAAACTGAAGAATGCCATTGTTCTGGTTCCTTTTGACTGGGAGGTATCAAAAGGTCGCGACCATGAGAGAGTAATGCCGGATAGCCACTCATCATTCAATCGAATATAATTGATCTCTTACATCAAATATCATGATGTATGGAGATTGCTGGAATGCCCGTGCGGCCTGGTTGAGAATCCTGGAAGAAACGCCCGCTTGCGGTGATTTTTCTAGGATTTTTCATCGTTTTTTGCGGGGGATCGTCAGCCGGTAATAACCTACTTTGACCGGCAGTCTGTGCAGCCATGGCCGTCTTGACCAGATCGAGAGCCGCCTCCGGCGGTGTTCCCTTCGACATTTCGGTCTTAACGCGCCGCAGCCAGAGTTTTAACTGTGTATCGCTGAAAATTGGACCGGATGTCATTTGTGGGTCTCTGAATCGAATAGAAGAGAATCATGCTCATGTTTTTTACACTGTCAAACCATGTGCTTTTGCTGTGAGATTCTACGGGCGTTTTGTTGCTTCAACTGGTATTTTTCATTGATGATTATCCGTAGTTGAAAATAAGCACTAAAATAGACAACGTTAAAGTGTCAATTGTGACAAGGCTGGAGCCGTATAATGAAACCACAGTCTCATATCGTTGATCTTCTCAATGCTGCTAAATTGATGGCGGATAACCAGTCCAACACCCTGTTGAGCTACATCATCAATATGGCGATGATCGAAGCTTCGACTGGCGCTGGCATCAGGAAGAACGAAGACGGAAAGACTGGCGTTGACGCAGCCTGAAGCTGCTCAATACCGACAACAATCAGGTGGCCATTAAACACCAATAGCCGATGGCTGATACCATCGGGACTTTTGAAGGGCTGGTCGCGAGACTGGCCTTTGTTCGTTTGCAGCAGTTTTGCCGCAGGATCGCCGGCAGTTGCTGCCTGCCGGCGATGGTTGCAGCACGTCAGCACGCCGTGCTGCGTAGCTGGATCAATCCTCTTCCTGGAACACCGCCTCACGCTTGGCCTTGACGGCGGGCAGGAAGACGACGACCAGCACGGCAAGGGCGATCAACAGCAGGATGGCGCTGATCGGCCGTGTAACGAAGGTCGTTGCGTCGCCGCGCGACAGGATCATGGCGCGGCGCAGGTTTTCCTCCAGCAGCGGTCCAAGAACGAAGCCGAGCAACAGAGGTGCCGGTTCGCAGCGCAGCTTGACCAGCGCATAGCCGGCCAGACCGAAGAACGCGACGGCATAAAGGTCGTAGACGTTGGAGTTGACGCTGTAGACCCCGATCGAGCAGAAAGCCATGATGATCGGGAAAAGCACGTAGTAGGGGATCGTCAGCAGCTTTACCCACAGGCCGATGAGCGGCAGGTTCAGCACGACCAGCATCAGGTTGCCGATCCACATCGAGGCGATGATGCCCCAGAACAAGGCGGGTTGCTCGACCGCGACGTTCGGGCCGGGGACGATGCCCTGGATGATCATCGCGCCAACCATCAGCGCCATTACCGGGTTTGCCGGAATGCCAAGCGTCAGAAGCGGGATGAACGATGTCTGGGCGCCGGCATTGTTGGCCGATTCCGGGCCGGCGACACCAGCGATCGCGCCGTGGCCGAACTCCTCCGGTGTCTTCGATATGCGTTTTTCGACCGTGTAGGAGGCGAAGGCAGCAAGAATGGCGCCACCGCCGGGCAGGATGCCGAGCGCCGAACCGATGACCGTACCGCGCACGACCGGCGCAAACATCCGCTTGAAATCGTCCCGGGTCGGCAAAAGGCCGCTGACCTTGGCCATCAGCACGGTGCGGGTTTTCTCACCCTCAAGATTGCGCAGGATCTCGGCAACGCCGAAGACGCCGACGGCGACGGCAACGAAGTTCAGCCCATCGGCATATTCACGGATGCCAAGCGTGAAGCGTGGCGTGCCGGTGTAGATGTCCGTCCCGACCAGCCCGAGCAACAGCCCGAGCGCAACCATCGCCAGCGCCTTGACGATCGAGCCGTGCGCCAGCGCAATCGAAGAAACGAGGCCGACGATCATCAGCGAGAAATATTCCGCCGCGCCGAACTGAAGGGCAATTGCCGTCAATGGCAGGGCGAAGATCGCCACCAGGAAGGTCGAGACCGTTCCGGCGAAGAACGATCCGAGCGCTGCGATCGAGAGAGCGGCACCGGCCCGGCCTTTACGCGCCATCTGGTAGCCATCGATAGCGGTGACAGCGGATGAGGATTCGCCGGGCATGTTGATCAGGATGGCGGTGGTCGAGCCACCGTACTGCGCTCCGTAGTAGATGCCGGCGAGCATGATCAGCGAGGAGACAGGCTCCAGCTGGAAGGTGATCGGCAGAAGCATGGCGATGGTAGCAGTGGCGCCGATGCCGGGCAGAACGCCGATCAAAGTACCGAGCAGCACGCCGATCAGGCAGAAGAGGAGGTTTTCGGGTGAGCCGGCGGTGGTGAAGCCGAGGGCGAGATTGCTGAAAAGTTCCATCGTGATGTCCTACAATCTGACCCAGGGGCCGAAGCGCTGGAAGGGCAGGCCGAGCGCATAGCTGAACACAGCGACCGAAAAGAGCGTCAACGCTGCCGACAGCGCAAGCGCCGTCAGCGGTTTCATGCGCTGCGAAGCAAAGCAGGCGATCAGTGCGGTGAAGAACAGCGACGGCACGAAGCCGAGGCCGCGCACAGTCAATCCGAAAAAGATCGGCGCCGGCAGGATGAACAGCATGCCGCGCCAGGCAATCGGCCCGAGCGGCTCGCCCTCCACACGGGTTGATTGAACAATGATGACGATGCCGAGAAGCGTCAGGATGGCTGCAAGAAACAATGGGAAATAACCGGGGCCCATCTTGAACGCCGTACCGAGTTCAAGCCCGAGGCTTTGATAGATGAAAAAGCCGCCAAGTCCGATGAAGAGCGCACCGCAGAGCGCATTGGTGGTGTCGAAGGATAAGGATTTCATGATGCCTCCTGTGTTTCAGCCCGGCCTCCAGTCCCCACCAGCGTATCGCGTGGCCGTCAAAATGACATTGGGCGGATGCCTCCCCCTTTCAAGAAAGAGGGAGGCGGGAGGGCATAGGACTATCGTGGGCGTGATCAGTCGGCGTATTGGCCGGCGGCTTCGATCACCGGCTTCCAGCGGGCGATTTCGGTCTCGAGTTTGGTCTTCAGGGCGGCCGGTGTCGCTTCGGCTTCCGAAGATGGAACCGTGCCGAGTTCGGCGAAGCGTGCGACGACGTTCGGGTCCTTGAGGGCGACTTGAAGCGCCTTTGAAAGGCGTTCGGTGGCTTCTGCCGGTGTGCCCTTCGGCGCGTAGACGCCGTGCCAGATGCCGACCTGGAAGTCAGCAAGACCGCCTTCGACAGCTGTCGGGACGTCCGGCAGGACCGGCAGACGCGCAGGCGAGGTGACGGCATAGGCCTTGATGGTGCCGCCGACGATCTGCTTTGTGGTGTTGGTGGTTTGGTCGCACATGATATCGACCTGGCCGCCGAGCAAGTCGGTCATCGCCGGGCCGGTTCCCTTGTAGGGGACGGTGACGAGCGGCGTTTCGATGGCGCTCATGAACATCATGCCGCAGAGATGCGAGGCAGCGCCGATGCCGGCATTGGCAACGGTGACCGTGTCTTTGTTGGCTTTGACGTAGTCGATCAGGCCCTTGAGGTCCTTCGGCTCGAAATCCTTGCGGGCGACAATGGTCATCGGCACGTCGGTGACGAGACCAACATATTCGAAGGCGTTCAGCGTGTCATAAGCAAGCTTGCGGTAGAGCGTGGCGCTGGTGGCCATGCCGATATGGTGCAGCAGAACCGTGTAACCATCCGGATCGGCCTGTGCGACGCGGCCAGCACCCAGCGAACCGCCGGCGCCGCCGACGTTTTCAACGACGATCTGCTGGCCGAGATCCTTCGACATGGATTCGGCAACGAGGCGCGCAACCGTATCGGTTGGTCCACCGGCCGAGAAGGGAACGACCATGGTGATCGTGCGGTCCGGATAGGACTGTGCGTGTGCGGAGATGGAAATGAGGGAAACGGCAGCAAGGGCCGTCATGCCAAAGATGGCTGTCAGGGTTTTCATCGAAGTCCTCCCGGATGAAATATGTTGCCAGCCGGCGCAGCTCCTCCCGCGCCGATTCTGGATGCTTTATTTGTGAAGGTGAGCCCTCATGCGGCAACTGTTCCACGCCGGCTTCAGCCGGTTTTTGCAAACAGTGCGGCGCAGCATGGGTAAGTTTGGGGACATACGCCGGAAAGTATGGGTGGATTTCCACCCATTGCGCCGTCAAAGGGCGTAGTCGTCGTCCTCGATGGACAGCTTTTTATCCAAACCGTATTTCTGCATTTTCTCGTAAAGCGTCTTTCGCGATATGCCCAGAAGCTCATAAACGGGCCGCAACGCGCCGCCATGGGCGGCAAGCGCGCTGGCGATGATGCCGCGTTCATAATCGGCGACCTTGTCGGCGAGGCGTTGTTTTTCGGGCTGTACCTGTCCTTCATCCGGCCTCAGGTCGAGCCCGAGGACCAGCCGGTCGGCCGCGTTGCGCAGTTCGCGGACATTGCCCGGCCACGTGCGTTCGGCAATCTCGGTGATCAGGCTCGGCGGCACATCGATATCGCTGCGCACATAGCGGGCGGCGGCCTCTCTGACCAGCTGCAGGAACAGGAGCGGGATATCGGCCTTGCGCTGCGCCAGCGAGGGAACGTGCAGTGTCGCGACATTCAGCCGGTATAGGAGATCGGCGCGAAAACGCCCGGCTGCCACTTCCGCCTCGAGATTGACCTTGCTAGTGGCGACGAAGCGCACGTCGAGCGGTACGATCTCGTTGGAGCCGAGGCGGGTAATCACCCGTTCCTGCAGCACCCTGAGAAACTTGGCCTGCAGGTCGAAGGGCAGGGAGCCGATCTCGTCAAGCAGGATGGTGCCGCCGCGCGCATGTTCGAATTTGCCGTAGCGTGGCCTGATCGCCCCCGGAAAGGCCCCGGCTTCATGGCCGAACAACTCGCTTTCAATCAGGTTTTCCGGCAGGGCCGCGCAGTTGATGGCGATCAACGGGCGGTCGGCGCGGGCGCTGATATCGTGAAGCGCCCGGGCAACAACTTCCTTGCCGGCGCCGGTTTCGCCGATGATCAGCGTATCTGCGTCAGTAGCGCCGATGGCGCGCAGCCGGTAACGCAGGTCGACCATCGCCTGTGTGCGGCCGGGCAGCCGTGCCTCGATATCGTCCCTTTTGCCGGCGACGGCTCGAAGGCGGCGGTTTTCGAGGACGAGGCTGCGCCGGTCGAGCGCGCGGCGGGCAATTGCTGCCAGATGCTGGGCCGTAAATGGCTTTTCCAGGAAATCGTAGACACCTGCGCGCATCGCCTTGACGGCGAGCTGTACGTCGCCGTGGCCGGTCACCAGGATGACCGGGATTTCTGCGTCGACCTCGCGGATGCGCTGTAACAGCGTCATGCCGTCCATGCCGGGCATGCGGATATCGCTGATGACGACGCCGGAAAAGCTGTAGCCGATCAGTTCCAGCACATCCTCGGCGCTGGAAAGCGTATCGACCTCCAGTCCGAACAGGCCGAGCGCCTGCGCGGTGGAGCGGCGCATATCTTCTTCGTCGTCAACCAGCAGAACGCGTGCATCACTCACTCGGCGGCCTCCCGGGCGGCGGTTGCGGCCTCAAGCTCTATGCGAAACATGGCGCCTCCCTCCGGATGATTGGTGACGGAGAGACTGCCGCCGAAGTCCTTGACGATATTGTAGGAGATCGAGAGACCGAGACCCAGCCCCTTGCCGACGCCTTTGGTGGAATAAAACGGGTCGAAGATGCGCTCCACGATCGCACCCGGTACACCCGGTCCGTGATCCCTGATCGTCAGGATAATCTTCCCGTCCTGACGTTCCGCCAGGACATGGATGCGCCGGTCGTCTAGACCTTCGACCGCATCCGCTGCATTGGTGATGATGTTGACGAGGACCTGTTGCAGCCGGACGAAGCCGGCATGGACCATGACGGTGTCTTCGCCAAGTTCGACTTGCAGATCGGCATCGGCGGTCTTCAGGCGGGCGGAGACGATCTCCAGCGTATCGGCGATGACGGCACCGAGCGCCACGGATCCGAGCTTTTCGTTCGGTTTGCGGGCAAAGTTGCGCAGGTGGCGGCTGATCGAGGCCATGCGGTCGATCAGTCCGGAAATACGCCTGATATTGTCGCGGGCCTCGGGTACGCGTTCCAGATCAATCAGCATCGCCGCGCTATCGGCATAGGTCTTGGCAGCGGCCAGCGGCTGGTTGAGTTCATGGGAGAGGGCGGCCGACATCTGGCCGAGACCTGCGAGCTTACCTGCCTGGATCAGGTCCGCCTGCGTCTTTCGCAACTCCAGTTCGGTCAGCCGCCGCTCGGCGATTTCTTCCTCGATGCGCTGATTGACGAGGGCCAGATCGGCCGTGCGCTCCTCGACCCGGTGTTCCAATTCGTTGCGCGCCTCGGCCTGCATGCGCATGCGCTCGGCAAGGCGAGCACGGCGTTGCATGATGATGGCCAGCCCAAGTCCGGCGAGGCCAAGGAAGAGCACGACCGCAATGATGGTGGTTCGTGCCTGGGTGCGAACGGATGCGGTGTCCATCAGCACGTTCACGGTCCAGTCCGCCTCCGGCATATATTGCGACAGGACCAGATATTCCCGGTGTTGCGCGGTGGTCATGGTCATCAGTTCGTGGCCGTCGAGTGTCGAGCGGGTGATCGGTAATGGCGTGATGTCCGCCTCGGCGTAGCGCCGCGATGCCCCGGTCCGTTTCAGACGCTCGCTGTTCAGCGGCAAGGTGCTGGAATAGAGCCATTCCGGGCTGCCGGTCATGAAAACGATACCCTCGGGGTCGGAGACGAAAATCTTGTACTCGCCGCCGCGCCACGAAGCCTCGATGGAGCTGATATCGACCTTGAAGACGATCACGCCTCTAATGCTGCCGGTCACGAGGATTGGCGAGGCGAAAAAGTAGCCGCGCACAAACGAAGTGGTGCCCAGCGCGTAAAAGCGGGATTGTTTGCCCTTGGCAGCATCCTGGAAATAGGGGCGGTAGCTGAAGTTCTGGCCGACAAAGCTTGTTTTCAGATCGTAGTTGCTGGCCGCAATGGTGTCTCCGTCGAGGGTTATGACGTAGATATCGGAGGATTCCAGCAGGCCGTTGATCTCCTTGAGGTAGACATTCGCCGCATCGCGCAACGTCTTGTCATCCGGGTGTGTGATCAGTTCCTTGATATCGTCATGATCGGCGATCAGGGCCGGTAAGGGTTCATAGCGGCTGAGGTGGCCGCTCAGCGCCGAGACTGCAAGGCGCAGAGCTGAGCTTGCCTGCAGCGACGCCTCGTCCATATAGCTGCGCGTTGCCCATGCTCCGCCCTGAAAGATCACGGCAAACAGCACAAACGGCGCAAGGCATAAGGCAGCGAACAAGCGAACTTTCACGGAATAAAGGCTCCTCCCTCGTTTCCGGCCAGTGGCTATGCGCCACCGGCTACGAGTTTAGAGGCCCACGTCGGAGTTTCCAAGGCTTGTTATCGGACTGCCGGCGCTTAGCGCTGTTCCAACGCAATGACTGTACCATCGGAAAAAGCCAGATCCTGTTGTAGACTGGCGGGCAGATGGGCGATTTCGCGTCGCGTTGCCTTGCGCGTTTCCGCGATTTTGCGGGCTTGGTGGCCATGGCTCAACTGCTCCACCAGCGGCGCAAACATTTGGCGCATCGAGAATGTGAAGCCACCGGAGCAAAGCCGAACGGAGGTCGTGTCAACCGGTGTTGTGTCGTGATGCAGGGACATGGGAAGCTCCTTTCGTCGTGTCTTCGATGTTTGCAACTTGACTATCGGCCTCCTTTGAGGTTCAATCAAACGAAATGAAGTGATGTTCTTATTCAGAAAATCTGATCCGTGAGGCTCCCATGAATATGATGCTACGGCATGTCCTTCCGCTTCTCGAACTGGACATCCTGAAAACGTTCGTCGCCATCGCCGAGACCGGAAACTTTACGACGGCCGCCGAAACGGTCTACCGGACCCCATCGGCGGTCTCGATGCAGATTAAGAAACTTGAGGAAATGCTGGGCTGCGTTCTCTTCCTGCGGGATGCGCGTTCGGTATCGCTGACGCCGAAAGGCGAGGTGCTGCTCGGGTTTGCGCGGCGCATGCTGGCGCTCAACAACGAGGCGGTGTCGCGTTTCCTCTTGCCTGACATGAACGGCGTTGTCCGTGTCGGCGCACCGGAAGATATCGGCGAGCGCATCCTGCCTGAAGTGTTAAAGCGGTTTTCCGAATCCTATCCGAACGTCACGGTCGACGTCACCATCGGGACCAGCACCGTCATGCGCAAGCGTGTCGATGAACACCGGATGGACATCGCCATCTTCAACAGCATGGCCGGCGAGAACACCGGCGGCGGCGAAATCCTCGTTTCTGAAAGGCTTGTCTGGGCCGGGACGAAATGCGGAACGGCTCATGCACGCGACCCGCTGCCGATCTCGATGTGGGAAGATGGTTGCGTCTGGCGTGCCGACGCCGTGGAGAAGCTGACACAGTCCGGCCGCAAGTTTCGCGTGGCATTTTTAAGCGCCCATACGACTGGACAGCGCGCTGCCATCCAGGCGGATCTGGCGATTGCGCCACTGCCGCGCTACCTTGTCCAGGGTGATCTCGTGGCGCTTGGCGAAGCCGAAGGCCTGCCGGAGCTTGGTCACTACAATATCGGTCTGCAGGTGGTCGACAATGCTTCGCCACCGGTTCTGGCCGTCGCCGAGCATGTGCGCACCGCGTTCGTCGGATTGCAATAAACGATAGGCAAGGGCGGTGCCTATGCGCCGTCCTTCTTCAGCCAGCGCTGAACGCGGATTTCATCTTCATCCATCCATCGTGTCAACGTTTCGCTGCGGCTTGCGCGCATTTTTGCAAGTTCCGCCAGCGAGCCATTCTCAAAATCTTCGAAAACTTTCGGATGGATATAGGACGAGCGGCAGACCGCGCGGGTGTTGACGAGCCGGGTCGCGACCGTATCCACCACGTCATTGATCTGGCGCTTGATTTGCCTCTGGCTCGGGCCTGGTTCGATCATTGAGAGAGCAGTCGCTGCCATACGGGTAGCACCCCAGGTGCGGAATTGCCGTGAAGAAAAGTCGGCGCCGGAGGCGTCGCGGATATAGGCATTGACGTCCTGTGAGCGGATCGCATGCCGTTCGCCATCCTCATCAAGATACTGAAACAATTGCTGACCGGGCAGTTCCTGCAACATGCGGATCGATTTTGTGATGCGGCGATCGTTGTGGCTGAGCCGCCATTCCTTGCCGGATTTACCCTTGAAGTTGAAGTGGACGCTGGCCCCTTCAATCTTCACATGGCGATTGCGCAGCGTCGTCAGGCCATAGGAGCCGTTCTCCTCGGCATAGGTGGCATTGCCGACGCGGATATAGAGATTGTCGAGCAGCCAGACGATTGTCGCCAGCGCCTTGTCCATGCCCGGCTTGCGCAGACGTAGATCGTTATCGACCTTCTCGCGTATCTTTGGTAGCCGCGCGGCAAAATCCGGCAATTGGGCGAACTTGGTCTTGCCGCGTTCGGCCGACCATTCCGGATGATAGCGATATTGTTTTCGCCCGCGCGCATCCCGCCCGGTCGCCTGCAGATGCGAATGCGGATCGGTCGAGATCAGCACATCGGTATAGGCGGGCGGAATGGCAAGTGCTGCGATCCGATCCAGTTCACTCCGGTCGTCGATCCGCCTGCCGTGGGAATCATAATAGCGAAAGGCGCGTTTGCCCGGCTTGCGGGTAATGCCGCCATCCAGATTGGACAGGTAGACGAGCTCCGGCGGCATTGCCGCCTCCGCGTCATCGTTTTTTCGGGTGCGAGATTGTGTCTGATCCACAGTGACGCAAAAACGCCACCGTGGTCATTTGGTTCCAGCGGCGGTGAGCAGATTCGGGGTGGCTATTCGCGGCTGCGGCGCCTGCGCCGGCCGCCGCCATCTGCGCCATCGTCGGTCAGCACTTTCCGCTCGGGCAGTTTTACCACCGCCGAGAGTTTCGGGAAGGTGTCGACCTTGTTGGGAAGCGCCATCGCATAGACGAAGTGCTCCTGAAACTTTGATTCAAGTGCCGTCTCTATCTTCTCGATTTTGCTGATGGTTTTCTCAATTTCGCGACGGTGGTCGCGGTTGAGCAGCGCCATCAGCGCGCCGGTCCCGGCAGCGTTGCCTACGGCCTTGACCTCGGAGAGATCACAGTCAGGAATGAGGCCGAGAACCATGGCGTATTTCGGATCGATGAAGGAGCCGAACGCACCGGCAAAGCGGATCGTATCGACATGCTCGATCTCGAGCTTTTCCATCAGAAGCTTGATGCCGGCATAAAGGGCCGCCTTGGCAAGCTGGATGGCACGCACGTCATTTTGGGTTACCGTGATGCGCTGGTCGCCATCATGCAGCAGATACGAGAAGGTGCGGCCGTTCTGCAGGATGCGCGGGCTCTTTGCCGCCATGCCACCATCGACGACGCCGTCTTCGGAAATGATGCCGCTGAGATACATCTCCGCCACTACCTCGATGATTGCCGAGCCGCAAATGCCGGTGACGCCGACAGCAGTAGCCGCCTCCGCAAAGCCCTCTTCATCCGACCATTTATCAACGCCGATGACGCGGAATTTCGGCTCCAGCGTTTCCGGATCGATCCGCACCCGCTCGATGGCGCCGGGAGCGGCGCGTTGGCCTGAGGAAATTTCGGCACCTTCAAAGGCAGGGCCGGTCGGCGAGGAGGCGGCGACGACACGGTCCTTGTTGCCGAGCACGATTTCGGCGTTGGTGCCGACATCGACCAGAAGCATCATGCGGTCCTGACGGTAGGGGCCTTCCGCCAGTGTTGCGCCGGCAGCGTCGGCGCCGACATGGCCAGCGATACACGGCAGCATGTAGACACGGGCGCCACGGTTGACGTCAATGTCGATGTCATGCGCCCAGTATTGCAGCGCGCCGGAGACTGCCAGGGCGAATGGCGCCTGGCCCAGTTCGGTCGGGTCTATGCCAAGGAACAGGTGGTGCATGATCGGATTGGCGACAAAGACCATGTCGAGAATGTCGTGGCGATCAACCTCTCCCTCGGCACACACTTTGCCGATCAGGACATTGATGGCTTCGCGAACAGCCTTGGTCATGGCTTCCCGGCCGTCCGGGTTCATCATCACATAGGAGACGCGGCTCATCAGGTCTTCGCCAAAGCGGATCTGCGGGTTGGATGTGCCGGAAGAGGCGACGATGCGTCCAGACAGCAGTGAAACCAGATGCATGGCAATGGTCGTCGAGCCGATGTCGCAGGCGACACCATAAGCTTCGTTCTTGAGGCCCGGCCACAATCCGACGATGAACGGGCGGGAACTGTCCATGTCGCGGTGGATGGCGGCGGTGACACCCCAGTTGCCCTTGCGCAGGATGCCCTGGATTTGCGGGATCAGATGCGGCGCGATCAAAAGATCCTTCCAGCCCCAGTCCTTTTCCAGCATCACCTTCAGCCGGTCGAGGTCGCCGAGCGGCTTGTGCATGTCGGGCTCGTCGACCTCGACATAGCAGAGCTGGACAGCGGCATTGCGCTCGATCACGCGGTCGGTCGCGGCCTTGCGCACCACCTGCGCGTTGATGACGGTATCTTGCGGCACATCGACGACGAGGTCGCCGAGGATTTGCGACGAGCAGGACAGGCGGCGCCCCTCAGGCAGGCCGCGAATACTCTCGTAGCGCTCTTCCTTCGGTCCCTTGACCGAGATGTGGTCGAGCGAGGAGATGATCTTGTGCTTGGCAAAATTGCCTTCCTGCACCGAGACCTGACAGCGGCCGCAGGTTGCCCGGCCGCCGCAGACGCTCTCCACGTAGACACCGAGCGAGCGGGCCGCATCCAGTACCGGCGTGCCGACGGGGAAACGGCCACGCTTGCCGGATGGCATGAAGAGGACGAGGGGATCACTTTTGTTTTCCTGGGCGGACACGGTCAGTTTATTCCTATGCAGTTTGGGCTTTTCGCTTCGGCCTATTCATTGAGCCGCCGCGCATTGGCGCGGACACGGCTGCCATATGGTTTCAGTGCTGCGACTGCAACACGGTCGGAAGCGCCGGCAAGGCCAGCGCAGGTTCCGGTCGCGAGTGCAGCTGCAGCAATCATGCCTTCCTTCACCATCGCGACGTTGACGGCCACGATGCTTTCGGTGGCGGCCGAGAGTTTTTCCGTGATCATCCGGCTGACTTCCGCCGCGCCGCTGGGGGATCCGCTCGAGAGGGCAAAGTCCTGCAGGCGCGAGGATATGACCATCGGAGCCTGGAACCAGAGGCTGGCGAACTCGTCGAGCAGATCGGCACTGAAAAACATCACGTCTCTTTTCTGGCGGTTATTCCGCCTTTGCTTCGGCCGGTTCTTCTGTCCGGGGGCCAGCGCGTCCAGCACGGCCACCGCGGCGGCCACTGGAGGCGCCTGGAGCTGCTGCGGCGGGGGCCGCATGGCCGCCTGCCGGATTGTGATCGCGATAGGTCATGATCCAGGAGCCGCAATTCTGATCGGTCCCGTTCAAGACGTTTGCCGCGCGAACCGCTTCCATTTCCTGCGGACGGCAGGGGTTCATGATCGCCGACGTCATGCCCGCACCGATAACCATGGGGATGAAGCCGGCATTGATGCCGTGGCGATGCGGCAGGCCGAACGAGATGTTCGACAGACCGCAGGTGGTGTTGACTTTCAATTCGTTGCGCAGACGGTGAAGGAGTGCGAAGACCTGACGGCCCGCGTCGCCGAGAGCGCCAATCGGCATGACCAGCGGATCGACCACGATGTCGTGCGGCTTGATACCATAATCCATGGCGCGTTCGACAATTTTCTTCGCAACTGCGAAACGAACGTCCGGGTCCATCGAAATCCCGGTCTCGTCGTTGGAAATGGCGACGACCGGAACGTCATACTTCTTGCAGAGCGGCAGGATCGCCTCGAGTTTCTCTTCCTCGCCGGTCACGGAGTTTACCAGCGGCCGGCCTTTGGCAACCTTCAATGCGGCTTCAATGGCTGCCGAGACCGAGCTGTCGATCGACAGCGGCACATCGACAAGGCCCTGGACGATTTCGAGCGTCTGGACGAGCAGGGCCGGCTCGGTTTCGTTCGGATTGACCGAGGTAACGCCGGCATTGACGTCGAGCATCGTGGCGCCTGCAGCCACCTGTTCCAGCGCGTCCTTTATCACGGTTTCGAAATTGCCGACAACCATCTCGGCGGCAAGCTTCTTGCGGCCGGTCGGATTGATGCGTTCACCGATGACACAGAAGGGCTGGTCGAAGCCGATGATGATTTCGCGGGTGGCGGAAGCAACGATGGTGCGGGTCATGTCTGATCCTTAAGGTCGGTGAGCGCTATCTGATCGGCGCCGGGATGTTTGTCAAAGGCATGGCCTGCCGGCTGGGCCACAATTGTCTGGTGTTCAATGCTGGCGGTGCGCTGCGACGTCGGCCATTTCCTGCTGATTTTCCTGCTTGCCGTCACGGATCGCATCAAGCCGTTCGGCAACGCGGCTGTCACCGGGATTGGCTTCGCGTGTCCACGGTGTGCGGCCCTTGAGGACGCCGGATTCGTGGACGATCTCGGCGACATATTCTTCCTGCCGATAGGCCATGACGTGAACGCCCGACACGCCCTTGATCTCTTTCACCTCGTTGATGATGTCGATGCAGAGCTGCTTGCCTTCCTTCTTCTGGTCCTGCGCGCCTTCCAGCCGCTTGATGATCGCATCAGGGATATGAATGCCCGGCACGTTGTTGCGGATCCAGTTGGCTGTTTTGGCCGAGGCGAGCGGTCCGACGCCGACGAGAATGAAGCATTTTTCGTCAAACCCGAGATCGCGGACCTTGCTCATGTAGTCGCGGAACATCGGCACGTCGAAACAGTACTGGCTCTGGACGAACTGAGCGCCGGCCTCAATCTTCTTGCCAAGCCGGTAAGGGCGGAAATCATAGGGCGGCGCGAACGGGTTGATTGCCGCGCCGAGGAAAACTTGCGGCGGCGTCGTCAGCTTGCGGCCGGAGAGGAATTTCGAATTGTCGCGCATGACGCGCACCGTTTCCAGCAGCGACATGCAGTCGAGGTCGAACACCGGCTTGGCGCCGGGTTGGTCGCCCGCCTGAACGCCGTCGCCGGTCAGGCACATGATGTTGGCAACGCCCATGGCGGCGGCACCAAGCACGTCGCCCTGAATGGCGATACGGTTCTTGTCGCGGCAGGCGATCTGCATGATCGGCGCGTAGCCCATGCGGGTCAGAAGCGCGCAGATGCCGACCGACGACATATGGCAATTGGCGCCGGACGCATCGACGGCGTTGATGCCATCGACCCAGCCTTCGAAGATCGCGGCGCGTTCGTAGACATCTTCCGGATTGGCGCTGTCGGGTGGGTTAAGTTCGGCGGTAACGGCAAATTCGCCGCGGCGCAGCACCCGTTCCAGGCGACCACGTGAGGAATGACCGGGCACGGGATCGAGCGGAAGGTGGCGGCCGAGCGGGTTTTCGTCGAAATGGGCCATGCTCAGGCGTCCTTTGCGGCGGCAGCGGCTTCGCGAGCTTCGGCGGCCTGCGCGGTGACGCGCAGCCAGGACGAGGTTTCGCGCAGGGATTGGTTGACGGGTTTCTGCACGTTCAGGATCGCATCGCCCTTCACCATGTTGCGGGAGCCTTCCCAGGCCTTGACCCAGACGCAAGGCATATCCGGCTCCACTTCACAATTGCCATTGGCGCGAACGCCGCCGCAAGGGCCGTTGCGCAGCTGCTTGGGGCAGTTCATCGGGCAGGACATGCCGGTCGATGACAGAGCGCACTGGCCGCACATGCGACAGTCAAACAGGAGACCCTTGACGTTGCGTTCGATGAACGTGATCGGTGCTTCGACGCGGCTATAACCGATTGCCTTCCACAACGGGTGAAGCAGCAGGAAGACGTCGGCGAACCGGTGGTAGAACCATTCGAAGAACCGCGAATGGCGAACGGCCCACAGGCGGATCGTGTAACTGCGGCGCGAACGGCGATTGGGCGAAACGCCTGACGGTGTATAGGCGCCGGTGGCGGCCTTCTTGGCTGGAGCGGCATTGCCGGGTTTTGCATCAGCCATTGTCTTTGCCGCCGGATTTGACGAGGGCGACCAGCCGCTCCTTGTCATAGGCTGCTTCCAGTTCGGCCGCTGCCTTGTCGGCCTCAAGTTCGAGATCGTCGGAGACCGGAACCGGATCGGCCTTGCGCCATTCCGCCAGATAGTCGCCGCTGTCGGCTGCACCGGTGCGCATGGCGCACATGTCTATCGCTTCGGTAAAGCGCAGGGTTAATTCCCGCTTGGCGGACTTGCGTCCCTGCTTGATGATGACCTGCGCTGGAATATCGCGCCAGTAAACGATAATGCGATCTGCCATATGCCCGAATTCTCCTCTTGCCTGACAATGCGCATCTTGTCTCGCCATGGCTCACCTTGGCACGACGCGCGTCATGCTCAAAAGCGACTTGCCCTCAATGTTGACGATATAACTACCAGATGCCGCGCGTCACGCCATTCCAGAGCCATGTCCAGATCGGCGGATGATACCATTGGCGCGAATTGCCATGTGTTGGCAGGGGCTCGAGATTGCCAGATAACGCATCTTCGACGGCGCGAATGGCAATGCCGGTGGACGCTGCGGTCTGCAGCAGCGGATAGGTGTGCATCGTGTCGTTTTTCGACGGTGTCATGCGCGATTGATATAGAACATCGCCGGTATCGACGCCTGCATCGACCAGATGCACGGTTGCACCGAAATTCGCCTCGTCGTTCTCCACACGCGCCCAGTATCCGCCCATCAGGCCGCGATATTGCGGGGTGATGCCGGCATGGAAATTGATGACCGGGCAGGGCATGGCTGCAAGCGTCGATGCGGACAGCATGCGGCAGCTGACGAGGAATACGACGGCCGGGTGCAGGGCGTTGATCTGTTCGATTGCCTTTGGTGTGTTGATGGAAGCAACGGCAATCACCGGGATGGCCCGTTTTTCGCGATCATCGGCCTCGTACTGTTGTAAAATTTCCGCCGTACGTTTTTCAGTAAAACGCTTGCCGAACTTCGAAGCCACCATCGTGGCAAACTGACCGGCTGCTGTGATCAGACCCAGCTTGCGGATGCGGCGTTTGAGAAAGAGTTTTTTCGATTCGGGCTGTTCCAGCAGAACCGTGACGTTGCCAAAGCGGCTCTCAAGCGCATTGATCAGGATCTGCGGATTGCGTCCGCCAGCAGTGACGATAACGATATGTTGGTTGGCTGCGGAGGACATGCCGGCGATCACTATCCGTCTCAGATGATGAAGGTCAGGATGGCACCGGCAGCAAGGATGACGCTGGCGGCGACGGCAAGGGAGACGATGCCGATCAGGGCGCCTGCGACAAGACCAAGGCCATCGCGCTCGGTATGGGCAAAGCCGATGACGGCAAGCGCGAAGGCTGGTAGCCAGTTGCCGAAGGGAATGGGCAGGAAGATCACCACCGCGAGAATGAGCGCCAAAAGGCCGATCAGCCGTTCGGCAAACCGGCTGCCGAGAAACCAGCCGCGTGGCTTGATTAGGGTCTCGGCGCGCTGCAGCCAGGGCGAGATGCGGTTGACGAAGACGAAGAAGGTGGCGTTGTCGAAGGCATAATCACCCATGCGCTTGGGGAGCCAGATGCGCGGGCCGCGTGAGGCAAACATCTGCCAGGCGATGAAGACCAGCGGCAGACCGAGAATAAAGGTGGCGCCCGGTGGCAGAGGAATGAGGTTGGGAAGGGCAAAGACGACGAGGAAAGCGCCGAAGGAGCGGTCTTCCATGGCACCGGCAAGCTCGCGCAGGGTGATTTTCGAACCGGCGTTGAGCGAAAGATTGCGCAGCAGTTGAGAAAGTTGCTGCGGGTGGTGGCTGTGGGCCGCCGTCCTTGCCGATAGGTTCGTTGCGAAAATGTCCGTCATCCCCGTCACCTTATTATTGTGTTTGTAGGGGGAGTTTGGCGGGCGGTCGTTACGATGCACTTAAATCAAATGCGGCGTTTCATGCAAAATTGAGCGCAAGGCTAACAGATGGTTGCTGGCGGTCAGGCCTGCAGAAGTGCCGGGGTGAGGTCGCCATAACCGGTGAAGCGGTATTCATAGGCCAGTCCCAGCGTCTCGGCGGCCTTGCGGGCCTTTTCCTGCAGTTTTTCGTCTTCGACCTGCGAGAGATAGACGAGTTTCTTGTAGTGGCCGAAATACATGTCGCGCAGTTCCGGATTGCGGTCGAGGCCGAGTGGCTCGATGACGAAGGCGTCGAACTGGCGAGCAAGGAAATCGGTCAGAAAAAAAGACGTGAAATCGTCGTCCCAACCAGCCTCGAAAGCCGCATTGCCGGCAAAGAAGGAAAAACAGTGCGGTCCCGCGATACGCTCGACCTGTTCTTCCTCGCAGAGCTTGTCGAGTAGACCGCCGGTGCCGCAATCGGCATAGGCGACGAAGATGCGACCAAAACCTTCGGCGCGGGCCTTGTCGATAGCGATCTTGATGCCGGGCGTGATCTTGTCCGGGGTGTTGTGCCAGATGGCGGGAAGGCAGGTGAGGTCGATATGTTGGAGCTTATTTGCCTCGCAGACAGCAAGGATTTCGCGGGCGATAGCACCGCAACCAATGACGTGAACTTTTTCCGATTTCGCGCGTTCCATAGCCGAAGATCTTTCTTCCACGTCAATTGAACCTGTCACCCAGCATAAGGAACCCGCGTCATGACAGCAAAGACAATCGCCACCATCGGTCTAGTCCTCTTTTCCATCACGACGCTGGCGTCGTGCGGCAACACCATCCGTGGCATGGGCCGGGATACCGCCAACGCGGTTGATGCGACCCAGGACGCTGGCCGTAGCGTAGAACGTGCTGCCAAATAAGGCTGGTTCCTAAAATAGGAAAACCGGCCGCGCTTTTCATGAGGTCGGCCGGTTTTGCATGGTCAAATCGGTGTTGATCAGGCGCCGGACAGCTGGTTGTGCTTGCGCTTCATGAAGTCCTTTGCGGTTTCGACCGCTACAGCGGCATCACGGCAATAGGCATCTGCACCGACAGCCTTGCCGAATTCCTCGTTGAGCGGTGCACCGCCGACGAGGACGACATAGTCGTCGCGCATGCCCTTTTCCTTCATCGTATCGATCACGACCTTCATGTAGGGCATCGTCGTGGTCAAAAGCGCCGACATGCCGAGAATATCCGGCTTTTCGCGCTCGATGGCGTCAAGATAGTTTTCGACCGGATTGTTTATGCCAAGGTCGACGACGTCGAAGCCCGCACCTTCCATCATCATGCCGACGAGGTTCTTGCCGATGTCGTGGATATCGCCCTTGACGGTGCCGATGACGACCTTGCCCTGCTTCGGTGCGCCGGTGGCGGCGAGCAGCGGGCGAAGGATGGCCATGCCGGCCTTCATCGCATTGGCGGACAACAATACTTCCGGCACGAACAGGATGCCGTCGCGGAAGTCGACGCCGACGATGCGCATGCCTTCGACCAGCGCTTGGGTGAGAACGTCATAGGGAGCCCAGCCGCGCTTCAGGAGGATGTTGGTTCCATCCTCGATCTCTTCCTTCATCCCGTCGTAGAGATCGTCATGCATCTGCTGCACGAGTTCGTCGTCGGAGAGATCCTCGAGAATGATTTCGTCGTCTGCCATGATGGTTTTCCTCGGTTCCTGGCGCTGTCAGGCTCAAACCTCCCCGACGCAGGCACTATACTTAGCTTTGTTGGTTCCAAAAGCTCTTTTCGAAAGCGACGTCGCGTACGATGAAAAACGACGGCAGCGCGATCGTTGACAGGCCATAACGGGCCGGGCTTAACAAAAACAGTGCATTGGCTGCTGTGATCGCCGGAAAATATGGTAACCGCAGTTCCGGCAGGCTAGGTGCCATGCCGAAATCCGGCGGTGTCCCTGGACCAGTCGTCGCGATCGTGTTCGAGTTGCGCCATGCGTTGGCGCATTGAGAACCGTTCGGATGCTGGGGCTTGGTAGCATAGGCTCGACAAGTGCGCAGACGAGGCGCGGGAGAGGATAAAGACATGGTAGATGTAACCGAGCAAACCGAAGAAACCGGCGGACGCCGCTCGCGCGGTGAGGGCCGGGGTGCTGCAGCCCGCCGTGCGTCGCGCACGGGCGGTGGTGCGCCGCCACCGCTTCCTTACATCACCCGAAAGATTCGCGAATACGAGGTGCTCGATGAGGAAGGCCTGGCACTGATCGAGGCCAATGCCGACCTGATCCTCGAAGAAATCGGTATCGAGTTCCGCGACGACGAAGAAGCGCTGGCACTTTGGAAGCAAGCTGGCGCCGAGGTGCGCGGCCAGCGGGTGCATTTCCCCAAAGGACTGTGCCGTCAGTTGCTGAAAACCGCACCGTCCAATTTCACCTGGCATGCACGCAATCCTGAGCGCAACGTTCACATCGGCGGCAAGGCGACTGTGTTTGCGCCGGTTTACGGACCTCCCTTCGTGCGCGATCTCGACGGCCAGCGCCGCTATGCGACGATTGAGGATTTCCATAATTTCGTGAAGCTAGCCTACATGGCGCCGTCGATGCACTCCTCGGGTGGGACCGTCTGTGAACCGGTCGATATCCCGGTCAACAAGCGCCATCTCGACATGGTCTACAGCCATATCAAATATTCCGACAAGCCGTTCATGGGATCGGTGACCGCGCCGGAACGGGCCGAAGACACGATCGCCATGGCGAAGCTGGTGTTCGGTGACGATTTCGTCGAAAACAACTGCGTGACGCTGAATCTCATCAATGCCAACTCGCCCATGGTGTTCGACGAGACCATGGTCGGTGCATTGAAGGTCTATGCACGACACAACCAGGCCTGTGTCATCTCGCCGTTCATTCTTTCCGGAGCGATGAGCCCGGTGACGGTGGCGGGAACTTTGACACAGATTCTCGCCGAAGTGCTGGCCGGTGCCGCATTCACCCAGCTGATCCGGCCGGGCGCACCAGTGCTGTTCGGCACGTTCGCGGCCTCGATCTCGATGCAATCGGGGGCGCCGACCTTCGGCACGCCGGAGCCGTCGCTGGTGTCCTATGGTGCTGCACAGCTTGCGCGCCGTCTCGGCCTGCCGTTCCGCACAGGCGGATCGCTCTGTGGATCGAAGGTTCCCGATGCCCAGGCAGCTCACGAATCGGCCAACACGCTGAACATGACGCTGCTTGCCGGCACCAACTTCGTGCTCCATGCCGCGGGCTGGCTCGAAGGTGGTCTCGTGTCGTCCTACGAAAAGTTCATGATCGACCAGGACCAGCTCGGCATGATGCAGAAAATGGCCGAGGGTGTGGATCTTTCGGAAAACGCGCAGGCGCTCGATGCTATCCGCGAAGTCGGTCCGGGCAGCCACTACCTCGGTTGCGCCCATACCCAGGCCAATTTCCAGACGGCGTTCTACCGCTCGGCGCTGGCTGACAACAACTCGTTCGAACAATGGGAAATCGAGGGCGAAAAGCGTGTCGAGCAGCGTGCTAATGCGCTCGCCCGCAGCTGGCTGGAACATTACGAACGGCCGCCGCTTGATGCCGCGATTGACGCGGCGCTTCTCGACTTCATCGCCAAGAAGAAGGATTCGATGCCTGACGCCTTCACTTGAAGAGAGCCCGAACAAGCCAGGGAGAGAGGCGGAGCGGCGCAAGTAGCAGACTTCATCCAGAATGAGGTCTGGCGCCCACATTACGACAGGCAGGGGCCGAAACCGAAATGACCGGTCCCGTGACATCAAGCGATGTTTTGAGTGAACTCCGTGCAGCGCTTGCGCCGCACGGAGTTTTTTTACGCGGTGTCGTCAACTTTGCCGACGGCGAAACGGTGCCCGTCTTGAAGGACGGGAATGCGGCCGGCAGCGTGGTTTTACTGGGAAATGCCGGCGGATCGATCTGGCCTGCGTTTGAGCACTGGCGTAATTCCTCGCCCGATCGCGGCGGCAAAAACCCGCTCGATGCATGGTCGAAAGCTGTGATCGAGCCGGTGGCCGACGCTTTTGGCGCAACCGCCTATTTCCCCTCGGATGCGCCTTGGCAGCCGTTCCAGCAATGGGCGATGCGGGCGGAAGGCTTGAAATCGTCACCACTCGGCATCCTCATTCATCCACGATACGGACTTTGGCACGGATATCGCGGAGCACTTGCCTTTGCGCAGGCTCTGCCGCCAACCGCGAGCCCCATTTATCCGCATCCTTGCGATCATTGTCCCGATCGGCCCTGTCTCTCCAGCTGTCCGGCACACGCTGTCTTGCCATCGGGGTTTCAGCTGGGGCCGTGCCGGGCGCATCTGGAAACAAGAGCGGGGCAGGCTGGCTGCATGATGGCAGGATGTTTTGCCCGCAATGTCTGTCCAGTCGGTGCTGCCTATCGTTATCCGGCGAAACAGCTGCATTTTCATATGGCTGCCCTCAGTTTATAAAATTCCGGCCTCTATTTTGCTGTTCTCGGACGACAGCGTCGGGCGCGTGTGAAATGAGGTGGGTATGTTTCGTTCCTTGAGTATCGGGTTGGTCATGACCGCATCCATTCTGTCCGCTGGCGAGGAGGAGGCCGCCTGCCGTATGGTGACGCACTTGACGCAAAGTTATGCTGTTTGCAGCTTCGACCCCACCGCCAGTGACATCGGAATCTTTCACCGCGGCCGCGATGGCCAGCCCTATGGCGGCTTTGCGCCTCTTATGCACGATCTGCGGCAGGAGGGTGAATATCTCGAATTCGCCATGAATGGCGGCATGTACGAGCGCGACCTGACATCCGTTGGCCTGCTGGTGACCGACGGTGTCGAGCGCAAGGCAATCGACCAGGGCTATAGCTGGGGTAATTTCTACCTGAAGCCCAATGGGGTTTTCTTCCTTCAGGGTGGCCGGGCAGGTGTCCTGGAAACCGAAGCCTATGTCGATGCGGCGGTCAAGCCGGATTTCGCCACGCAATCCGGGCCGATGCTGGTGATCGACGGGCAGTTGCATCCGGCCTTCCTGCCGAAAAGCGATAGCCTGCAGATTCGCAACGGTGTTGGCGTCGATCAGAAGGGCATGGCTATCTTCGCGATCTCGCTGGAGCCTGTACGTTTCCATGATTTCGCGACCCTGTTTCGCGATCAACTCGGTTGCGCCAACGCGCTGTTTCTGGATGGTTCGATCTCCAGCCTGTTTGCTCCCTCTCTCCAGCGTTACGACAATACCCATCCGATGGGGCCGATCATCGCCGTGACCCGGAAAATCCCGGGATCGTGAAAATATTTTGGTCCGCACCCAAGGATCGGCCAGGACAGAACGTCTCAGTATCAGTTGCAACAAATCCGGGCGGGTGATTTGGACGAGGATCTTATCGAGCGGGCGCAGAAGGGCGATCGGAATGCCTTCGGCTTGCTGGTGGAACGGCACTATGATTTCGTCCATGCGGTTGCCTGGCGCTGGTCCGGCAATGTGGGCGATGCCGAGGATATTGCCCAGACGGTATGCCTGAAGCTGGCGCAGGCGATCCGGGCTTTTCGGGGAGCCAGCCGTTTCCGTACCTGGCTCTATACACTGACCTTGAATGCTGCACGCGACCATCAACGAAGCCAGTTACGCGAAAGGCGCAATGCCGCGAATTTCCTGGCAGACCCGACAAGTGCTGCGGCAAACGATAATCACGACCAGACCGAAGCACTCTGGGAAGCCGTGCGGCAGCTGCCGGATAAACAGGGTGATGCCGTTCTGCTCGTTTATGGCGAGGGCCTGTCCCACGCCGCCGCCGCTGACGTCATGGGCTGCTCGGAGGTAACGATATCGTGGCATGTGCATGAAGCCCGCAAACGGTTGAAAATCCTGCTCGGCAGGGAGACGATGTGATGAACGACGATCTGAAAAATCTCGGCCAGATGACCCCGCCATCGCCTTCACCGGCTGCGCGCGCCCGTGCACTGTCTCTGGCAATGCAGGCGTTCGACGAAAGCGAAAATAATTCGAAAGCCCCCCAAGGAACTACCGATGCCCGGCGTCAAAGCTCCATATTCAACAGGCTATGGAGCCCCATCATGAACAGGAAATTTCTCGCAGGTTCGGCGCTCGCCACGCTCCTGGTGGTGCCCGCTGCCGCTTTTCTCACGCTGGAATTGACGCGGGGCGGTTTGCCGGCAAGTCCGGATGGCCAACAGGTCGAGGTGGCGACTGGTGTCGCATCAAAGGATGCAGAAGCCAAAAAGGCGACGCCGTCAAAACCCAAGAACGATTCGGCTGCAGAGATGCCCGTGGATAGCCTGACGCAGCGGCCTGACGTTGTTACCGGCCAGGCCATTAACGGGGTGACCGCGGAACCGGCGGCACGCGCAACAGCTGATGACGAGGCGGCGGCCTATGCGACACCTCGGCCGGTGGATCAGAAATCGGTGAGTGCCGCCTCGAACCTTGAGCGGCGGACACAGTTTGCAGCCCCATCGCTGACGGTTGCCAACGAATCGATGGCTGCCGGCTCCATGGCGGAGATCATGCCATCCCCCATGACTGCGCCGACGGACACTCTTTCACAACCAGAAGAAAACCGCGACCGTTTCACCGCGGCTGACACCAATCCGGTCAAATCAACGGCCACGGACCCGGTCTCCACTTTCTCGGCGGATGTCGACACGGCGTCCTATTCCTTCGTGCGCAAGTCGCTGATGGCTGGACAGATGCCGGACCGAGACAGTGTGCGCGTCGAGGAGATGATCAATTATTTCCCCTATGACTGGCCAGGTCCGGATAGCAAGGACGCGCCGTTCAAGGCAACGGTCACCGTGCTGCCAACGCCGTGGAATGCCAATACGCGACTGATGCATGTGGGCATCAAGGGCTATGATATTGCGCCGGACGTTGCACCGCGCGCCAATCTGGTTTTCCTGATCGACGTCTCCGGTTCAATGGACGAGCCGGACAAGCTGCCGCTTTTAAAAACCGCATTCCGTCTTCTGGTCGAGAAATTGAAGCCCGACGATACCGTCTCGATCGTCACCTATGCCGGCAATGCCGGTACGGTGCTGGAGCCGACGGCCATCAAGGACAAGGCAAAAATCCTGTCGGCGATCGATACCTTGCAGCCGGGTGGCTCCACGGCGGGTGCGCAAGGGCTGGAGGCGGCTTATGACCTGGCGGAGCGGGCCTTCGTCAAAGGCGGCGTCAACCGGATCATGCTGGCGACGGATGGCGATTTCAATGTCGGGCCATCCAGTGACGAGGAGTTGAAAAAGACGATTGAAGCCAAGCGCAAGAGTGGGATCTTCTTGTCGGTGCTAGGATTTGGCCGCGGCAACTACAATGATGCGCTGATGCAGACACTGGCGCAGAATGGCAACGGCACGGCCGCCTATATCGATACGCTGGCCGAAGCACAGAAATCGCTGGTCGAGGAGGCCGGATCGTCGCTCTTCCCGATTGCCAAGGACGTGAAGTTTCAGGTGGAGTTCAATCCGCAGCAAATCGCCGAATACCGCCTGATCGGCTATGAGACCCGTGCGTTGAAGCGTGAGGATTTCAACAATGACAAGGTCGATGCCGGCGATATCGGTTCCGGCCACCGCGTCACGGCGATCTATGAGATCACTCCCAGGGGAAGCTCGGCAGTTCTCAACGATGACCTCCGCTATGGTTCAAGCCCCAAGGTAGAGGCTGCTGCCAAGCCGTCAGACGAGCTGGCCTTCCTGAAAATCCGCTACAAGCAGCCGGATAGCGACACGAGCAAGCTCATCACGACGCCGGTGACCGAGGGCAATGCGGTGGCGGCGCTCGATCAGGCGGGGCAGGACGTCCGCTTCTCCGTCGCGGTCGCGGCGTTTGGTCAGAAACTGCGGGGAACCGATGCCGTGTCCACCTACAAATACGGATCGATCCTCGACCTGGCATCGGCTGCCAAGGGTGAGGATGCCTACGGCTACCGGGCGGAGTTCCTCAATCTGGTCCGGCTCGCCAGAAGTCTTGGCGGAGAATAGCGCTCGCGAACACCGGAAAGAGCGCCTTCCAGCTAACCGGAGGGCGTTCGCCGGTGAGCCAAGTCGATACACGGCGTATCACTGCAAATTCAGGCTTTTGGATAAGCCTTTTCCAGCCCACCTGAACGGACAAGCCCGATGCGGAACGCCTGATAGGCGGCGTGCTGGCTGGATTTGGCCGCTTCCATCAGACGGATCTGTAGCCGGGCAGGGGCGCTTGAGCCCAGCCATTCGCCAAGCTTTTCGAGTTTGAGGGAATTCAACAGTTTTGCTGCGGACGCAAGGTCGAGCTGGCGGTACAGGCCTTCAATCAGATTTTCATCCTGCGTAGCATTTTCCATCAGCAGCAACAGATAGGCTTTCTCGCCTTCGCCGAGGGCCGCCAGCTTTTCGGCAACGGAATCACGGGCGGGAAACGGGGCGGGTGTACCGTTCATCTCTAGGCTTTCTTCAATTCACAACGGGTCAATCTGGAAAATGATTACCGGCCGAGGCTGGGGCAAAACTGGATTCAGCCGCAAGGTTGGCACAGTCTTGCTGATGCTAATGGAGAATATTCGAATGTGATGGCGGACTGATATTGCCGAATAGGCGTTCGAGTGTTTTTGGAGTGGAGATACCGATGGCCCAGCTTTCGATCTGCATGCCGAGCAACCGGCCGTGGGCAACCTCGCGCAGCGCGATCGAGAGTGCGCTCGCCTATGCTGAGAAAACCGGCGCGCTGCTGATTGTGTCCGACAATTCCCGAGACCCGGAAAAACGCGCGTTTCTTCAAAACCGTTCGCCCAATCTGCTTTACCATTATTCGTCAAGCGAGGATGCGTCAGGTAACGGTCTGGAAGCCCTGTCTTTGGCTGATACGCCGTTCGTGATGCCGATGGGCGACGATGATCACATCCAATTCAGCGCCGATGAAACACCGGTCGATCTTTCATTGCTGCCGGATGATGTTGTCGGCGTCCGGCCGCAAACGCAGATCTGGACGGCAGAGAACGGGGTTTGCCAGACGGAGTGCTATACGGTCGACGCCGCGTCACCAGCGGAACGGTTGCACGAATTCACCCGCAAGGTAATGGGCAATAACAGCATTTATTACAGCATATACCGGACCGGTGCTTTCGTGCCGTTGCTGCGGCTTTTCACGCAGGCACATCCAACCAATGGCGGCTATTGTGACTGGAGCCTGACGTTTGCATTGATCACTGCCGGCAGAGTGGTTCATGATCCATCTCTGATCTACCGGTACGACCTCGGCATATGGGCGACGGAGAACGGGATTGCTGAGGCCACCAGCAATCTTTACGTCAAGGCTGGGCTTCCGGCGGATAGTGAAAAATATGCCGCCCTTTTGCGATTTCTAGACGTGCATGTTTTCGCGATTCGTCCCTCGCTGCGGCTGGCTCCGGCGGAACGTGACGAGGTGCTCCTGATGAACGGCCGTCTTGCCTTGGCGGCATTTCTGCAGAGCGTCCGGACCAATGGCGCAGATTATGACGAGGTGGTGGTCTATCTCGCGGAGCTGATCGAACAGGAGCGGAACATCGAATCGATTTTCCATCTCGCGCTTTTGATGGCCGATTGTATCAAGCCCGGTTTGAAGGATGGCTACATCCGCTTCTTCAAGGCCGCGGCCGCGGCCTGAAAGGTACGCGCCTGAAAAAATCAGGTTGAAACACGAAGGGCCTGAAAATCAGCTGATTTTTCAGGCCCTTCGTGTTGATGACGATGTTCTTCTCAGCCGCGGCGGCGGCCGCGCTCGCGGGCGGGTGCGGATGGACCTTCATTGGCTGTTTTGTTGCGCATCGGGCCGATGCGCTCGACGATGGCTTCGACGGTCGGCCGATCCCCCGGTATATAGGTGTCAAGCGCGACGCGCATGGCTGCCAGATGTTCGCAGGACGTCCCACAGCAGCCGCCGATGATCTTGGCGCCGGCATCGCGGGCAAGGCGGGCATAATCGGCCATCAGCGGTGGTGTGCCGGAATAATAGATTTCCGAACCACGGAATTCCGGAATGCCGCAATTGCCCTTGATGATGATGCTTGCCTCTGGATTGGCGTCCGTCATGTCGAGCAGCGAGGAGAGGATGTCGGAAGCGCCGACGCCGCAATTGGCGCCGGTTGCGACCGGACCACCGCCGATATCCTGGGCAACGGCGAACATGTCCTTCGGGTGCAGACCCATCATCGTCTTGCCGGCCGTGTCGAACGATCCTGTGTAGACGTAGGGAAGCCCGACCTTGACGGCGGCTTCGGCTGCTGCCCTGATTTCATCAGGAGCCGACATTGTCTCGATCCAGGCAACTTCCGCACCACCAGCCTTCAAGCCTTCGATCTGTTCGACGAATGCCTCGACAGCATCTTCGTAGCTCATGGCGCCAAGCGGGATCAGCAGTTCGCCGGTCGGGCCGACGGAGCCGGCGGTGATCACCTTGCGCGGTGCCTTGTCGGCAACGGCACGGGCGATCTCGGCGGCGCGCTTGTTGAGATCGTGAACGCGATCCTGCGCCTGATGCAGTTTCAGGCGATGGCGCGTGCCGCCGAACGAATTGGTCAAAATGATATCGGCGCCGGCATCGACGAAATCCTGATGCAGCTTGGTAATGTTCTCGGGCTTGGATTCGTTCCAGAGTTCCGGTGCTTCGCCCGCTTCCAGTCCCATCGCAAACAACGAGGTGCCTGTCGCACCATCGGCGAGGAGCACGCCCTTTTCGGCGAGCAGGTCGGAAAGCGGATTGGCGTGCACGGTCATGGGGGATCCTGATCTCATCGGGTTTTGCAACCATATAAAGATATCCTTATATGATTGCAAGAGTGTCGCCGTACGATGATCTCAGTCGGCATTGTGCCGCAGGTTGCAGCGTGCTGCCATGTTCAGCCCGAAAACGGCGAGGGCAAGGAGCATCCACATAGGATCGGCGCGGTTGAGGATGAAGGATTCAAGCATGCCGTTGTAGGTCATGAAGATGACGACCATCACGCAGAATTCCGAGAAATTGCGGCTACCTCTGCGGCGGGCGGCGCGGAGGTAGTCGACGAGCGGTTTTACGAAGAGAAGCAGGATCATCACAGCGCCGCCCGGAATGCCGAACGTCAGCAACGCGTCGAGATAGGCGTTGTGGGCCGATACGATGCCACGCACGTCCCAGTCCGCTTCGAAATTGGCCTCCATGCCCCGAATGACCGGCGATTGCCAGAAGCTGGCATAGCCATGGCCAAACCAGGGATGTGCGGCGATGCTCTCGGATGCAAACTGCCAGATCGCATCGCGGCCCGTGAATGTCGGATCGTCCAGCACGGCTGCGGTCATCGCAAGAAAGCCGGGGGAGTAGATTGTCCCGACGGTTAGGCAGGTGACAAGCACTGCGAGACACAGGTGTGAGATGACGATTGCGGCTGGGCTGCGGATGGCGCTGCCGCACAGCACGATACCGATCGCCAATGGCAGGAAGCCGATCGTTGTCTTCGAGCCGGTATGAAGAACGAAGATGACGGCCAGCAGTGTGATGGCCCATCCGCGCAGGCGCGCGCCTGACCGGATGCAGTAGATACCGAACATTGCGAGCACCGAAAAAACCGGGGCCGATACGTTCTTGTGCGAGAGATGGCCGCGCCAGTAGCCGGCGTGCCATGACTCCAACGCGGACGCCTGATGGATCGCTCTTTCGGGCAAGAGCACGAGCGCTGCGTAGTTGATGATGAGCAGCAGCAGCACCGCATTCGCGCAAGCCTCGACAAAGTCTTTCTCGCTGCGCGGTAGGACCAGCACGCCGGCGACCATGAGCATGGCGACGAGGCTGAGGGTGACGCCGCGTGCCGAAGCATTCGGGTCGTAGGACTGCATGCACGAGAAATAGGCGATGGCAAAAACGATCAGCCAACTTGGTGAGATCAGTTGCAGCAGTGTTCGGGGGGGAACGGAGCCCAGCATGAAAAAGACGAACAGCCCGCCCAATCCGAGATAGCCGATCTGGTTGACGACATTGGCCGTGCCCCCACCATCGGCCTCGGAAACAACATCTCCCATGAAGGGATTAAGGGTCAAGATCATGATGAACAGGCCGAAACCCGCAAGAAAGGTCGTTACGACCCGCATTACCACGGCGGCCCCTTCGGGCACCTCTTGCGGTATGGCTATTCTGGCGTCTGCGTTGCGCAAGGCGTAGTGTCCGTGACGGTAAAGATTGCCGTGACCGTCGCCACCCGTCCATTCCCGGAGTGGCCAGCGTCCAGCCACATAACATCAGCCTGTAAACGGGTTTGGCGGCTTGACCGCACAGTGCATTCACATGGTTAAATCGGCGTAAAGATACTTTCGCCGGCAGGTTCATCCTGACGTTGGTGCAGGTATCGCCTGTCAAATTTATTTACCTATCTGGCGGATTTCTGGCGCCGCCGTAGTCCGGTTAACGCAAAATTTCGGGGCGTCGTAGGACGCTTTCTCCATCATTGATGCGCGTTGTGCGTGCATGTTGTACGTAGTGGGTGGAGCCAGCAGGGTCATGATCAGTATCAAAATCCGCAATGAACCTGCGTCCGCAGCAAGCGGCGGTGCAGGCCCGTCTAGAGTTCGGTTTGCTGTTCTTGATTCCTGGCGAGGTATCTGCGCGCTGCTGGTCGCGATGATGCATTTTCCTGCGTCCGGACCACTGTCGGAAAGCCTTATTGTTCGCAATGCCTATCTGTTTGTGGATTACTTTTTCGTGCTGTCCGGCTTCGTCATCGCGCACCGCTATCGTTCCAGTCTTTCCACCCGCGCCGCCTATCTCCGGTTTGCAATCGTGCGGTTTGGCCGCGTGTACCCGCTGCATCTGGCTGTGCTTGCGATTTTCGTCATATTCGAATTGCTGAGGCTGACGGTGCCGGCGTTGCGGGGAGACGGTGCGGCGCCTTTCTCCGACGGCAACAGTCTCAGCGAACTGATCAACAGCCTCCTGCTTCTCAACGGGATCGGAATGGACGTGCGCCTGACCTGGAATAGTCCCAGCTGGAGCATTTCGGCCGAGGTCTGGACCTATCTCCTGTTTGGTCTTGCTGTCCTGTCGTTCGGCCGCCGCCACTGGATTGTCTTCATTCCGGTGATCATCGCCGGGATGGCGGCCATCTATGCCTGGTCACCGAACCATATGGACACGACATGGCATCTCGGCTTTGTCCGCTGCCTCTACGGTTTTTCACTGGGCGCACTGCTCTATCATGTCTTCGGGCCGGTGCTGGTCGCCCGCCATCTGGGTGCGGCCACGCCGCACGTCACATCATTTATTGCAACATGCGTCGAACTTCTGGCGCTGGGCGCCATTCTCGGGTTTGTCGCTCTGGCCGGCAAGGGGCCGGTGAACATTCTGGCGCCCTGGGTATTCGCGCTTGCCATCTGCGTGTTCAGTTATGAGGGCGGTGCGCTCAGCCGCATTCTCAACCGGCCAGTTTTCCTGTGGCTGGGCACGTTTTCCTACGGGATCTACATGGTCCACATTTTCGTTCAGGCCCGCATGATTAATGCCGGCAGCGTCCTCGAGAAAATAACGGGACAGTCATTCGTCGGCGCATTTTCGATCGGGCGGGAAGAATTCTTCGGGTTCGGTATTCGGGGAGCCGCTTTCGGCACGGTCATGACGCTGGCGATGGTCATTCTCGTCGTCGTCACTGCGCTTGTCGCACATTTCGCCATCGAGAAGCCGGGTATTCGTCTGTCGAAAGCGCTGGCGGACAGGATGGGTGGAGCACCGCGCCAGAAAGGGACGGGACAGGCCGGATTGTCCGCCCTGTCCTCCTGATAAGAGTTTTCTTCAAGCTGCTTGCAGCTGATGGCCGATTGGCGTCACCATTGCGGAAATGATCGTGCCAAGATCCAGCGAGCCGACCGGCTTGCCATTGGTATCGACGACATGTGCAACATTCAGGTTGGCGAGGGTCATCATCCGCGCGGCACTTTCGAGCACGGTTCCGATCGCGATGGGCATCCCTTCGGCATTGCCCGAGAGCGGTTTCATGATCGTTTCGACATTGATGACGCGGCCTCGGTTCACTTCCTTGACGAAGGCGGTGATATATTCATCGGCCGGCTTCAGGACGATCTCCTGGCCGGTGCCTTGCTGGATCACCTTGCCGTCGCGCAGGATGGCGATCTTGTCACCCAGCCGAAGGGCTTCGTCGAGATCGTGGGTGATGAACACCACGGTCTTTTTCAGCTCCTTCTGGAGGTCGAGCAGAACAGTCTGCATGTCGACACGGATCAGCGGATCGAGCGCAGAATAGGCTTCGTCCATCAACAGGATGTCGGCGTCGTTCGTCAGCGCCCGGGCAAGACCGACACGCTGCTGCATGCCGCCCGAGAGTTGGTTGGGATAGTGGTTCTCGAAGCCCTTGAGGCCAACGCGCTCGATCCAGCCCTGCGCCCGCTTGCGGCTCTCCGCATCCGGAACTCCCTGGATTTCCAGGCCATAGATTGTGTTCTCGATGATCGTGCGATGCGGTAGCAGCGCGAATTTCTGAAACACCATCGCAGTCTTATGGCGGCGGAATTCGCGAAGGTCGTTTTCATTCATCTTGCAGACGTCGACGCCATCATAGAGCACTTCACCCGCCGTTGGATCGATCAGGCGATTGATGTGGCGGATAAGGGTCGATTTTCCTGAACCTGACAAGCCCATGACAACCATGATGCCGCCGGCGGGCATGGAGATGTTGATGTTCTGCAAGCCCAACACATGGCCATGTTTTTCATTCAGTTCGGTCTTGCCTAGTCCGGCCTTGACCTGGTCGATGAATTCGCGGCCGCGGGGTCCGAAGATCTTGTAGAGGTTCTTCACCTCGATCGCGTGACTAGCCATGGATGACCTCCGAGTGCTTTTGCAGCCGCTTGCCGTAGGCTTGGCTGGTACGATCAAAAATGATGGCGATCGCAACGAGGGCGAAGCCATTGAAGAAACCGACGGTGAAGAACTGGTTGTTGATCGCCTGCAGCACGTTGCGGCCAAGACCGCCGACGCCGACCATCGAGGCAACCACGACCATCGCGAGGGACATCATGATTGTCTGGTTGATACCAGCCATGATGGTTGGAAGCGCTAGCGGCATCTGCACGTTTTTCAGCCGTTGCCACGGCGAAGAACCAAATGCATCAGCTGCTTCCAGCACTTCCTTGTCGACCAGGCGGATGCCAAGGTTGGTGAGGCGGATCATCGGTGGCACGGCATAGATGACGACAGCGATCAACCCGGGAACCTTGCCGATACCGAAGATCATGACGACTGGGATCAGATAGACGAAGCTCGGCATCGTCTGCATGACGTCGAGGATCGGATTGATGATCGACTGGGCGCGCTCGGAGCGAGCCATCAGGATGCCGATCGGGATGCCGACGATGATGGCGATGAACGTACAGACCGTAACCATGGCCAGCGTCACCATCGTGTCGTTCCACAGACCGACAAGGCCGATCAGCAGCATGGAGACGATGGTGCCAATAGTGATCCTGATATCGCGGCTACCATAATAGACAATCGCGACCATGACGGCCAAAATAACGATCCAGGGTGAGCTGACGAACAATTTTTCGAGGTAGTTCAAAAACCATTGAAGCGGCTGGACGAGCGCATCGATGACATTGACATATTCGCGGACGAGGGCCTTGAAGCCGTCATCGACGCTTTTTCGAGCCATTCGGATTGTCGTATCATTGATCGCCGGAAATTTACAAAGCAGATCTGGCAAGTAACTGCATATTGCCATGTCGTTCCCCTTTTTGCCGGAAGTTTTATAGTGCCGGCTGCGTCGACGATGCCTGTTTGAGGCCGCGCGCAGACTTGGGTGGTTTCTTTCCGAACCCCGGCATATCGAGAATGTGACAGCTTTTCGCCCCTGGCGACTATACCGTTTGCGACGATTTTCGTTTTCACATCCGTATCTGATGGAAATACCGGCGGCATTTCATGTCGCCGGTATCGGGATTTGCTGTTTGCCGCGGCGATTTGGCGTGCCGGGTTGGTAGCCGAAAGCCGACAGCGAAATCTGCTCCGCTGCCGCAGGGCAAGCCGTTAGAGGGCTGCCTTAACCTTTTCGGCGACGTCCGGAGCGACCCACTTGGTCCACATGTCCGGATAGGTTTCCAGGAAGTGCTTGGCAGCATCTTCGTTGGTACCCTGGTTATCGGTCATCCAGGCGAGAACCTGGTTGACAGTGCCGTTATCCCATTTGCGGGTCTTGACGTAGTCCATGGCGACGCCAGCCTTTTCGGAAAACGCCTTGGTGACGACGGTGTAGACGTCTGAGGTCGGATAGGAGTTGACCTTCGGATCCGGGCAATCCGGAACCGCTGTGCAGGCGTCCCAGTCAGCCTTGTTGTGCTCGACGCCGAAGCTCAGCCGCGTCATTTGATACTTGCCGAGAATGGCTGTCGGAGCCCAATAATAGCCGAGCCAGCCCGACTTCTTTTCAAAGGCGTTGGAGATCGACCCATCGAGACCCGCTGCCGACCCGGTATCAACCAACTCGAAACCCAGCTTCTCGGCGCCCAGTGCCTTGTAGAGATTGGCCGTCGAAACCTGGCAATTCCAGCCTGACGGGCAGTTGATGACGGCAGCCTTTGAGGGGTCTTCCGGTGCAGGGAAGAGTTCCGGATGCTTCAGCGCGTCCTGAACTGTCTTGATATCCGGGTGCGCGTCAGCGAGGAATTTCGGAATCCACCAGCCTTCGACGCCGCCTTCGCTCAAGAGCGGCGCTGCCTCGATCAAGCGGCCTTCCTTGATGGCGGCATCCAGCGGCGTGCGCACGGCATTGACCCACAATTCCGGCGCCATGTCCGGCTGCGCCTTCTCATTCATGGAGGTGAAGGTCGGCATGGTGTCACCGGTAACGAGCGTTACCGTGCAGCCATAGCCGTTTTCGAGAATGTATTTGTCGACCCAAGCAGCGACACCGGCCGACGCCCAGTTCATTTCGGCAATGCTGACTTCGCCGCATTCTGCGGCTTGAGCGGAACCGGCCAGTGCATAAATGCCGGTAGCGATGATGGTGGAAGCGAGCAGCTTCTTCATGTTTAAGACCTCCCAGTCTTATATGCAGCCAAAATCTTGGGGCCCATCGGGATACTGCATCTCCCGGAAACCCGATCGTTCAGGTTGAAGCAGTCCGGGGGGCTCTTGTGGCAAGGCCGATCTTTCATCCCCGCTGCGACGGTGCTGGAGTTTTTTTGTCTGGCCGCGGAACTCTGTCGCCAGCCATCTCTCTTTTTACCGTTAAGGGCAGCGTAAGTATTCCACAGGAGAAATCAACCTCCGGAATCGTTTTAGGCCATGCGGACGGCATTTGCGGGGTGCCGGAAGGCGCGCGCAAGCTGTTGAATTTTAATGAGCCGGGCAAGATTTTTGTGCAAATGCGCCGCTCTTGAGCGCAAAATTAGCACCGCTTCACACAAGAGTTGCGGAGCGTGTTTTATCCCAGACAAATTGTGTCCCGTATGCGCCTTCACATCGATTTTCATGTGTCGTGAAAAAAAGTGAAAAAAAAGACGGAATTCACCTTTGATTAAGCTCCTGCTAACCATCCGGTAACACTGTCAGGCTAATTGTTTTCCTGCGGCAGGGATACTTGGCCGCCCGGCTGGATTAGGTTTTGCGTCCCGGCCGGAGCGATCTCCGGGTGTATGCCGGAGTGGCCATGTGTAGCTTTGGCAGACCGCACGGTTCCGGAAGGAGCGGGTGCGGTTTTCGCATTTCCGGCGCCTTTCTCGATTGGTTGGCATAAAAAAACCGCGCCGTCCGAAGACAGGCGCGGTTCGAATTGTCAGTCTGGGAGGAGAGTGTGTGTCAGCCGACGCTGCGGGTCCGGATGAAACCGAGCGGGCCGAAGGGGGCGGACATGACCGTGTTGCGGACGCGCGACTGGCTGTCGGGTACCTTCGAATTCCAGGCGATCTGAACGAAATTGGGCTTGCTGAAGATGAACAACATCGGGGTGTGACCTTGGGTGTGGAGCGCCTTTCGCTCCGTGCTTTGATAGTGCTGATATAGTCCTGTTGGGGCGGAATACAACGAGTATTTTCGCCACGATATGTCGCTTTTTGGATGGTTTGCCATGCGTGTCATACAAGCCTTGCGGCAGCCTGAAATATCGCGTGAAAAACGGGTGCGAAAGACGGCAAAAATGCGGCGGAATATGGCTTTTATTGCGGTTGGGGCAATGCTAGAGGATGGGCCATGACAAAGACGATCATGCTCCAGGGAACCGGCTCCGATGTCGGAAAAACGGTACTCGTGGCGGGGCTCTGCCGCATCGCAGCCAATCGCGGCCTGAAAGTCGCTCCGTTCAAGCCGCAGAACATGTCGAACAATGCAGCTGTATCCGACGATGGTGGTGAGATCGGCCGCGCACAATGGCTGCAATCGATGGCGGCGCGCATCCCGTCGTCGGTGCATATGAACCCGGTTCTGCTCAAACCTCAGTCGGAGACCGGTAGCCAGATCATCGTTCAGGGCAGGGTGGCCGGGCAGGCGAGAGGACGCGATTACCAAGCCTTGAAGCCGAAGCTGATGGGCGCCGTCATGGAAAGCTTCGAGGCGGTGCGGTCAGGCACCGATCTGGTGGTGGTCGAAGGGGCGGGATCGCCGGCCGAAATCAACCTGCGTTCCGGCGATATCGCTAATATGGGATTTGCCACCCGCGCCAATGTGCCGGTCGTGCTGGTTGGCGATATTGATCGCGGCGGCGTCATTGCTTCGCTGGTCGGCACGCACACTATTCTGTCTGGCGAAGACCGTGCCATGATCTGCGGCTATATTATCAACAAGTTCCGGGGTGACGTGTCGCTGTTTGACGATGGCATTGCGGCGGTCAACGGTTTTACCGGCTGGCCGTGCTTCGGCGTCGTGCCGTGGCTGAAGAGTGCCGCCCGCCTGCCGGCGGAAGATTCCGTCGTTCTCGAAAAGCTGGCACGTGGAACGGGCAGGGCGTTGAAGGTTGCCGTGCCGGTTCTGTCACGCATCGCCAATTTCGACGATCTCGATCCTCTGGCTGCCGAACCAGAGGTCGATCTGGTCTTTGTGCGGCCCGGTGAGCGCATTCCTGCCGATGCCGGTCTTGTCGTCATACCCGGATCGAAGGCAACAATTGCCGATCTTGCGGATTTTCGGGCTCAAGGCTGGGACCGCGATTTGCAGGCGCATGTGCGGCGTAGTGGCCGTGTCATCGGCATTTGCGGTGGATACCAGATGCTGGGAGACCGGGTCACCGATCCGCATGGTATCGAAGGCAATGTCGGCGAAATCCCAGGGCTTGGCCTTCTGGCAGTCGAAACGGAGATGGCGCCGGAAAAGACGGTGCGCAACAGCAGGGCCCGCTCGGCGATCTACGATGTTGCGCTGGAAGGTTATGAAATCCACCTCGGTCGCACCACCGGCTCCGATTGTAACCGCCCGGCCGTGATTATCGATGGCCGCCCGGATGGCGCGGTCTCGGCAGATGGCATGGTCAGCGGAACTTATCTGCATGGGCTGTTTGCCAGCGACGCTTATCGCGCGGCGCTGCTTAAAAGCTTCGGTATCGAGGGGGGCGGCGAAAACTATCGGCTTTCAGTTGACCGTGCGCTCGACGACGTCGCGGCCGAACTGGAGGCGGTGCTGGATCCGCGCTGGCTGGATGGATTGATGCCGTCCTGACAGGCACGCCTTGCCTCAAATCTCTCCCGATGCCTCGCGCCGCCTGCGGTCCAGCTCTTCGCTGTAGCGGCGCAACGTATGGCTTTCCGTCAAAAGGCCGACGACGCGCCGTTCGATGAGGTTGTTGACCACGGCCAGCGCATCGCTCTCCGTGGTGTCGAACAGGGAGGCCGCCTGCTTGGCATTCATGTTCGGCTGCAGGAAATCGTTGGGAAGTCGGACAAAGCCCGAAAGCCCCTGCTTTTCCTCGCTGGCCTCGATGGGGCTGGCATAGACTTCGGGAACCTGGATGATGCCGGCATATTTCGCGCCATCGACGACGACGACGCGTTGTGTTGATCCGAGCGGAAAATCGCGGCGAAAATCCTCCAGCGTTGCGTGGGCGTCGATGGTGCGGACATCGGTACGCATCAGGCGGCCGACCGTCAGGTTACGGATCCAGCCGACATCATGGGCGCTCCGGATGCTTTCGCCGCGCAGATGAAAACGCCAAGTGGCGAACGAGTAGCCGAAGGTGGTTCTGACCACGAGCGATGAGGTGATCACGGCTGCGAGGACCAGAACGGTGATCGGAAAATCACCGGTGATTTCCAGCGCCAGGAAGGTCATGGTCAATGGCCCGCCGATGACGGCGACCGCCAGCGCGCTCATGCCGACAACGGCATAGATGACCGGTGTCAACGTTGCATGGGCAAAGATGTAGGGCGCAGAAAAGGCAAACAGCTTGCCGAGCAGCGCACCCATAAACAGCGAGGCAAAGAACAGGCCGCCACGAAATCCTGAACCGATCGAGACGGCCGAGGCGAGCGATTTCAGGAGGAACAGACCGATCAACATCGGGATCGCCGGCGAACTGGCGAGATTGAGGTGCAAGGCGCCGTGACCGGCCGAAAGAACCTGCGGTGAGACCAGCGCCAGAAGGCCAACGACGACACCACCAAGCGCAGGCCGCATCGGCGCAGGGATCGAACTGCGGCGGGCAAGACCCTCGACCAGCGAGACACCCTTCATCAACAGGATGCCCATGCCGGCACAGAAGCAGCCGAGCAGCAATGCTGGCAGATAGTCGGCCGGAACGACCGCGCCGAACTGCCCGACATCGATGGTGAAATCACCGGCATAGAGCCATCGGGCGACGAGATTGGCGATCAATGCGGATACGACGACCGGCGTCAGCGACACGATCGTATAGGTGCCGATGATCAGCTCGAACGCATAGAAGGCGCCAGTCAAGGGTGCGTTGAACGCGGCGGCGATGGCTCCGGCGGCGCCACAGCCGACCAGCGTGCGCAGATCCGAGCGGCGAAGCTGCAGCGAAACGCCGAGCTTGGAGGCGATGCCGGACGCAAGCTGGGTGTACCCGGCCTCAAGCCCGACAGAGGCGCCAAAGCCGTTGGAGATCAGGTTCTGGACCGCGACGATGATGCTGTCGGTCAAGGACAGCCGGCCGCCATGCAGGGCGTTGGCCTCGATCGGGTCGACCATTGGCTTTTTACGCCACGACGCCAGAAGAAGCATCACAAGGCCAAGAATGATCCCGCCGACGACCGGCGCGATCAACACCGAGATTTCGCCCCGCAGATCGCTCGCGCTCAACCTTTGTTCGTCGGCAATCCCGAAAATCAGGCTGTGCAGGCGGCTGGATATGATGCTCATCGCGGTCACGGCGAGACCTGACGTGATGCCGACGATCATGCCCGCAACGACCAGGCCGAGTTCACTGCGCCGCGCAAAGGCCCGCATGCGTCCACGGTCAAACAGCAGCGAGAGATAGCCGAGGCGGCGCAGGTCGAATTTGGGTATCATCTTCAGCTTCATTGCCAGGCCATCCAGTCTCCGCGCCGTCCTAGAAGGCATGGCATTGGAGATCAAGTGAAGTCTTGATCACATCACGCTAAACCGAGGTGGCGGAGATAGTGTCGCAATTGACTTGATCCAGGTGAGCGCCTAATCATCAGTCATTGGATGGTTCCCGATATGCTTGTGCATGCCGGGAGTAAATGGGAATGCGACGGGCCGGACCCAAGCCGGGCGTCCTTATCGCAGCCGACCCCGCGACTGTAGAACGGTCAGGGTTCACCATTCGGGAAAGCCGGTGCTTCCGGACTGTCCGCACTCGCGGCAGCGGCGCGCATTGGCCCAACCGGAAAAGCCACTGGAGTGGCATTACGATCAGCCGGGGCCGGACGCCTCTATTGTCTACGAATCGTCCACCTCTTCGTAATGCCCGTCGATTGCGGTCACGCAATCTGGCGCAAACCTCCGGGAAGGCGAGGTGGACCCGTTCGTCCCTTTGGGGACGTGGCGCCGTGAGCCAGGAGACCTGCCATCCTCAAGAGCCCCATCTTAGCGAGGGGCTCGCCCGATCCAGGGAGAGATACTCCCGATGCCAGCACGGAGGTTGTCATGGCTTTATCATCCCGTTCCCCGAACGGCCCGTTTTGCATTGCCGCGCTTTTTCGCTCGCGTGGTCCATTGGTCTGCGTACTTCCCGGCGCGCGCTGAGGCCAGGACCATTCCATGACATCGATACAGTCAGGTAGCGCGCTGATTCTCGGCGGCGCCCGGTCCGGTAAATCCACTTTCGCTGAAAAACTCGTCACGGCGTCGGGTCTGCGCCTGCATTACGTCGCGACAGGAAGAGCCTGGGACGGCGAGATGCAGACAAGGATTGACGAGCATCGCGATCGCCGCGGGCCGGAGTGGCAGACCCATGAAGAGCCGCTTGAGCTTGCCGCCTGTCTGAAGGCGATCGATGCGCCGGATCGCATCATTCTGATTGATTGCCTGACGCTCTGGGTCACCAATCTGATGATGGAGCACCGGGATATCGCGGCGGAATTTGAACGGCTTGCGGCTTATGTGCCGCAGGCCAAGGCCCGGCTGGTTTTCGTGTCCAACGAGGTCGGGCTTGGCATCGTGCCGGAGAACCGCATGGCGCGCGACTTTCGCGACCATGCCGGCCGGCTGCACCAGATCATTGCGGAGATATCCGCTGACGTCTATTTTATCGCGGCTGGATTGCCGCTGAAAATGAAGGGTTGATCCATGACCACTGCTAAAGCCGTCCACGGCAAGATTCCCGCAACCGTCATCACCGGCTTCCTCGGCGCCGGCAAGACAACGATGATCCGTAACATCCTGCAGAATGCGGAAGGACGCCGCATCGCGCTGATCATCAACGAGTTCGGCGATCTCGGCGTCGATGGCGACGTGCTGAAGGGCTGCGGCGCCGAAGCCTGCAGCGAGGACGATATCATCGAGCTGACCAACGGCTGCATCTGCTGCACCGTTGCCGACGATTTCATCCCGACGATGACCAAGCTGCTTGAGCGCGAAAATCGCCCGGACCATATCGTCATCGAGACGTCCGGCCTGGCGCTTCCGCAGCCGCTGATCGCCGCTTTCAACTGGCCGGATATCCGCAGCGAAGTCACGGTCGACGGTGTCGTTACCGTGGTGGACAGCGCTGCCGTTGCCGCCGGGCGTTTTGCCGACGATCACGACAAGGTGGATGCGCTGCGCGTCAACGACGACAACCTCGATCATGAAAGCCCGATCGAGGAACTGTTCGAAGACCAGTTGACTGCGGCCGACCTGATCATTCTCAACAAGACCGACCTGCTCGACTCGACCGGTCTTGCCTTCGTCCGCAATGAAGTCTCGTCGCGCACCAGCCGCAAACCGGCGATGATTGAGGCAAAGAACGGCGAGGTGTCCGCCGCCGTCCTGCTCGGCCTCGGTGTTGGCACGGAAAGCGATATCGCCAACCGCAAATCGCATCACGAGATGGAACACGAGGCCGGCGAAGAGCATGATCACGACGAATTCGACAGCTTTGTCGTCGAACTTGGTGCCGTTGCCGATCCGGCCGGGTTCATCGAAAAGCTGAAGCCGATCATTGCGGAACATGACGTGCTGCGTCTCAAGGGTTTCGCCGATATCCCCGGCAAGCCGATGCGCCTGCTGATCCAGGGCGTCGGTGCCCGCATCGACCAGTATTTCGACCGCCCGTGGGCAGCCGGCGAAGTGCGCCGCACCCGCCTGGTCGTCATCGGTCTGCATGATATGGATGAAGCGGCCGTGCGCGCTGCGATCACAGCGGCGGTTTGATAATGGTGAGCGCGGAGTCGCCCCCTCTGTCCTGTCGGACATCTCCCCCACAAGGGGGGAGATCAGCTGTGGCTGCCTCGCGCTCAAAGCTTTTGGTGCACGCGTCCCGGGGCCGCTCGGTCCCGATCTCCCCCCTTGTGGGGGAGATGTCACGCAGTGACAGAGGGGGGTACGACTGCCCTCGGGGAATGCCATGCATCTCCTTCTAGCCCAAAAGGGCACGATCACCGACGGCGAGGAAGCGATCGATCTCGGCCAGTCACCCGCCGATATCCTTTTTCTGTCGGCCGCCGATACCGAGCTTTCCTCGATTGCCGGGGCACATCGCACACGTGGGGCAAAGTCGAGCCTGCGGGTCGCCAGCCTCCTGACGCTCAAGCACCCGATGTCGGTTGATACCTATGTCGAGCGCACGGCGCGCCATGCCAGGCTGATCATCGTGCGCCCGCTCGGCGGTGCCAGCTATTTTCACTATGTGCTGGAGGCGCTGCATGCGGCTGCCGTCACGCATAAATTCCAGATTGCCGTGTTGCCTGGCGATGACAAGCCCGATCCAGGGCTGGAGCCTTTTTCGACCATTTCCGCCGAAGACCGCAATCGGATGTGGGCCTATTTCACCGAGGGTGGTGCCGGCAACATGGCACGGCTGCTCGGTTATGCGGAGGCGTTGATCGGCGGCTTGGAAAAGCCGGAATCCGCCGCTCCACTGATGAAGGCGGGGATCTGGTGGCCGGGGCAGGGTGTGATCGGGGTTGAGGCTTGGAAAGCGGTGGCCGGGTTTGTCCCGGATATCGCTTCTCAATCGCCAGCCGGCTCCACCGTCGCCATCTGCTTTTACCGCGCACTGGTTCAAAGCGGCGAGACCAAACCCGTCGAAGCCCTGATCGCGGCGCTTTGCGCCGAAGGCATGACCGTTTTGCCGGTGTTCGTGTCCAGCCTCAAGGATGCGGTGTCGATCGGCACGTTGCAGGCGATCTTTGGTGAGGTGCCGCCGGCGGTGGTGATGAATGCCACTGGTTTTGCTGTTTCCGCGCCCGGGGCCGACCGCAAGCCGACCGTGCTGGAGTTTTCCGATGCACCGGTTCTCCAGGTGATCTTTTCCGGCTCCTCGCGTGCTGCCTGGGAGAACTCGCCACAAGGTTTGATGGCACGGGATTTGGCGATGAACGTGGCGTTGCCCGAAGTGGACGGCCGCATCCTGTCCCGGGCCGTCTCCTTCAAGGCTGCGGCCGTCTATGATACCGATGTCGAAGCCAATATCGTCGGCCACGAGCCGCTGGGCGACCGCGTCGCCTTTGCTGCCAAGCTGGCGGCGAACTGGGCGAGATTGCGCCGCGCTGCGCCGTCTGAGCGCCGCGTGGCGATCATCATGGCGAACTATCCCAACAGGGATGGGCGGCTTGGCAACGGCGTTGGTCTCGATACGCCGGCTGGCACGATCGAAGTCATGAAGGCGATGGCTGCTGCCGGTTACGCCATCGATTCGGTTCCCGCCGATGGCGACGCCTTGATCCGGTATCTGATGGACGGGCCAACCAATTCGGCGCGGGTCGATTGCGAAATCCGCGAAACGCTTTCCTTGAATCAATACAACGCCTTCTTCGCGTCTCTTCCCGTCCAGATTCAAGGCGGGGTTGCTGAGCGATGGGGAAGTCCGCAGGATGATCCTTTCTTTCGGGATGGCCAGTTTGCGTTGCCGCTGACGCGTTTTGGACAAACGCTGGTCGGTATCCAGCCGGCCCGCGGCTACAATATCGATCCGAAGGAAACCTATCATTCGCCGGACCTCGTGCCGCCGCATGGCTATCTGGCTTTCTACGCGTATCTCCGCCGCGAATACGGCGCTCATGCCATCGTCCATATGGGTAAACATGGCAATCTTGAATGGCTGCCGGGCAAATCGCTGGCGCTGTCGGAAAGCTGTTATCCGGAAGCGGTGTTCGGCCCTATGCCGCATCTCTATCCCTTCATCGTCAACGATCCCGGCGAGGGTACGCAGGCCAAGCGGCGCACCAGCGCCGTCATCATCGATCACCTGACGCCACCGCTGACGCGGGCCGAATCCTATGGCCCGCTGAAAGATCTCGAAGCGTTGGTCGACGAATATTACGACGCGGCTGGCGGAGACCCGCGGCGTCTGCGGTTGCTCAGCAAGCAAATCCTTGAGCTTGTCCGCGATATCGGCCTCGACCAGGATGCCGGCATTGCTCGTACAGACGCTGAGGACAAGGCGCTGGAAAAGCTCGACGCCTATCTCTGCGACCTCAAGGAGCTGCAGATCCGCGACGGCCTGCATGTTTTTGGCGTGGCGCCGGAAGGGCGGCTGCTGACGGATCTGACGGTTGCTTTGGCCCGTGTTCCGCGCGGGTTGGGCGAGGGCGGTGACCAGAGTCTGCAGCGGGCGATCGCGGCGGATGCTTTTGGAAGAACCCCCTCCCCAACCCCTCCCCACAAGGGGGAGGGACTTAACCCGGCGCTCGGTTTCGGATCCCATAGACCCAGTGTTCTGGGCACCGCTGCTGCTCCGTCCACCAAGGTTGGAGATGGGCAGGCGGACGTGCCGCAGATCAGTCCCTCCCCCCAGTGGGGAGGGGGTGGGGAGGGGATCTTTTCTTTCGACCCGCTCGATTGCGTCCTATCCGATGCGTGGGGAGGCCCGAAACCGGCGATCCTCGCTGAAGTATCCGATGCCCCGTGGCGCACCGCTGGCGACACCGTCGAGCGTGTCGAGTTGCTGGCCGCCAAATTCGTCTCCGGCGAATTGGTTTGCCCTGACGACTGGAGCGCCACCCGTGCTGTCCTGGAGGAAATCGAAACTCGCCTCAAACCTTCGATCACCCAATCCGGCGCCGCCGAAATCGCCGCTCTGATGACCGGCCTGGATGGCCGTTTCGTCGCGCCTGGCCCCTCCGGCGCGCCGACGCGCGGCCGACCCGATGTCTTGCCGACGGGGCGCAATTTCTATTCGGTAGACAGCCGTGCCGTGCCGACGCCGGCCGCGTTCGAACTTGGCAAGAAATCGGCGGAACTGTTGATCCGCCGTTACCTGCAGGATCATGGCGACTGGCCGACATCGTTCGGGCTGACAGCCTGGGGCACATCGAACATGCGCACCGGCGGCGACGATATTGCCCAGGCGATGGCGCTGATCGGCACGAAGCCGGTCTGGGACATGGCGTCGCGCCGTGTCACCGGCTACGAGATCGTGCCGCTGGCGATGCTCCGCCGTCCGCGTGTCGATGTCACCTTGCGGATTTCCGGCTTTTTCCGTGATGCCTTTCCCGAGCAGATCGCGCTGTTCGATACGGCGATCCGCGCCGTCGGTGCGCTCGAGGAGGACGATGCCGACAACATGATTGCCGCGCGCATGCGGGCGGAAACCAAACGGCTGGAAGCTGCCGGTGTCTCCACGAAGGATGCGTCACGGCGTGCCTCTTACCGCGTTTTCGGCGCGAAGCCTGGCGCTTATGGTGCCGGATTGCAGGCGCTGATGGACGAGGGCGGCTGGAATAACCGCGCCGATCTCGCCGACGCCTATCTCACCTGGGGAAGCTATGCCTATGGCGCCGGGGAAGACGGCAAGGCCGAGCGCGGGCTCTTGGAAGCGCGGCTGAAGACCGTCGAGGCCGTCGTCCAGAACCAGGACAACCGCGAGCATGATCTGCTCGACAGCGACGATTATTACCAGTTCGAAGGCGGTATGAGCCTGGCCGTCGAGCAGATGGCCGGCACGCGCCCGACGATCTATCACAACGACCATTCCCGCCCGGAAAAGCCGGTGATCCGCTCGCTGGAAGAAGAGATCGGCCGGGTGGTGCGCGGCCGCGTCGTCAATCCGAAATGGATCGATGGCGTCATGCGCCACGGCTACAAGGGCGCCTTCGAAATCGCCGCGACGGTCGATTACATGTTTGCCTTTGCCGCAACGACAGGCGCTGTCCGCAGCCATCATTTCGAGGCCGTCTACCAGGCCTATGTGATGGACGAGCGCGTCCGCCAGTTCATGGAGGACAAGAACCCGGATGCGTTGCGCGAAATGACCGACAAGCTGATGGAGGCGATCGATCGCGGCCTCTGGTCGCCCCGTTCGAACTCCGCCCGGTTCGAACTGCAAGGCCTTTCGGCGGCGGCGGAATAACGGCGTTTCACCAATGAAAGAACGAATGAATTCGGAGAGGACAGACCATGAGTGAAGACGACGTACAGACAACGGATACAGGCCCCGTCCAAGACGAGGCACGCCATGCGATCAAGATGGCGAAAAAGAAGACGGCGCGCGAAAAGATAATGGCGACGAAGACGGACCAGAAGGGCCTGATCATCGTCAATACCGGCAAGGGCAAGGGCAAGTCGACGGCCGGTTTCGGGATGATCTTCCGCCACATCGCCCATGGCATGCCATCGGCCGTTGTCCAATTCATCAAGGGTGCCTGGGAAACCGGTGAGCGCGACCTGATCGAAAAGCATTTTGGCGATGTCTGCCAGTTCTATACGCTGGGCGAAGGTTTTACCTGGGAAACGCAGGACCGTTCGCGCGATATCGCCATGGCCGAAAAGGCGTGGGAAAAGGCCAAGGAGCTGATCCGCGACGAGCGCAATTCCATGGTTCTGCTCGACGAGATCAACATCGCTTTGCGCTATGATTATATCGATGTCGCCGAAGTCGTACGGTTCCTGAAGGAAGAAAAGCCGCACATGACCCACGTCGTCTTGACCGGCCGCAATGCCAAGGAAGAGCTGATCGAGGCTGCGGATCTCGTCACCGAAATGGAACTGATCAAGCATCCGTTCCGTTCCGGCATCAAGGCGCAGGTCGGCGTCGAGTTCTAGGCGGCTCTACTCATGAGCTGCTTACCAGCCAAGCCAGATCCGGACCGGATGGCCCGGATCGGCCAGAAGCTTGATCGCCAGCGCGATGCAAGTGATGACGAGAAGTGGCTTGATGATTCTGGCGCCGTTCTTCATGGCGAAGCGCGACCCGACCTGAGCGCCGGCAAACTGGCCGACGCCCATCAAAAGGCCGACCTTCCAGAGGATCACCCCGTATAGCCAGAAGACGATGAAAGCGCCGATGTTGGAGCCGAAGTTGAGGAACTTCGTATGGGCGGTCGCCTTCAAGACGCCGAATCCTGCAAGGGCAATGAAGGCGAGCATGAAAAAAGAACCCGTGCCCGGCCCGAAGACGCCGTCGTAAAAGCCGATTGCTGGAACCAGCGTCATCGAAAACAGGAAGGGTGTCATCCTCTGCGCCTTGTCGGCGTCGCCAAGGCTTGGCTTGACGGCGAAGTAAAGGGCGATTGCAACGAGCAGGAACGGCAGGACGGCCTTCAATACGTCGCCCGGCACCACGGTTGCAAGGATCGCTCCCACCGCTGCTCCGAGCGCAGACATCGCTGCCATCGGCATTTGTTCACGCAGATTGACATGGCCATGCCGGGCATAGGCGATGCTTGCCGAGCCGGAACCGAACAGCGACTGCAGTTTATTGGTCCCCAATGTTTCGAGCGGCGGAATGCCGGCAATCAGCATGGCGGGGATGGTGATCATGCCGCCGCCGCCGGCGATCGAATCGATAAACCCGGCGAGAAAGGCAGCGGCGAACAAAAAGACGAGGAGCTGGGGAACAAGATCGTGCACGGGAGACTCGTGAGAGATGGGCAATTCAGCCTTGTTTGTCAGAGGTTGCCCGGAAAAGCAAAGAATGCCTGACAGTTGCCTCCAACAAGCCGGAGCATTTCGAATCGTGACGCTCCCGGCTCTTCGAATGACGCAATCCGGTTTGACCGGGCAGGTGGGCTCCGGTAAACAGGAGGCACGTGCGACGGTGCCCATCACGGTGGGCTGAAAAAGCGTCCGGTGCGGCCGACCCAGTCAGGGGGCTTCATCCGGTGCTGTCCAGACCGCTTCGATAGCCTTTGGTTATCGAAGGCCCCGGCGCATCTTGATTGTGCGGCTCGGGAGGCCCGTCTTGTGATGCATCTGGATATCGGCGATCAGCCAGTTCATCGGCCACTCGTGCTTGGCCTTGGCTGCGAGCGTGGCACGCCATGCGACGAAGTGATCCGGCTTGCCGAGGAGGCTCTGGCGGTCGCCGGCATCGATCGGCATGAGCTTACCGGTATTGCCTCGCTGGATAGCCGTGTGGCGGAACCGGCGATGATTGCCGCCGCCCGGCATTTTTCCGTTCCCTTTGTTGTCTTCGATGCCGGAACGCTGGAGGCTCAGACCGCGCGGCTACAGAACCCGTCGGAGATCGTCTTTTCCCTAACGGGTTGTCACGGCGTTGCGGAGGCAGCCGCCCTTGCTGCGGCGGGCCCGTCCGGCGCGCTGATCGTCCCGAAGATCAAGTCGCCTCATGCAACAGCAGCAATTGCGCGTAGGGTATTTTCTGAATCAGATCAGGATGTTGCTGCCGGATGCCGGCAAAGTGATTCCATATCTTCACCTGCCGGTTCACTGCGCCTCATGTCTGCGGCATCAGGAGTGGCGCCATGACCAATCCATTGTTTTCCGGTCTGCCCGAACTTGCGCCGGGCTCGGTCTGGCTGGTCGGCGCGGGTCCCGGTGATCCCGGTCTCTTGACGCTGCATGCTGCCAATGCGCTGCGTCAGGCCGATGTCATCGTCCATGATGCGCTTGTCAATGCTGATTGCCTGAGCCTGGCAAAGTCGGGCGCCGTTCTCGAATTTGCCGGAAAGCGCGGTGGCAAGCCATCGCCGAAGCAGCGCGATATTTCGCTGCGGCTGGTCGAGTTGGCTCGGCAGGGCAAGCGCGTGCTGCGGCTGAAGGGCGGCGATCCCTTCGTCTTCGGGCGTGGCGGCGAGGAGGCGCTGACGCTGGTCGAACACGGCATTCCATTCCGTATCGTGCCGGGCATTACCGCCGGTATCGGCGGGCTCGCCTATGCCGGTATCCCGGTGACGCATCGCGAGGTCAATCACGCCGTGACATTCCTCACGGGCCATGATTCCTCCGGGCTCGTTCCTGACCGCATCCACTGGGAAGGGATCGCCAAAGGTTCTCCTGTGATCGTCATGTATATGGCGATGAAGCATATCGGCCAGATCGCCGCCAATCTGATGTCTGCCGGGCGTTCGCCGGACGAGCCAGTCGCTTTTGTTTGCAACGCCGCTACACCCGAGCAAACGGTGCTGGAAACGACGCTGGCGCGCGCCGAGGCCGATATGATCGCGTCCGGACTGGAGCCGCCCGCCATCGTCGTCATCGGCGAAGTGGTGCGCCTGCGTGCGTCGCTCGACTGGCTGGGCGCATTGGGCGGCCGGGTTCTGACATCCGATCCGCTGTCGAGCCGGGCTTTCAAGGACCCGGCATGAGCGGTCTGCTGATTGCGGCGCCATCGTCCGGCTCCGGTAAGACGACGGTGACGCTCGGACTGATGCGGGCATTGCGCGATCGCGGTATCGCCGTGGCTCCCGGCAAGGCCGGGCCGGATTACATTGATCCGGCCTTCCATGCGGCCGCAAGCGGCAGAGCCTGCTTCAATTACGATCCTTGGGCCATGCGTCCGGATCTGTTGCGTGCCAATGCTGCCATGCAGGCTGCTGATGGCGATGTGTTGATTGTCGAGGCCATGATGGGGCTGTTCGATGGGGCGGTCGACGGGACTGGTTCGCCCGCCGATCTGGCGTCGCTGCTTGGTCTTCCGGTTGTTCTGGTGGTCGATTGCGCCCGCATGTCGCAGTCGGTGGCTGCTCTCGTGCGCGGCTATGCGTCCCATCGCGACGATGTCCATGTGGCCGGGGTCATCCTCAACAAGGTTGGCAGCGACCGTCATGAAATGATGCTGCGCAATGCGGTGGATACCATCGGCATGCCGGTTCTTGGCGTTTTGCGGCAGGATAATGCTCTGAAGCTGCCAGAACGTCATCTCGGTCTCGTACAAGCCGGGGAGCATGGTGGACTGGATGTATTCATCGACCATGCCGCAATGCAGATCGAAAAGGGCTGTGATCTGGATGCGATCCTGTCACTGACCAGGTCAGAATCTCCGCGACAGAGGGCTGCGCAAGTTTCACCGCTGAAACCGCTCGGCCGGAAAATCGCCATCGCCCGCGATATTGCCTTTGCATTCTCTTACGAACATCTCCTGTCCGGCTGGCAGCGTGCCGGTGCCAAGCTGACATTCTTCTCGCCGCTCGCCAACGAGGTGCCTGCAGATGATGCCGATGCCGTTTATCTGCCGGGCGGCTATCCCGAGCTTCATGCCGGGGTATTGTCCGATGCAGGGCAGTTCAAATCGGGCATGACAGCGGCCCGGGATCGAGGCGCCCGGATTTTCGGCGAATGCGGCGGCTACATGATGCTGGGTGAGGGGCTTGTCGCTGCCGATGGCAAGCGCTACGAAATGCTCGGTTTTCTACCGCTCGAAACCAGCTTTGCCGAACGCAAGCGGCATCTGGGTTACCGGCGGATCACTCCGCTCGATGCCAGTTTTTTCGATGGTCCACTGATGGCGCATGAATTTCACTATGCCACGATCCTGTCGGAGGGCGCTGCCGACCGGCTGTTCGATACGGCTGACGCCGCCGGGGAGCCGCTTGGACCCGCCGGACTGCGGCGAGGGCAGGTTGCGGGCTCCTTCATGCATCTCATCGACATGGCCTGCTCTGCATGACCGCGCCGATCGTGCATGGCGGCGGTATTACCGAGGCGGCGGCGTCGTTTGGTGGCAACCCGCAGGACTGGCTGGACCTGTCGACCGGCATCAATCCCAATCCTGTGATGCTGCCCGACATCCCGATCCATGCCTGGCACAGGCTGCCGGACCGTCATCTGGTGGACCGCGCGCGCAATGCGGCTGCCCGCTATTATCGTAGCAGCGATATCCTGCCGCTTCCTGTTCCCGGCACACAATCGGTTATTCAGCTGCTGCCGCGCCTTGTTGCGCCGGGCAGGCGCATCGCCATTTTCGGACCGACCTATGGCGAATATGCGCGTGCTTTCGTCAGTGCCGGTTTTGCGGTCGATGAAATCTCGACGCCCGCTCAGGTGACGCCGGATCATGGGCTGGTGGTGCTGGTCAATCCCAACAACCCGACCGGACGCGCTGTCCTGCCTGCTGATATCGCAGGCATGGCACAGCAGATGAAAGCTTATGGCGGGTTGCTGCTTGTCGATGAGGCTTTTGGCGATACCGAACCGCATCTGAGCGTCGCCGCGCAGGCCGCAAGTAACGATAATCTCATTGTCTTCCGCTCCTTCGGCAAATTCTTCGGCTTGGCAGGGCTGCGGCTTGGTTTCGTCATTGCGGCGGAACCGATTCTGTCGGCATTTCAGGAATGGCTTGGCCCTTGGGCCGTATCAGGACCGGCACTGGTGGTGGCGGCAGACCTGATGGATGGCGACACACAGCCGGTTCGATCGCAGATTTCGGCGCGCAAGCAGGGCCTCGATTCTGTCTTGCGGCAAGCCGGGCTGACGATCATCGGCGGCACGCCGCTTTTCACCCTGGTGGAGCACCAACGCGCGCCGGAACTGCATGAACATCTCTGCCAGGGGCGGGTTCTGACGCGAAAATTCGGCTATGCGCCATCGTGGCTCAGGATTGGACTTGCACCGGATACGGCAGGCGATACACGTTTGGCGGATGCCTTGAGCAGTGTGCACCTCGCCTGAACGGACTTTTCGATGTCGACCGGAATTCTGCTTGCCCTGATCGCCGCTCTTCTGCTTGACCGGGTCGTTGGCGACCCTGATTGGCTCTGGCGCCGTCTTCCGCACCCTGTCGTTCTATTTGGCGCAATGATCGGCTGGTGCGACCGGACCTTCAACCGCAAGCGCCTAGGCGAGGAGGCTCTGCGGATCAGCGGTGTTCTGGTCATTGCCGTGTTGTTGCTGTGGAGCCTTTTTTGCGGCTGGCTGCTGCACAAGCTGTTCATGCAGATCGGGATTTTCGGCTGGTTGCTCGAAATAATCGTTGTCGCGGTGTTCTTGGCGCAAAAAAGTCTCGCCGACCACGTGTCGCGGGTGGCCACGGGTCTTCGCACCGGTGGGCTGGAGGGTGGCCGCAAAGCGGTGTCGATGATCGTCGGGCGTGATCCCGAGACACTTAACGAACCGGCCGTATGCCGCGCCGCCATCGAAAGTCTGGCGGAGAATTTTTCCGACGGCGTTGTTGCCCCGGCCTTCTGGTATGCACTGCTCGGCCTGCCCGGCTTGCTGGCCTACAAGATGCTCAACACCGCCGATTCCATGATCGGTCACAAGAGCCCGAAATATCTGCATTTCGGCTGGGCTTCGGCGCGTTTCGACGATCTCGCCAACATCCCGGCAGCGCGGTTGTCGATCCTGCTGATCGCGGCTGGCGCAGTCTTGGCCAAGGGACGGCGCGCCGCCCGCAATGCCATCGGCATTGCACTGCGTGACCACGGACTGCATCGTTCGCCCAACTCCGGCTGGCCGGAAGCCGCGATGGCGGGGGCACTCGATGTGCAGCTGGCAGGCCCGAGGATCTATGCTGGTACGCTGGTCAATGAGCCGATGATCAACGGAGCCGGCCGGGCGGTTGCAACGGTAGCCGATGTCGAGACCGGCGTTTCCATATTCTACCGTGCCTGCGCGTCACTTGCAGTTTTGGCGGTGATTGCAGCCCTGGTCGGCAGTATAGTCTAAGCGCGTTACTCGGATTTAAAAAACCATCCGCCCTCGTTAACGCCGAATTTTCCAATTGTCTTAAACGTCTATCATTGCAAAGGCTGTAAAGTTTGTCTCGTGTTGGGACGCCAGTAAAAATTCGTATTACGGAGAGGATTTTTCATGCGTAAATTCTTCGTCGCCTCTTTGGCACTCTTGTTGATGCAGTTTCATTCGCCGTCTGCCTTCGCTGCCAATCTTGTTGCAAGGATCAGCCTTTCTTCTCAAACCATGACTGTCTCGCAGAATGGTTTCGTACGGTATCGCTGGAAGGTTTCTACCGCGCGCAAAGGCTATGTGACGCCGCAGGGCAGCTGGAGCGCCAAATGGCTTTCGAGAGATCATCGCTCGCGCAAATATGACAATGCGCCGATGCCTTATGCGGTGTTTTTCAACGGTGGCTATGCGGTGCACGCGACCTTTGACGTGAAGCGCCTCGGCCGTCCGGCTTCGCATGGCTGTATCCGCCTGCATCCGGAAAATGCCGCCGAGTTCTTCGCGCTGGCTAGCGAGTATGGCTTGAAGAATACCAAGATCGTCGTTACCCGCTGACCGGCAAAGGCCGTCGTTCCGGGACTGGCAGGGATGCCAGCCCCAGAGCTGTTTTCAGCCTCAATTCAGGTCGATAACGATCTTGCCGAAGGCGCCGCGGTCAAGGTGGTCGAGGGCAAGGTGCAAGTCTTCCAGCGGATAGCGGGCATCGATGACCGGCTTGATCCCGGTCTGATCGATGGCGCGGGCGAAATCTTCAAGAGACCGCCGGTGGCCGACGCTGATCCCTTGGATGATGGGCGATTTCAGCAGCAGTGGCCCTGCCGGTCCGGCAACGTCGAAACCCTCGAAAACGCCGATGACCGAAATTCTCCCATGCACGGCAACGGCACGGATCGATTGCCCGAGGTTGGGGCCGCCAGCGATTTCCAGAATATGGTGGGCGCCTTCATCGCCGGTGAGCCTGTAGACGGCCTCAACCCAGTCCTCCTTGCTGCTGTTGACGCCATGATCAGCACCGAGCGCTTTTGCCCGCTCAAGTTTTTCGTCGCTACGCGAGGTGATGATGACATTGGCGCCATGTGCTTTGGCAATCTGAACCCCGAACAGGGCGACGCCGCCCGTACCCTGGACAAGCACGGTCGATCCGGCCCTGAGCTTGCCGAGTTCGGCCAATGCGAACCAGGCGGTCAACCCGGCAACCGGCAGGGTACTTGCCTCTGCATCGTCAAGACTGTGCGGCGACGCGGCAAACCAGTCATCCGGAAACACCACATAATCGGCCAGCACGCCCTGATAGGCGCCACCCAGCGTCTTATAGGCCGGCACGCGGGCATTGCCGTTATCCCCGGCGTCGATCCAGTCCGGCTTGAAGGTAGACATCACCCGGTCGCCGGGCTTGAAGCGCGTGACACCCGATCCGACCGCATCGACAACGCCTGCCATGTCGGAGGCAGGCACGAATGGCGTCGGAAGGGTTAGCCCCATGCCTGTTTCGATTACCAGCTTGTCGCGATAATTGAGTGACGCCGCTGAAACCTTGACGCGGATTTCGCCGGGTTCCGGCTCGGGGACTGCCACCGTCTCAAATTTCAGATTGTCGCGGCCGATTGCCTGCATCGACCAGCGCCTCATCGTTGCCGTCATGTTTCGTCTCCTGCTTTCTTGGTTGGTTCAAGCGATGAGATGACGCTAGCATTGCGTTTCGTTCTCCAGTGGCGATATGATTTCCACGTATTGGTTCCTTGAGGGCTACAAAAGATATGAGTGATCGTTTGACTGGCGTTTCCGTCTTCGTCGAGGCGGTGGAGGCGGCGAGTTTTTCCGCCGCCGCCCAGAGGCTCAACCTGTCGCGCTCAGCGGTCGGCAAGACGATTGCCCGGCTGGAAGAGCGGCTCGGCGCCCGGCTGTTCCATCGCACCACGCGCAGCCAGACGGTAACGGAGGATGGCCAGGCGTTTTACGAACGCTGCCTGCGGGCGCTCGAGGAGTTGCGGGAAGGCGAGGCCATGCTCGAATCAGGACGCAAGGAAGTGGCGGGACGATTGCGGGTTTCCATGCCCGTGCTGTTCGGCCGCCGCTGCGTTGCGCCCATCCTGCTGAAACTTGCCAGCGAGCATCCGAAGCTGGAGCTCGATCTGAATTTCACTGATAGCCGGGTCGATATCCTGGAAGACGGATTTGATCTTGCCATCCGCAACGGTCCGCTCGGCGAATGGCCGGGGCTGATGGCGCGGCGGCTGGCGTACCAGCGTATGACCGTCTGCGCCTCGCCGGATTATCTGCGTATCCACGGCGCGCCAGGAACCCGGGAGGAGTTGCGGGATCACCATGCGATCCTCTATGCCCGCTCCGGCTACATCCGCTCCTGGCTCTTTCCGGTCGACGGCGGCCCGGACGCTGAAGTCCTGCCGCCTTCGCGCATGCGTTTCGATGATTTGGAGATGATTGCCGATGCCGGGGTTTCCGGGCTCGGGCTCGTCTGGCTGCCCTGCTGGCTCGTTCAGGACAGGCTCCGCGACGGCAGTCTTGTCCGGCTTTTTGCCAATGAGCGCCGCCTGTCATTCGATTGCCATGCGGTCTGGCCGCAGACCCCGCATCTGCCGTTGCGCGTCAGGCTGGCGATCGATGCTTTGGCTGCTGATCTCCCGGCTGCAACGGGCCTTTGAGGCCGGTATTGCGGGCTTGGCTTGATGTTTGGGCAACACCGCCGCCATAAATGCAACTCTTGCGCCCAAGGCCATTGGCTTTTCAGCCGTATTTACCTATAGGTTCGCCAAAACATGTATTCTAAAGAGGTATGCGCGTGACAGCTACATTCGACAAGGTTGCCGACATCATTGCGGAAACGAGCGAAATCGACCGGGAGACGATTACGCCGGAAAGCCACACCATTGACGATCTCGGCATTGACAGCCTGGACTTCCTCGACATCGTCTTTGCGATCGACAAGGAATTCGGCATCAAGATCCCGCTTGAGCAGTGGACGCAGGAAGTCAACGAAGGCAAGGTTTCGACGGAAGAATATTTCGTCCTGAAGAACCTCTGCGCCAAGATCGACGAACTGAAGGCCGCCAAGGGCTGATGACGATATCGCGCGTTTGACACGCGCGAACACGTGCATGAGTGATAGCAATGCCGCCTGTCGCGTGGACCGCGCTTGACAGGCGGCATTTGCGTTTTTACTTGACGGTCGCATGATCGCGATACCGGACCTGTTCGGGCGGGGTCATGCGGATTTGAAATCCGGAGTGTTCGGGCGCTGTTTCCCAAAGCGCCGTGCTCTGGGCCAAGCTGGATTTGCTCCTGATGCTCCTTGAATATTTTCAGATGATCGATCGGGTCGAGACGGTTGATCTTAACGCCAAGACGCTGACGGCGCGTTCTGTGGTTCCGGCAAAGAGCCCTGTTTTCGAGGGTCATTTTCCGGGTTACCCGCTGGTCCCCGGTGTTCTTTTGATCGAGACGATGGCGCAGGCCTGCGGTTTTCTGGTGCTCGCCGCCACGGATTTCGCCGCCATGCCGTTCCTGATGTCGGTCGATAGCGCCAAGATGCGCACCTTTGTCGAGCCGGAAGCCGTACTCGATATCGAAGCCTTCCTCGAACATGACGGGTCCGGCTTTGCCGTCGTGAAGGCAAAAATCACCTCGCAGGGCAAGAAGGTCTGCGATGCACAGCTGAAACTGCGGACCATGCCGTTCGATCAGGTGCCGCTCGGCCCGATCGTCAAGAAGCGTGCCGAAGAGGTGGGCTTGATGGCTGCAATAGCGGCTTCAGCCGCGACGGGGGAATGACGATGAGCAAATCCGCCAATGATGTTGTGATCACCGGTGTCGGCATCGTCACCAGCCAGGGTGTGGGCACTGAAGTGCATACCGCGCTTCTGACTGCTGCGGAAACTCCGGCCGTCCGTGTCGAGACGGAACGCTTCGCGCCGTATCCGGTGCATCCGCTTCCGGAAATCGACTGGTCTCAGCAGATTTCCAAGCGTGGCGACCAGCGGCAGATGGAAAACTGGCAGCGCCTTGGCGTCTTCAGTGCCGGTCTGGCGCTGGACGATGCCGGTTTCAAGGATGACCTGGACGCTTGCGGCAGCATGGACATGATCGTGGCAGCCGGGGGCGGGGAGCGCGACATCAATGTCGATTCGCTGATCGTCGATGAGGCCCTGAAGCGCAATGACCGCGAACAGTTGCTCAACGAGAAGCTGACGACGGAACTGCGCCCGACACTGTTTTTGGCCCAGCTTTCCAATCTGATGGCCGGCAACATCTCCATCGTCCATAAGGTCACGGGCTCTTCGCGCACCTTTATGGGTGAAGAGGGTGCTGGCATTTCGGCGATCGAAACCGCCTTTGCCCGCATCAAGGCCGGACAGTCGACCCATACACTGGTCGGCGGCGCGTTCTCGGCCGAACGGCTCGACATGATCCTGTTGATCGAAGCGATCCAGGGCCATGCGCTCGGCGGTTATCAGCCGATCTGGTCGCGCAAGCCGGAAAACGGCGGCGGCATGATCACCGGTTCGGTCGGTGCGTTCCTGATGCTCGAATCCCGCGAACATGCTGAGGCACGCGGCGCCCGCATCTATGCAACGATCGATTCTGTCGGTGGAGATCGTGGTAGCCGCGACGGGGATCGCCTCGAGCAGCGCCTGCAATATTTGATGGCTCCCTCTGCAGACGCCGATCCGTCGCGCACCGTGGTCTTTTCCGGCACGACCGGTTTTCCGGATCTTGCCGCGCGTGAGAAGGCGTTTCTCGATGCGCAGTTCCCCAAGGCTGCCGTGCGTGCCTATGGCGGGCTTGTCGGTCATGCGCTGGAATCACAGTTTCCGCTCGGCCTGGCTTTCGCGGCTCTCTCGCTTGGAGCTGGCGCCAAGGTGCCGCCATTCGCCCCGGATGGTGAAGCCCTTATGGAAAAGCCAGCAACGACGGCCATCGTCACGACGATCGGCCATGCGCGCGGCGAAGGTATCGCCGTGCTTTCGGCAGAAGAATAAGGAGCGGCAGATATGACCAGCGCTTACAAGGATCATCTCGGCCGCCCGCTGATCGCCGTTACCGGCATGGGGGTCATCACCTCGCTTGGCCAGGGCGTCGAGGACAACTGGAAGGCGCTGACCTCAGGCGTTTCCGGTATTCACAAGATTACCCGGTTCCCGACCGAGGGGCTCTCGACCAGAATCAGCGGAACCGTCGATTTTATTGATTTGCCTGCGGAAAACGCCGTCGAGCGGTCCTATGCCTTTGCCCGCGAAACGACAGCGGAAGCTTTGGCTCAGGCCGGTATTTCCAGCGATTTCAATGGGCCGCTGTTCCTGGCTGCGCCGCCCATCGAGCCGGAATGGAGCGCCCGCTTCGAACTGGCCGACCGTTCGCGGCCGTCGCAGAAGCCGGGCGATGCCTATGATCGCTTCCTTGCCGCCATGCGTGACCGCGCGGATCCGGTGTTTCACGAGGCGGCATTGTTCGGCGCCATTTCCGAGCGCCTGTCCGATCGTTTCGGAACACGCGGACTGCCGGTAACGTTGTCGACCGCCTGCGCATCGGGTGCAACAGCCATCCAGCTTGGAGTTGAGGCGATCCGCCAGGGCCGCACCGACCGGGCCTTGACCGTCGCTACCGATGGTTCCGTCAGCGCCGAGGCGCTGATCCGCTTTGCGCTTCTGTCGGCTCTTTCGACCCAGAACGACCCGCCGGAACGGGCCTCGAAACCCTTCTCCAAGGATCGTGACGGTTTCGTCATTGCCGAGGGTGCGGCAACGCTGGTGCTGGAATCGCTGGAAGCAGCAGTCGCGCGCGGCGCAAAAATCTACGGCATCCTGAAGGGCTGTGGCGAAAAGGCCGACTCGTTCCACCGCACACGGTCTTCGCCGGATGGCGGCCCCGCAATTGCGACGATCCGCGCAGCGCTTGCCGATGCGGGCCTCAACGAGGGCGACATCGGCTATATCAACGCCCATGGCACATCGACGCCTGAAAACGACAAGATGGAGTATGGCGCGATGCTGTCGGTGTTCGGCGAAGCACTGCCGTCCATTCCGGTGTCGTCGAACAAGTCGATGATCGGCCACACCTTGACCGCCGCAGGCGCTGTCGAGGCCGTGTTCTCGCTGCAGACGATCCTCACCGGCACGGTTCCACCGACGATCAACCATCAGAACCCCGATCCGTCGATCATTCTCGATGTCGTACCGAACGTGAAGCGGGATGCGCAGGTTAGTGCTGTCCTGTCGAACTCCTTCGGCTTCGGCGGCCAGAACGCCAGCCTTGTCATGGCTGCTGAACCGGCCTAATCGGACATCATGTTTTTTCGAGGCTAGGATGCCTCGGGCTCAAGGACTTATATCATGCGCGCTTTGCAACTGGTCGACGACCGCAAGCTGGAAATCACCGATCTTCCCGAACCGGAAGCCCCGGGTCCGGGCGAGGTCACGCTCCGCGTCAAAGCCGTTGCGCTCAACCATATCGACGTCTGGGGCTGGCGCGGCATGGCTTTTGCCAAGCGCAAGATGCCGCTGGTGATCGGCGCTGAAGCGTCCGGCGTGGTCGATCAGATCGGCCCGGGCGTGTCGAACGTCCTGCCGGGACAGCTCGTTTCGATCTACGGCGCGCGCACCTGTGGCCTCTGCCGTCCGTGCCGCGAAGGCCGCGACAATCTCTGCGAACATGTCGGCGGCGTCCATGGTTTCCATCTCGATGGCTTTGCCCAGGAAAAGGTCAACCTGCCAGCGCGCCTGCTCGTTCCGGCCCCTCCGGGCGTCGATGCGGTGGCTGCGGCAGTCGCGCCGGTGACCTTCGGCACCGTCGAGCACATGCTGTTCGACAATGCCAAGCTTGAGCCGGGCGAAACGATCCTCATTCACGCCGGCGGTTCCGGCATCGGCTCGGCAGCCATCCAGCTGGCCAAAAAGATCGGCTGCACCGTCATCACCACGGTGGGCTCAGACGACAAGATCGAGAAGGCCAAGGCGCTCGGCGCCGATCACGTCATCAATTATCGTAAGGACCGTTTCGAGGGTGTGACCCGCAAGCTGACCAAGAAGAAGGGCGTCGATGTCGTCTTTGAACATGTCGGCAAGGACACGTGGGCTGCGTCGATGTTCGTCCTGAAGCGGGGCGGCCGTCTTGTCACCTGCGGTTCGACCTCCGGGGTTTCCACCGAAATGAACCTGATGATGCTTTTCCAGCAGCAGTTGAAGCTGCTCGGCTCCTTCGGCTGCCGCATGGAGAACATGGCCGACGCCATGCAGAAGATGGCGCGCGGGCTCGTTCACCCCGTCATCGACACCGAGGTCGGTTTTACCGAGATCGACAAGGCGCTCGAGCGCATGGAAACACGTCAGGTCTTCGGTAAAATCATCCTGCGGATGGACTGAACACCGTGCGCATGCTGATCACACGACTGGTTCTTGCCGCGCAGCGTTTTCGCCAGTGGTCGATCGCCCAGTTCGTCTTTCTGTTGCTGGGAACGCTCAAGCTGTTTCCGGCCAGAGGGGCCATCGAGTTCTCTGCCCGCTTCACAAGCTGGCTTGGGCCGAAACTGAAGCATCGTCACAAACTGACGATGACCAATCTTCGCAATGCTTTTCCTGAGAAGAGCGAGGCGGAGATCGAGGCTATTGCACTGGAGAGCTGGGGCAGTATTGGCCGGCTTGCCGCAGAATATGTATTTTTGGACGAGCTTTTCGATTTCGATCCGGCAAACCCGAAGCCTGGCCGTATTGAAGTGTCCGGTATCCCGCTGTTCCTGGAACTGCGCGACAACCCGCGCCCGTTCATCGTCTTTACCGCCCATACCGGTAATTTCGAGCTTTTGCCGGTGGCAAGTGCTGCCTTCGGGCTGGATGTCACTGTGCTGTTCCGGCCGCCGAACAATCCTTATGTTGCCGACAAGGTCTTCGATTTCCGCAAGCAGCGCATGGGCAATCTGGTTCCCTCGCATGCCGGATCTTCCTTCACGCTGGCACGCAAGCTTGAGGCGGGCGGCGCTGTCGGTGTTCTGGTTGATCAGAAGTTCCGCAAGGGGCTGATGACAAAATTCTTCGGCCGTGATGTGCGCACCAATCCGCTGCTGGCCAAGCTGGTGCGGCAGTTTAATTGCGAGGTCTATCCGGCCCGCTCCATCCGGTTGCCTGATGGACGTTTCCGCCTTGAGCTGGAGCCGGCGATTGAAATCCCGCGCAAGCCGGACGGCGGTGTCGATGTCAATGCGACAGCACAGTTGCTGAACGACAAGGTCGAGAGCTGGGTGCGCGAGTATCCCGGGCAGTGGCTCTGGTACCATGATCGCTGGCACATCAAGAAACATTTGAAAGACTGAGTATGTAGCGTCGCTTTCCGCTATGTAGAGCTGGCGGTCGGCGCAACTTCGTGACAAGTACATACGAACAGTTGAGTCTCTGTCTGTTGTCGGCGCATGCAGATTGCATCGTGTGATCAGTAATGGCTTGCAAGTACCGCCGGTGTCGGGAGAAGCCGCTGCGCGGCCCAGTGCGTTTTATATCGGTTGCCTAAAATAAGTTCACCGGAAACGTTTCAGGTGATTTTTCAGGTGTTGAACACCATCATTTTGGGTGTAAACTTCAGGTATTACTATAGGACGATTGCAAGCGCTTCGGGTTTGTAAAATAGCGCCTTCAATCGATTTATTTTTTGATTGCGTTCAATTTTCCTGAGCTTTTCACGCTTAAACGGAAAATTGAGTGGGGAGTGGGGTGGAAATTGAAGGCACTGATCGAGCTCTTCTGGTTCAAATATTCTCAGCTGCAATATGCGGTGAAATCCGGTGATGATCTGCTGATCAGCATTCTTGATCGCGAGATCGAGCCGGTTCTTACCACAATTTACGAGGAGAAGGCCGAGACCGTCGCTGATGCGCGCCTGCAGTTCCAGTTCGTCCTTGATCTCCTGCGCAAGGAAGCCGACGATGTGTCCAGCGTGCTGCGCCAACGCGATGTCCTGCAGACGCTGGCCGACCGTTATTTTTCCGCTGGCGGCAGCGAAGCCGCTGAAAAGCCGTGGATGTCACCACCTCCGACGGCTGCAGCCCTCAAGGGCCGGGCAGACGAAGGGTTTCTCAATGAAGCGATCCTCGACTGTTTGCCGGACCGTGTCGCGGTGATCACGCCGGATTACCGCTATCTCTATACCAACCCCGTCAATGCGGCCCGGCTGGAAGAACGGCCGATGGACCTCGTCGGCCGCCATATCGTCGAGTTCGTCGGCATCCAGCGCTTCGAGCAGCGGGTGAAGCCCAATCTCGACAAGTGTTTTTCCGGTGAGCTGGTCGATTACACCTTCGCGAAGGATGTCGGGAACCGCACCGTCGTGGTGCGCTGCCGGATGACGCCCTGCATGTCGGGCACGGGCAAGGTCATCGGTGCCATTCTGGTGCTGCAGGAAATCGCCGACCGCCGCCGTTCGATCGCGGCCTGATGGCGAAAGGCGAGGGTGGTTGCCCTCGCTCACCGGTCTTTCACTGTTACTTGTCCGACCAGACAGCCAGTTCGTAACCGTCCGGATCCTGGAAATGGAAGCGTCTTCCGCCCGGGAAGGAAAATGTCTCGACGACGATGCGAGCGCCTTGTGCTTCGAGCCTGGTCTGGGTTTCGGCGAGATCATCGGCATAGAGAATGATCAATGGGCCGCCGGGCTTTGGTGTTCCCGTGGTCAGGCCGCCGGTCAGCCGCCCATCGGTGAATTCGCAATATTGCGGGCCGTAGTCCGTAAATGACCAGCCGAATGCTGCGCCATAAAATGCCTTCGAGCGTGCAATATCCCTCACCGCGAACTCGATATTATCGATCTGGCGGTCGGTTCCCTTCTGTCCCATGTTGGTCATTCCTTATGTTTCCAGCTGTGCTTTCAATGCGTTGAGGTCCTTTTTAACCCAATCGGCATCGCCGTCGAATTGTTCCTTGCTCATGCCGGGCTGCCTGAGCAGCGTGAACAAGACTTCCGCGCCGCTGCCGTTCGGCACGACACGCAGAGCATTATGGACCTGGATGCCCGTTTCCAGCGTGACGAGGTGGTCGAGCACGCCGAGATCGTTGCGGGGTGTGAAGCGGACGCGGGCATTGCCGAGCGCGCCGCTTGCCACCCACTCGTCGCCGTCCGGCTCCAGCCCGGCGGCAAGACCGGATGCCCATGATGGCATGTTTTCCGGGTTGGCCGCGTAGGCATAGACGTCGCGCCAATTCCTCTCGATACTGATATGAATGATTTTCGCTTCCATCACGGCCACACCACCTTCTCCTTTTTTGCCGCTTGCGACCATGCGATGGCCGAACGCGAAAAGATTGAACAAAACGGACAATCACGCCACAAGCTGCTGCCGGATTTCGGCAGGGGGCAGACCGGCCAGTGCCTGCACCTCGCGGCACATATGTGCCTGATCCGCGTAGCCTGCCTCAAGTGCCAGGATGGACATTGGCTGCCATTGGTTTGCTTTCAAAAGCGAAAGAAACCGTTGGAAACGCAGAATCCGGCCGAGTGTCTTGGGCCCGTAGCCGAAATGATCGAGGCAGCGTCGCCGCAACGTCCGTTCGCCATAGCCAAGCGCCCGCGCGAGAGCTTCGACCGTCTGCGGGCGTTCTCTGCCCTTGCGTGAAAGATATTCGAAGGCGTGGAGCGTATCGTCTGAAGGTGTTGTGACCTGAGCGGCTCGCTGCGTGAGGAAATCTTGCAACAATGCCAACCCCTCCACGGTGGACCCCGTTTCCGACAGGCGTTCATGAAGCTCCCGGCCATCGGCTCCCCACAGATCTGAAAGCGCTACCGTTTCGCCGGTGATTTCGGCGATCGACAGGTTTAGCCATCTGGCGGCGGCACCCGGCTGAAAGCGAAAGCCAACAACGGTTTCGCCCGCTTGTAGCGGCGGGAAGGCTGCGGTTCTGTCTGGACCGGCGACGAAAAGCCCGCGGCTGGACCAGAGAATATCGCTGCACCCATCCGGCACGACCACGACGACATTGTCGAAATCGGCGGGCAGGTGATGGAGCCACGTGCACCGGAAATGCGACGCGAGTGCCGCCGGCGGCGCCTGTTCGCTGTAGCGCCCCACAGACGCGGCGATGGCCATGTTTTCTTGTCCGATCCTCACGCATGTCCTCCCTGGCCGGCCCGGCAAAGGTGATTTCCCGATGCGACCTGTCAGCACGGCAAACCTACTCCAGTGCAGCGGAAAAGTATCACTTTTGACAACAATCACTTGTCGTTAATCGATTTGAATGCCAAAACTCCCTCAGCATCCGCAGGGCGTATTCAGGCCTCCATGGCCGAAAAAAATCTCCCTGCAAGTTCAATCTGGTGAAGCCGTGTGCAAGCCCCGCCGGGCTTTGGCACCTTCACTGTCCAACGGAGGCACATACGTGGCACAGGCAGAAATCGGCCTTATCGGTCTTGGTGTTATGGGATCGAATCTGGCGCTCAACATTGCCGAAAAGGGCAACAAGATCGCAGTCTTCAACCGCACGGTCGAGGCAACGCGGAAATTCTATGCCGAAGCGGGCAGCCTGCAAAGCCAGATCGTACCGTGCGAGACCATCGAGGAGTTCGTTGCTGCCATCCGCCCGCCGCGGCCGATCATCATCATGATCAAGGCCGGCGAACCGGTCGATCAGCAGATGGAATTGCTCAAGCCCTATCTTGAGAAGAACGACATCATGATCGATGCCGGCAACGCCAATTTCCGCGACACGATGCGCCGCTTCGACAATCTCAAGGACAGCGGCCTGACCTTCATCGGCATGGGCGTTTCCGGCGGCGAAGAGGGCGCGCGTCATGGCCCGTCCATCATGGTCGGCGGCAAGGAAGACTCCTGGAAGCGTGTCGAGAAGGTGCTGACCTCGATCGCTGCAAAATACAACAACGATCCGTGCGTCGCCTGGCTCGGCGAAAATGGTGCAGGTCATTTCGTCAAGACCATCCATAACGGCATCGAATATGCCGACATGCAGATGATCGCCGAAATCTATGGCATCCTGCGCGACGGGCTGAAGATGAGTGCCACCGAGATCGGGGAAGTCTTTGGCGAATGGAACAAGGGCCGCCTCAATTCCTACCTGATCGAGATCACCGAGACGGTTCTGAAGGCCGCTGACCCGATCACCGGCAAGCCGATCGTCGATCTCATCCTCGACAAGGCCGGCCAGAAGGGCACCGGCAAGTGGTCGGTGATCGAGGCGCAGAACATGGGCATTCCGGCGACAGCTATTGAAGCTGCTGTTGCGGCCCGCAGTATCTCGTCAGTCAAGGGCGAGCGCGAAGCGGCAGAAAAGGTGCTTGGTCTGCCGAATGTCGGCGAATTCAAGGTTGCCGACAAGGCTGCCTTCCTCAAGGATCTCGAAAGCGCGCTTCTGGCTGCCAAGATCGGCGCTTATGCGCAAGGGTTCGCGGTCATGGCGGAAGCCTCGCGCGAGTTCAACTGGAACCTGCCGATGCCAACGATCGCCAAAATCTGGCGCGCAGGCTGCATCATCCGCTCGGTCTTCCTCGACGAGATCACCACGGCCTTCACCAAGGATCCGACGGTTGCCAATCTGATCGTTACGCCGGCTTTCTCCGCGATGGTCAAGGAAACCGACGGCGCGCTTCGCCGTGTCGTGTCTGCAGCGGTTCTCGGCGGTCTGCCGGTTCCAGCCCTTGCTTCGGCGCTCGGCTATTTCGACAGCTACCGCCGCGGCCGCGGTACGGCCAATGTCATCCAGGCGCAGCGCGACTTCTTCGGCGCACACGGTTTCGACCGCATCGATGGTGCCGATTCCCATCACGGTCCATGGGGCAGCGGCCTCAACGCCTGATGATCCGTCGATCGGAGAGATAAAACTGGAACGGCCGCTGTTGATCAGCGGCCGTTCTGCTTTCTGGGTCGTGTCTTGAGATCGCTCAGTTCTGCAGGACGGGGAAACTCAGCGTCTGCAATTCGGCCGAGGGCTGGCCTTCGATACGGGCGATCACCGCTTTTGCCAGTTCGCGTCCGGCAAGCCTGAAATCTTCCCTGAGTGTGATGACCTCCGGCCTTAGCCATTGCAGGAAGTCGTTCGATTGCTTTGAGACCATGTCGACGTCCCGAGCGAGCTTCAGTCCTGCCGCTTCGATCCCGGCGACCAGTGCCACGGCACCGCCGCCGCTACCGGAGATCACGCCGTCGGGCGCACCGGGCGCACGCATAACTGCTTCGCAGGCGGCGCGGATGTCCGCCAGGCTGTTATCCAGGTCGACCGTGTTGAACGGAACAGATGTCGCGCCGAAATCCCGAAGGCCGCGCTCGAAGCCGGTGCGCATGTGCATATGGTAGGTCAGCGATGGCGGCGGGTGTAGCAGCATGACCCGCCGCCTGCCGCGCTCGACCAGCATGCGCACGGCATCGTAGGCGAAGCGCTCGTTGTCGAAGTCATGGAAGGGATGGACGTGGCCCATTTCCGTGCGGCCATGCGTGCCAAAGGGAAAGTTGCGCTCCATCATCAACGCGACACGTGGATCTTTTGGTTCCGTCCGCGAAATGATCACGCCGTCTGCCGCTCCGGTATCCAGTACATAGCGCACAGGATCGAGCGGATCGCTCCGTGCGCTGTAGGGCGTGATCACGAGGTGATATTGGGTGGCGGCGAGGATTTCAGAAATACCGACAACCATCGGGCTCGTCAGACCGATGAATTCCTCTTCCAGGCTGAGGATCAGGCTGATGACATTGGTTTTTCCCGTCCGCAGACGCACACCGGCCCGGTTGGGATGATATCCGACCTGGGCCGCGACCAGCCGGACGCGCTCCTTGGTCTCGGCGCCAATATCAGGCGCGTCCTTCAGCGACCGGGATACCGTCGTGATGCCAAGTCCGGTCATGAAGGCAATCGTCTTCAAGGTCGGGCGTTCATTCGGCGAAGGCGGCACCGAGGCCGGTCGGCTCTTATGTTTTTCGTCCATTCCCCGCCCATCGCTTTCCAAAGTCAGGCAGTTATGCCGCAAGGGGCAGAGTCTGCCTGCTGTCGCCCCCACAGGCTCGCCAGCCTTATATACGATTCATGACACAGGGGCACCCAGGCGTCGGTTCTCCCCTCTGTTCAAAATCTGTAACGATACAGTTGTCTTGTCGAGCGATTTTTTAGTTTTTATATGTGAGCTCACCGAAAGGTTGAATCCTGCGCCGCGGCATATTTCCCGTGCGTTTGCGAGACATGTTTCCCCGCGGGTTCGGAAAGAAAACCCGGATAATGGATCATATATCTCTATTTATTGCCGATTTTGTTCAAAAATGCACCGCAGAAAAGCGAGGGATGCAGGTCTTTCTTGTATGAGGAGATGCAATCAAGGATTGTTTTTGGTTTTTTACCTTGAATTATGCGTTGTTTTGGTTGCGTCTGCTAATCGATTGAACTAAGTTTTTACGGTAACGTTACAGTGAGGGAGGAAAACTCATGAAATTGCGTTTGTTGGCTGCTGCATTGGCGGCAACAGTCGTGCTTCCACTGGGCATCGCTAACGCGGCCGATCTGGAAGTGACACATTGGTGGACGTCCGGAGGTGAAGCTGCGGCCGTTGCGGAACTGGCTAAGGCATTCGATGCCACCGGCAATCATTGGGTCGACGGTGCGATCGCCGGTTCTGGCGGTACAGCGCGGCCGATCATGGTCAGCCGCATCACCGGCGGCGATCCGATGGGCGCCACCCAGTTCAACCACGGCCGTCAGGCCGAAGAGCTGGTTCAGGCTGGTCTGATGCGCGACCTGACGGATGTCGCGACCAAGGAAAACTGGAAGGGCATCATCAAGCCGGCGAGCTTGCTCGACAGCTGCACGATCGACGGCAAAATCTATTGCGCGCCGGTGAACATTCATTCCTGGCAGTGGTTGTGGCTTTCCAATGCCGCGTTCAAGACGGCTGGCGTCGACGTGCCGAAGAACTGGGATGAATTTGTTGCCGCCGCTCCGGCGCTTGAAAAGGCTGGTATCGTTCCGCTCGCGGTTGGCGGTCAGCCCTGGCAGGCCAACGGTGCGTTCGGGGTGCTGATGATCGCTATCGGCGGCAAGGATGTCTACCAGAAAGTCTTCTCCGACAAGGATGCCGAAGCAGCCGCTGGTCCGGAAATGGTCAAGGTGTTCAAGGCCGCCGACGACGCCCGCCGCCTGTCCAAGGGCACCAACGTCCAGGATTGGAATCAGGCGACCAATCTGGTCATCACCGGCAAGGCCGGCGGACAGATCATGGGCGACTGGGCGCAGGGCGAATTCCAGCTCGCCGGCCAGAAGGCCGGTACCGATTACACCTGCCTGCCGGGCCTCGGCGTCAACGAAATCATCTCGACCGGCGGCGATGCCTTCTATTTCCCGCTCCTGAAGGATGAAGAAAAGTCCAAGGCCCAGGAAGTGCTGGCATCGACGCTTCTCAACCCGGCAACGCAGGTTGCTTTCAACTTGAAAAAGGGCTCCCTGCCGGTCCGTGGCGACGTTGATCTCGCCGCCGCAAACGACTGCATGAAGAAGGGCCTTGATATTCTTGCCAAGGGCAATGTCATCGTCAGCACCGATCAGCTGCTTTCGGCTGACAGCCAGAAGCAGATGGAAGATCTCTTCTCCGAGTTCTTCGCGACGCCGACCATGACGCCGGAAGATGCACAGAAGCGCTTCGTCGATATCATCGCCGCAGCCGACTAACGGGACCAGTCTCTGTGGAAGGCCGGCTCCTAGTATGGGCCGGCCTGAAGCCCGGCCGATTTTGTTCCGGGTTTCGTCACGTCCTCAAAAATACGCGATCCAGGGGAGGGTTGACCTATGACGGGCCAAGCGAACGCCGGCCGGCCAAACCAGTTGCTGCGCAATCTGCATGCAAAGATTGCCTCAATTCCGATGATACTCACCGCCGTCGTCATCTTTCTCGGCGGCACGCTCTGGACGGTGTTTTACTCTTTCACCAATTCCAAGCTCCTGCCGCGGCTTTCCTTCGTCGGGCTTGATCAGTACGAGCGCCTGTGGGCGGCTCCCCGCTGGCTCGTTTCTATCCAGAATCTGGCCATTTATGGTGTGTTTTCGCTGATTTTCAGTCTTGTCATCGGTTTTCTGCTGGCAGCGCTGATGGATCAGAAGATCCGCTTTGAAAACACTTTTCGCACGATCTTTCTCTATCCTTTCGCCTTGTCCTTCATCGTCACCGGCCTTGTCTGGCAGTGGATTCTCAATCCAGAATTCGGGATTCAGTCCGTTGTCCGTTCGCTCGGCTGGAGCACTTTCACTTTCGATCCGCTCTATAATCCCAACATCGTCATTTACGGCATCCTGATCGCCGCGCTCTGGCAGGGCACGGGCCTTGTCATGTGCCTGATGCTCGCTGGCTTGCGCGGCATCGATGAAGACATCTGGAAGGCCGCACGTGTCGACGGCATCCCGATGTGGAAGACCTATCTCTTCATCATCATTCCTATGATGCGCGCCGTGTTCATTACCACGCTCGTCATCATCGCCAGCGGTATCGTGCGCGTCTACGATCTTGTCGTGGCGCAGACCAGCGGCGGTCCGGGCATCTCGTCGGAAGTTCCGGCAAAATATGTCTACGACTACATGTTCCAGGCGCAAAACCTCGGCCAGGGCTTTGCCGCCTCGACCATGATGCTGATCACCGTCGCCATCATCATCGTCCCCTGGGCCTATCTCGAATTCGGAGGACGCAAGCGTGGCTGAGGTCGTAACTCTCAACAATCCGTCCGCGAAGGTAAGCAGCGCGACCAAACCGGTTGCAGGGCCTCGGGGCAAGAAACCCCGCCCGCTGCTGTCGCCGCGCAACATCATGATCTATGGCGCGCTGCTGTTTGCCGCGGCCTACTACCTGCTGCCGCTCTATGTGATGGTCGTCACCTCACTGAAAGGCATGCCGGAAATCCGGCTGGGCAATATCTTTTCGCCGCCGCTGGAAATCACCTTCGAGCCCTGGGTCAAGGCATGGGCAACCGCCTGCACCGGGCTCAATTGCGACGGTCTTTCGCGTGGCTTCTGGAACTCGGTACGCATCACTATTCCCTCGACCGTCATCTCGATCGCAATCGCCTCGATCAATGGATATGCGCTGGCCAATTGGCGCTTCAAGGGAGCGGACCTGTTCTTCACGATCCTGATCGTTGGTGCGTTCATCCCTTATCAGGTGATGATCTATCCGATCGTCATCGTTCTGCGCGAAATGGGCCTCTACGGGTCGCTGACCGGCCTGATCATCGTTCATACGATCTTTGGCATGCCGATCTTGACGCTGCTGTTCCGCAACTACTTCACGGCGCTGCCGGAGGAACTGTTCAAGGCGGCGCGTGTCGATGGGGCAGGCTTCTGGACGATCTATTTCAAGATCATGCTGCCCATGTCGCTGCCGATCTTCGTGGTGGCGATGATCCTGCAGGTGACCGGCATCTGGAACGACTTTCTGTTCGGCGTCGTGTTCACCCGGCCGGAATATTATCCGATGACCGTCCAGCTCAACAATATCGTCAATTCCGTCCAAGGCGTGAAGGAATACAACGTCAACATGGCGGCAACCATCCTGACCGGTGCCGTGCCGTTGATCGTCTATTTCGTCTCCGGACGGCTTTTCGTCCGTGGCATCGCCGCCGGCGCAGTGAAAGGGTGATTGCATGACCATCAACAGCGTATCGGTCAGGGATCTGTCTTTGAGCTTCGGTGCTGTCACCGTGCTTGAAACTCTCAATCTCGACGTCAAGGACGGCGAATTCCTGGTTCTTCTGGGATCTTCCGGCTGCGGAAAATCGACCCTTCTCAACTGCATTGCCGGCCTTCTCGATGTTTCCGACGGCCAGATCTTCATCAAGGACAAGAACGTCACCTGGGAAGAACCGAAGGACCGCGGCATCGGCATGGTGTTCCAGTCCTATGCGCTCTATCCGCAGATGACGGTGGAGGGCAATCTCTCCTTCGGCCTGAAGGTTGCCAAGCTCTCTCAGGCAGAGATCGACAAGCGCGTGGCGCGGGCCGCAGAAATCCTCCAGATTCAGCCGTTGTTGAAGCGCAAGCCCTCCGAACTTTCGGGCGGCCAGCGGCAGCGCGTGGCGATTGGCCGGGCACTGGTGCGCGACGTCGATGTCTTCCTGTTTGACGAGCCCTTGTCCAATCTCGATGCCAAACTGCGCTCCGAACTGCGCGTCGAAATCAAGCGGCTGCATCAGTCGCTGAAGAATACGATGATCTACGTCACCCACGACCAGATCGAGGCCCTGACGCTGGCCGACCGGATCGCCGTCATGAAAAGTGGTGTCATCCAGCAGCTTGCCGATCCAATGACGATCTACAATTTCCCGGAAAACCTGTTCGTGGCGGGTTTCATCGGTTCGCCGTCGATGAATTTCTTCCGCGGCGAAATCAAGGACAGGGGTGGCCGTAAGGTCGTCGAGATCAACGGTGTCGATTTCTCGATGGACGCCTATCCGACCCGTGGCCCGCTGGAGGCCGGACGCAAGGTGGTGCTCGGTGTTCGTCCGGAACATGTCAGGGTCGATGAGCCCGGCGAAGAAATCCATGCCGCCGTCGTTGATATCGAAGAGCCGATGGGAGCCGACAATCTCCTGTGGCTGAAGCTTGCCGGCCAGACAATATCGGTGCGCATTGCCGGTGCACGCCGCTATGCACCGGGCAAGGCGGTCAAACTCAGCTTCGATATGTCGATGGCATCTGTCTTCGATGCGGCGACGGAAAACAGAATTTGATCACTGAATCATCGGGATGGCCGCAAGGATGGGTGGCCGTCACGTCCGAATGAATGATGCCGGTACCTGCGGGGCTGGCGGCGAATGGATTTCCACAATGTCTGCTCTTGCCTTTTCCGCTCCTGTCACGATCGATCTCTCCGGTGACTGGCGGCTTGCTTCGTCCGACAACAGCCACGCGCTGACCATCGCCATTCCCGGCGATGTTCATAGCGCCTTGCAGGCGGCTGGCGTGATCGCCGATCCCTATGCGGGCCGCAATGAGGACGATGTGCAATGGGTGGCCCACAAGGATTGGGTGCTGGAAAGGCAGTTTCATATTGATGAGGCCGAATTGCCGGGCAACTGGTATCTCGACATCGAAAGCCTCGATACCATCGCCGACGTCTATATCAACGACCAACTGGTGCTGAAGGCTGACAACTGCTTCCGGCGCTACCGCCCAGATGCGGGTCCGGCCCTGAAGGCGGGCGAAAACACGTTGCGCGTTGTCCTCTACTCCTCGATTGCCGCAGGTGCTGAGCGGCAGGCTGCCCAGCCATTCTACATTCCCTATTCGACCGGCAATTCGCCGATTGCCAATGGCAACATGCTGCGCAAGCCGCAATGCCATTTCGGCTGGGACTGGAACATCGCCATCGCACCGCTCGGCATCTACGGTACGATTGCGCTCAGGAAGCTCGATACGGCCCGTATCGAGCACGTGACGACGCGGCAGGTTCCGCAAGTCGGCGGGGCGATCGATCTTCATGTCACAGTAACTGTGTTTGCCAAGGAGCCCGGTGTCGCCGGTCTCGATTTCGCACTGGATGAACAGCGCGAGCATCTGGATTGCGCCGTCAATGCCGGTGAAACCCGGATCACCCAGGTCTTTACCGTCGAGAATCCGAAACTCTGGTGGCCTGCCGGCAGTGGTGAACAGGCGTTGTCACAGTTGACGGTCGCACTGCAGGGCGAGACCGTTACCCGCCAGATCGGCTTTCGCACTGTCGAATTGCTGACCGACAAGGATGCGGCCGGCAGCCGGTTTGCCTTCCGTGTCAACGGTCGGGAAATCTTCTGCCGGGGTGCCAACTGGATCCCGGCTGATGCGCTGGTTTCCCGCGTCACCCGGGAGGGTGTCGAGGACCTGCTGCAGTCAGCCTTCGATGCCAACATGAACATGATCCGCATCTGGGGCGGCGGCTTTTACGAACCGGACTGGTTCTACGATCTGTGCGACCGGCTCGGCATTATGGTCTGGCAGGATTTCATGTTCGCCTGCAACCTCTATCCATCGACGCCGGATTTCCTCGATAATGTCGCCGCCGAGGTCGATTATCAGGTCAAGCGCCTGTCCTCGCATCCCTCGATCGTGCTGTGGTGCGGCGATAACGAACTGGTCGGCGCGCTGACCTGGTTCGAGGAAAGCCGCAGGGATCGGGACCGTTACCTGGTCTCCTATGACCGGCTGAACCGCGTCATCGAGACCGGCATCAAGACGGCGGCACCCGAGGCGATCTGGTGGCCGTCGAGCCCGTCGGTCGGGCCGCTGAATTTCGGCGATGCCTGGCATGCCGATGGTTCCGGCGACATGCATTATTGGTCGGTCTGGCACGAAAACAAGTCGTTTGACAATTACCGCACCGTGCGGCCGCGCTTTTGCTCGGAGTTCGGCTTCCAGTCCTACACCTCGATGCCGGTCGTGCGGCAATTCGCTGAGCAGAAAGACCTGAACGTCGCGTCTCCGGTGATGGAGGCGCATCAGAAGAATGCCGGTGGCAACGAGCGTATCGCCGCCACCATGTTCCGCTATTTCCGCTTCCCGAAGGATTTTTCCAACTTCGTTTATCTGAGCCAGATCCAGCAGGGTTTGGCGATCCGAACGGCGGTCGATTTCTGGCGGTCGCTGAAGCCACATTGCATGGGCACGCTCTACTGGCAGCTCAACGATACCTGGCCGGTCGCCTCCTGGGCCAGCTTGGACTACGGCGGCAACTGGAAGGCCATGCACTACATGACCCGCCGGTTCTTTCAACCTGTGGCCGTCGCTGCCATCCCGTCCGATGACGGCAAGAGCATCCGCTTTTCGATGGTCAACGACACAGCAGCGCCGGTTACCGTCGAGCTTCAAACCTTCGTCGTCTCGCTCTCGGGCGAAAAGCATCCGCTGATGGCGGCGGCCGGGACCTGCAGTCCCGATCGCGCCGATACGCTGATGACGATAGCGGCATCGGATATTCCAAAGAACTCTTTGCTGTTCTGGTCCTTCGAGGCCTCGAACGGCATGCGCGGCGAGGGGCATCATGTGCAGAGCACTTACAAGGTGCTCGATCTTGAACCCTCCGGTCTCTCCATCTCGGCAATACCGGCTGGCGACGGTTCCTACGGTGTGACCGTCTCGGCCACCGGTCTTGCTTTGCATGTGATGATCGAGGCCGATGTCGAAGGCCGCTATTCCGACAACGCCTTCGACCTGACGGCGGGTGAGAGCCGTATCATCCGCTTTACCCCAAGGGAGCCGTTGACCTCTGCACCGGTCTTTACCGGCTACGATCTGCAATCCTGCCAGGGCAATGGATAGGAGGCCTCTATGCTACGAAGCGAAGTCAATGCCATTATCCAACGAAGCGATGTTTTCATGCGCCAGCACGGTTTCGTCCTGCCGCCTTTCGCCTATTGGTCGCCGGAGGAGCTGAAGACCCGGGTCGGATCGGACACCCCGTCGATCCGCGATACGCGGCTTGGCTGGGATATCACCGACTACGGCAAGGGCCGGTTCAGCGAGTTCGGCCTTGTGCTGTTCACCCTGCGCAACGGTTCGGCTGCAGCGCTCGCCCATGGCCGCGGCATGCTTTATGCCGAAAAGCTGATGATTACTGCAAAAGATCAGGTCAATCCGCTGCATCGGCATGCGGTCAAGACCGAGGACATCATCAATCGCGGTGGCGGCACGCTGGTGCTGCAGATGTACAATTCGCTGCCGGATGGCAATGTCGATGAAACCAGCGACGTCGTGGTTGCCACCGACGCCCGCCTGCGCACGCTGAAGGCAGGCGCTCTCTTGAAACTGTCGCCCGGCGAAAGCGTCACGCTTTTGCCCGGCAATTGGCACGCCTTCTGGGCGGAGGACGCAGACGTATTGATGGGGGAGGTTTCCACCGTCAACGACGATCTGACTGACAATTATTTCCGCGAGCCCGTCGGCCGCTTTTCCGCCATCCAGGAAGATACCAAACCGAGCCATCTCTTGGTGTCTGACTATGACACCTGGCTCTCATAATCGATCCCAAGGAGGAATTTCCATGCAGACCGTCAGCTTCCAGCTTTACAGCGCCCGCAATTTCCCGCCGCTTGCCGATGTCCTGAAAACAGTCGGCGCTGCCGGCTATAAGCAGGTCGAAGGATATGGCGCGCTCTACGCCGCACTCGACGATGCGGCCCTTGCCGCGCTGAAAGCCGACATGGACAAAAGTGGCGTAACGATGCCGTCCGCGCATTTCAGCCTTGATCTGCTCGAGACCGATCCGGCGCGCGCGCTGCACATCGCCAAGACGCTCGGCATCAAGTCGATCTATTGCCCGCATATCACCGTCGAACAGCGTCCAACCGACGCGAACGGCTGGAAAGCTTTTGGCGCACGCCTGGAAAAAGCCGGCAAGCCGTTCCGTGATGCCGGTCTCGATTTCGGCTGGCACAACCATGATTTTGAGTTCGTGGCGCTGCCGGACGGATCGATCCCGCAGGACCATATCTTTGCCGGTGGACCGAACCTCTCTTGGGAAGCGGACATTGCCTGGGTCATCCGTGGCGGTGCCGATCCCTTTGCCTGGATCGAGAAATACGGCAAGCGCATCACGGCCGTGCACGTCAAGGATATCGCCAAGGCTGGCGAAAATGCCGATCAGGATGGCTGGGCCGATGTCGGCCACGGCACCGTTGAATGGGCAAGATTGTTCAAGGCGCTGTCTGCGACGCCTGCCAAATACTACATCGTCGAGCACGACAATCCCAAGGACTACAAGGCGACGGCCGAGCGTTCGATCGCGTCGATCAAGACCTACTGAAAGAAAGACAGCACCATGACACGAGAACTTGGCGTCGGCATCATCGGATGCGGCAACATCTCCACCACCTATTTTAAGCTTTCTCCGCTCTTCAAGGGCATCAAGGTCATCGCCTGTGCCGATATCAACCCGGCCGCCGCAGAAACACGCGCGTCAGAATATGACGTCAAGGCGCAGACCATCGAGGAGCTGCTGGCCAATCCGGAGATCGACATCGTCGTCAACCTGACGATCCCGGACGCGCATTTCCCGGTTTCCAAGATGATCCTCGAAGCTGGAAAACACGTCTATTCGGAAAAGCCGCTCGTCCTTTCGCTGGAGCAGGGCGAGCAGCTGCGCGGTATTGCCACCGCCAACAACCTCAAGGTCGGCTGCGCCCCGGATACGTTCCTCGGTGGTGCCCATCAGCTGGCGCGTGACTATATCGACCAGGGCAAAATCGGCCGCGTTACATCCGGCACTTGCCATGTGCTCAGCCCCGGAATGGAGATGTGGCATCCCAACCCGGATTTCTTCTTCCTTCCCGGCGGCGGCCCGATCCTCGATCTTGGCCCCTATTACATCGCCAACCTCATCAACCTCATAGGTCCGGTCAAACGCGTGGCGGCCCTGACCTCGATGGCCAATCCGACACGCACGATCACCAGCGAGCCGCGCAAGGGCGAGGTCATTCCGGTCAAGACCCCGACCAATATTCACGCGCTGCTCGAGTTCCAGAACGGCGCCACGATTACCTTGTCGGCAAGCTGGGATGTCTGGTCGCACAACCATGCCAATATGGAGCTTTACGGCACCGAAGGCTCACTGTTCGTCCCGGACCCGAATTTCTTCGGTGGCACGGTCTCGGCCAGCGGCCGCGACAAGGATATCCAGCCGCTGGAAACTTGGGACCATCCCTTCGGTGTGCCCAATCAGGAGCACAAGCAGGGCATGATGGCCAACTACCGGACCGCCGGTCTCGCCGACATGGCGAATGCCATTCTTGAAGGCCGCGACGCGCGCTGCTCGCTGGAGAGGGCTTTGCACGGCGTCGATGTTATGGTCTCGATCCTGAAATCGGGCGAAGAGAGCCGGTTTGTCGAGCTGACAACGACCTGCACCCAGCCGAAGGCGCTCGGGATCGAGGAGGCGAAGGCGCTGCTTCGGGATGCCGGGTAGATACGAGACTGATCAGAGTGTTGGCAGCGAGATGCGCTGCCAACACCGCGCTCTAATGTTGCGCAAGTCCCTGTACGGGGCTGTTTGCGTCCAATCCGGTCACAGACGGTTCTTTTTGCAAGGGCGGGTTAAGTTCGTCGTAAGACCATGCACGTATAAACCAGAAGTGCAATCTGGGATGTATGTATGCGTATCGAGACACTGTTTTGGGGTGCCGTTGTCGTCGCTAGTTGTGCTGTCCTCATCCACCGCTATATCGGCAGGCGGACACATAACCAATTCCTGCTGAAGGCACCTGATGCCTACGAGGTCATCCGGACAAAATTCGTCTCCGGTGCCCGTGCGGCTTCACATGGCGACGATGTCGAGCTTGGCATGTTGACCGCCATTGAAACCTTCACTGAAACGAGGAGGGGAAACGCACCTCCGGTCTTTGCCGATCTCTCCAAGCGCGAGAAGCGGTTTGTCGAACTTGTTCATCTCACGGCAGCGCTGCCTGACCCGGAGTTTAAGCGCATGCTCCGGCGCCTTACAAAAGCGGAACAGCAAACGTTTGGGCCGCTACGCGGCCTTTCGCATTCAGCACAACCTCTTCAGTCCCGTATTCAGAGTATGCGAGAGCGGCTTGAGATGCCCAGGAATCCGCAGACCGGGCAAAAACCTGTCGCTGAAGCGAACCACGGCACGGATCAACTTTCCCCGCGATTTGATTCCATGCCGATCTCCAGCGTTGTCGAATGGCTGAAGATGGAAGCCCCGCGCGATCCGGACATGTGGCACCTGCTAACGAACCTGAACTGGGACTATGAAGAGATTTTTGACATTCTCGCGTGGGTCGTCAGTCAGCCGGAATGCGATGCGTCCACGGCGATTGTCATTCTCCACCTCATGAATGCTGATGTCACGATGGAACAGGCTTCCGGAGGGAAACGATGGAGCACATCCTCCGATTTTGATCCATCAACAAGTGCGCAGGTGAAGCTTCTCGCCATGATCGGTAGACGATCGGAAGACGATAGCTTTGTGCGTCACGAGTTGGCGCCAGACCCGCTCAGCAGCGGTGAGAACAATAGCGCGCTTCTTGCGATGATGATGGACGAAAAACAGAGGATAGAGGCGGAGGACCGAAATGTGCCTTTTCCGCTGCCGGTCAAACTGTTGTCGAAGCCGGTCCTCACAACCGGCCGCCTGCCGCGCACGGACTTTCAAGTCAACGACGATCGGCTTTACTGGCCAGAGGCTATGAAGACGGCCGGTTAATCACCGATCGAACGTGCGTCTTGAAACTGTGCGCAACGGCCTGATTACCGATTTCGATTCTCCTGCTTATGCGCTAGAGCTTAACTCTATCAGGTTTCCGTGGTGCGCTCCGGAAACCTTTCTGTTTATGGGGTGGCGGAACCCTTCCGTCACTGAGACCCGATCGCGGAGGTACAACAATGAGCTGGCAACCGGCGGATAATCGCTACGAGACGATGAAATACAACCGCTGCGGCAAGACGGGGCTAAAACTGCCGGCGATTTCGCTCGGCCTGTGGCACAATTTCGGCCATGACACGCCGCACGAGCGCAAGCTCGACATGTGCCGCACGGCGTTCGACCTCGGCATCACCCATTTCGACCTCGCCAACAATTACGGCCCGCCTCCGGGCTCGGCTGAAACCGCATTCGGCGAAATTCTGCGCACCGATTTTGCCGGTCTGCGCGACGAGCTGATCATTTCCTCCAAGGCCGGCTACGACATGTGGCCGGGTCCGTATGGCGAATGGGGCAGCCGCAAGTATCTGATCGCCTCCTGCGATCAAAGCCTTGCCCGTATGGGCCTCGACTATGTCGACATCTTCTATTCGCACCGATTCGATCCCGACACGCCCCTGGAGGAAACCTGCGGCGCGCTCGATCATATCGTCCGCTCGGGTAGGGCGCTCTATGTCGGCATTTCCTCCTACAATTCGCAGCGCACCCGGGAAGCCACCGCGATCCTCAAGGATCTCGGCACGCCGCTGATCATCCACCAGCCAAGCTATTCGATGCTCAACCGTTGGATCGAGGATGATGGCCTGGTCGATACGTTGGAAGACCTCGGCATCGGCTCGATCGTGTTTTCGCCTTTGGCGCAGGGCATGCTGACGACCAAATATCTCGGCGGTATCCCAACCGACAGCCGGGCGGCACAGAACCACTTTCTCAAGAAGGATTTCATCCGTCCGTCGATCATCGACAATATCCGCAAGCTCAACGAGATCGCCGAGAAGCGCGGCCAGACGCTGGCGCAGATGGCGATCGCATGGGTCTTGCGCGGCGGCCGTATCACGTCGGCGCTGATCGGTGCCAGCCGGTCTTCGCAGATTGTCGATTGTGTTGCAGCCCTGAAGAACGACACGTTTACGGCGGAAGAACTGGCGGCGATCGACGTTTATGCCAAGGAAGCCGACATCAACCTGTGGGCTTCGTCGGCGGAGCGCGATTAAGCGTCCGATCTCTACATTATCAAACAAAAGGCACCGGATTGGAAGATCCGGTGCCTTTTGCATTCAGGGCCTGAGTCTAAGCCGGATAGACCCGCGGACGGCGAATCTCGACAAAACCATGTGCATCAGCCCGGAACGGAAATTCCGGAGCTGCGTCGAACTCGATGGGCTGACCATCGACCGTCAGCGCCAGAACGCGCCTGGAATCAGGCCGGTCGATGACGCGGGCGATGGTGGCCTGGATACCGTGGCCATCTTCGCGCCAAGTGACGTCGGCGGGCCTGAAGAACAGTTCTGCCGGACCATCGGCGATATCGGGTGCATCGAAGGTGACATTCTGGATCTGGGCCTTTTCACCCGACACCGTAACCTTCAGGCGATTGGCATCGCCGAGAAAATTCATGACGAAAGCACTGGCGGGGGCGCGGCAGACCTCTTCCGGTGTCCCGGTCTGAACGATCTTGCCTTTGTCGAGAATGACGACGCGGTCGGCGAGGTCGAGGGCCTCGGCCTGGTCATGGGTGACGAACAGCGTGGTGATGCCGAGTTCGTCGTGGATCTTGCGCAGCCAGCGGCGCAGGTCACGCCGCACATTGGCATCGAGCGCGCCAAACGGTTCGTCGAGCAAAAGCACCTTCGGATCGACGGCGAGTGCGCGGGCCAGCGCGACGCGCTGCCGCTGACCGCCGGAAATCTGGGCGGGAAACCGGTCCTGCAGGCCTTCCAATTGGACAAGGCGGAGCAGGTGTTCGACCCGGCTGGAAATTTCGGCGGCCGAGCGCCTGGTCTTCGAGACCTTCATGCCGAACGCGATGTTCTCGCCGACCGTCATATGCGGGAAAAGCGCATAGTGCTGGAAAACGAAGCCGACGCCGCGGTGGCGTACCTCGATATCGGTGGCATTCTCGTCACCAAAATAGATGGCGCCGCCATCGGGAAACTCCAGGCCCGCAACCATGCGCAGGATTGTTGTCTTGCCGGAACCGGAGGGGCCGAGCAGGGCGACCAGTTCACCGCTTTCGATATCCAGTGAGACGCCGTGCACGGCGCGGAACGTGTCGAATGTCTTGACGACGGTGTCGAGGCGGATTTTCACGGTGTGGTCTCCGAAATATCAGGTGCTGTGCCGGCAAGCGACGGGCGGCGCACGCGGCCAGCGCCCCGGCGCTCAAGCGCCACCTTGGCAATCAGGGTAACGACGGCGAGCGCCGCAAGAATCGAGGCGGCGGCAAAGGCGCCAACGGCGTTATAGTCGTGATAGAGCAGTTCGATATGCAGCGGCAGCGTATTGGTCTGGCCGCGAATATTGCCCGAAACCACAGAAACGGCGCCGAACTCGCCCATGACCCGCGAATTGCAGAGAATGACGCCGTAGAGCAGTGCCCATTTGATGTTCGGCAACGTCACGAAGAAGAAGGTCCGCCAGCCGCTGGCGCCGAGCGAGGTTGCAGCTTCTTCCAGGTCACGGCCCTGTGCCTGCATCAGCGGAATGAGTTCGCGGGCGACGAAGGGCGCGGTGACAAACATGCTGGCAAGCACGATGCCGGGTAGGGCGAAGAGTATTTTGACATCGGCCGATTGTAGCGCCTCGCCAAACAGGCCCTGTAGCCCGTAGACGAAGAGATAGGCGACACCGGCAACGATCGGCGAAACCGAGAACGGGATCTCGATGACGATCAGCAGCAGGCGGCGTCCGGGAAAATCGAACTTGGTGATCGCCCAGGCGGCGGCCACACCGAAGGCGGTGTTGATGGGCACAGCGATCAGTGCCGTCATCGCCGTCATCAAAATCGCATGACGGGTGTCGGAATTGGCGATGGTCTTGCCGAAATAGGCGATGCCCTTGGAAAAGGCCTCGTAACCGATGACGGCCAGCGGTGCGATAATGATCAGCGCCACTAGCGCCAGCACAACGGCGATCATCGTGTTGCGGAAGACCGGTGCATCGCCGATCCGCGGGGGACGTCTGGTTTTGGCCATGATCAACCCTTCACCGTGTAGCGCAGGGCACGCGCCTGCAGGAGGTTGGTAACGGCAAGCATCGTGAAGGCGGCGATGAGCATCACCGAGGCGATCGCGGCGGAGGCCGGATAGTCGTATTCTTCCAGCCGGATGAAGGCGAGAAGTGCGGTGATTTCCGTCTCAAACGGCTGGTTGCCGGCAATGAAGATGATCGCCCCGAACTCGCCGAGGCTACGGGCAAACGACAGTGACAGTCCGGCGAGCAGCGCTGGCGCCAGTTGCGGCAGGATCACCCGCAGGAAAATCTCCATGTCGCTGGCGCCCAGCGTCTGACCGGCTTCCTCGAGCGCCGGATCAAGCTCCTCCAAAACCGGCTGAACCGTGCGGACGATGAAGGGCAGACTGGTGAAGGCCATGGCGATGATGATGCCGAGCGGCGTATAGGCCACCTTGATGCCGATTGCGGCAAGCGGCGCCCCGAACCAACCGTTCGAGGCAAACAGCGTCGTCAGCGCGATACCGGCAACGGCGGTCGGCAATGCGAAGGGCAGGTCGACCAGGGCATCGACGAAGCGGCGGCCGGGGAAGCGGTAGCGGACGATGACCCAGGCGAGCGCCAGGCCGAACACCAGGTTGAACAGCGTCGCAGCCAGCGCGCAGAGAATGGTGATCCGGTAGCTGGCAACCGCCCGCTCTGACGAGACGATCCGCCAATAGTCTTCCGGTCCAAGGCTTGCCGCCTTGAAGATCAGTGCGCCGAGCGGCAGCACCACGATGATTGCGACATAGACGAGGGTAATGCCGAGCGTCAGGGGCAAGCCTGGAAGAATGCGCCGTGCCAAAAACGTGCCCCTTGAGAATTGGGTTGAAATGAAAAATCGAATTTGAAAACAACGGGGAGGCCGCGCTGGACGTTCGTCCGGCGCGGCCTGCGTTTTTCACACAATCGGATTGGGATCAACGATTTCCGTAGATTTTATCCAGTGCAGCGCCTTCGGCAAACTGCTCTTCCTTGATCTTGCCCCAGCCGCCAAAAACGTCTTCCACCTTTAGCAGGCGAATTTCGGGGAACTGATCCTTGAACTCGGCAGCGACCGCGGCGTCGTTAACGCGGTTGCCGTTCTCGGCCAGAATCTTCTGGCCTTCCGGCGTGTAGAGGAAATCGAGATAGGACTTTGCCAGATCGCGGGTGCCGTTCTTGTCAACGACCTTGTCGACGATGGCGACCGGGAATTCCGCGAGCAGGCTGACCGACGGCGTGACGATGTCGAACTTGTCTTCGCCGAATTCCTTGGCAATGCCCTTGGTTTCGGCTTCGAAGGTGATCAGCACGTCACCGGTTTCGCGTTCGACGAATGTCGTCGTCGCGGCGCGTCCACCAGTGTCGAATACCGGAACATTGTCAAAGATCTTCTTGACGAATTCCTCGACCTTGGCCGGGTCGTTGGCGAATTTTTCCTTCGCGTAGGCTGTGGCTGCCAGATAGGTGTAGCGGGCGTTGCCGGATGTCTTCGGGTTCGGGAAGATCACCTTGACGTCGTCGCGCACCAGATCGTCCCAATCCTTGACGCCCTTCGGATTGCCTTCTCGCACCAAGAAGGACGGGAAGGAATAGAACGGCGACGCATTGTTGGCGAAATCGCTCTTCCAGTCGTCCGAAACGAAGCCGCCCTTCACCAAGGCATCGACATCCGTCACCTGGTTGAAGGTAACGACATCGGCTTCCAACCCTTCGAGGATGGCGCGGGCCTGCTTGGAGGAGCCACCATGCGACTGGTCGACGGTGGCGCCAGGATGGGCTGCGACGAAAGCTTCGTTGACCTGTTCGAACAGTTCGCGGGAAATATCGTACGACGCATTGAGCAGCTTGTCGGCGGCAGCAGCCGGAAGGGTCAAGGCGGCGAGCGCGGCACCGATGAGCAAAAGACGTTTCATGAAAGACTCCCCGAGATATGATTTCGGCCGGAGCATAGGGCTGCCACAACGGCATGCCGAGGAACCCTTCTGTGAATGTTTCCATGCCATTGAAAAAATATTGCGGCAAAATCCACAACGACGAAACGCCCGCCCGCCGGCATGAAGAAATCATTCTATCCTGGTTTCTTTATATTAGATGATTTCAATGGATTGACGAGCTATCTTCATGTCCGCCTGGCGGTGATGGATGAGGCGGGACGAACGTTGCGTAAGTCTCTGCAAACATTGATCGTTGGCATTAGACAAAAGTCGAAGGTTGCCTCTTTCCCGCATGGCTGGACATGAGGGGGTGAGCGTGTAAGCTGCCAGCGGAGGCATAGGATTTCGTACGAAATCCTATGCCTGTTTTAAGTGGATTCCAGATTGCGCATGTCCGTTTGAACCGGCCGATATCAGCCGGTGCGGTTTGCGCCCGCGGGGAGGAGCAGCACCGGCAAAGCCGGGCTGTCCGCGACAACAGAGGAGAGAACATGGATCGCCGTCTATTCATCAAGCGTGCGGCTCTCGGTGGCGTTGGTGCCGCCGCTGCCACGTCGCTTGCAGCGCCCGCCATTGCCCAGAGCAACCCGAAGATCAACTGGCGCCTGGCGTCATCGTTTCCGAAATCGCTCGACACGATTTATGGTGGCGCTGAAGTGCTGTCGAAATATCTGTCTGAAGCAACGGATGGCAATTTCAAGATTCAGGTCTTTGCCGCTGGCGAAATCGTACCGGGCCTGCAGGCGGCAGACGCCGCCGCTGCCGGTACCGTCGAAGCCTGCCACACGGTTTCCTACTATTACTGGGGCAAGGACCCGGTCTGGGCTCTGGGTGCTGCGGTTCCGTTCGCACTCAACGCGCGCGGCATGAACGCCTGGCACTATCATGGCGGCGGCATCGACATGTTCAACGAGTTCCTGGCGACCCAGGGTCTGGTTGGGTATCCCAGTGGCAATACCGGCGTCCAGATGGGCGGATGGTTCCGTAAGGAAATCAAGACCGTTGCCGACATGCAAGGCCTGAAGATGCGCATCGGCGGGTTCGCCGGCAAGGTCGTCGAGAAGCTCGGCGTCGTGCCGCAGCAGATCGCCGGCGGCGACATCTATCCATCGCTCGAAAAGGGCACGATCGATGCCGCCGAATGGGTCGGTCCATACGACGACGAAAAGCTCGGCTTCTACAAGGTGGCGCCGTACTACTACTATCCCGGCTGGTGGGAAGGTGGCCCGACGGTTCACGCCATGTTCAACAAGGCAGCCTTCGAAGGCCTGCCGAAGAACTATCAGTCTCTGCTGCGCACGGCCTGCCAGGCGACGGATGCTAACATGCTCCAGAAGTACGACTACCTGAACCCGGCTGCAATCAAGCGTCTGGTGGCCGCGGGCGCCAAGCTCAGCCCGTTCAGCCCGGAAATCCTGTCGGCCTGCTTCGACAAGGCAAATGAAGTCTACGCCGAAATGGAAGCGACGAACCCGACCTTCAAGAAGATTTGGGACTCGATCAAGGCCTTCCGCGGCGAGTACTATCTCAATGCGCAGATCGCCGAATACAACTACGATACGTTCATGATGATCCAGCAGCGCGGCGGCAAGCTCTAAGCCCTGCTCGGATAGCATTGCAAAAACGAAAAACCCCGGAGCCAATGGCTCCGGGGTTTTTCGTTTCTCGTCTTGTAAGAGGAAATGGGCCGGTTCGAGACCGGCCCATTCGGTTGTCAGTTGAACGACGGCGGCGCGCTGAGGTCGTTGGCTGGCTTCTGTTCCGCCGGTTTCTGGCTGCCGTCGAGTGGATTGCCACCCGGCAACTGCAGGCCGCCGGGTAAGCCGAGACCGCCGCCATTGTCGGGCAGCGTCAGTCCGCCGCCGCCGGTGCCAAATCCGGGAACCTCGATCTTGATCGTGTTCGGATCGACCACGGCGGCATCGCCCTTGTAATGCATGACCATCTGCGGGAACGCGATAGTGAGAGCCACCATGATGATCTGGATGCCGACGAAGGGCACCGCACCCCAGTAGATCTGTCCCGTTGTCACCGGCTGCGTGATCTTGCCGGTCACCCTGTCGAGATAGGGGACCTTGGCTGCCACTGATCTCAGGTAGAACAGCGCAAAACCGAAGGGCGGATGCATGAAGCTGGTCTGCATGTTGATGCCGAGCAGGACGCCGAACCAGATGAGGTCGATGCCCAGTTTGTCGGCCGCCGGTGCGAGCAGCGGGACGATGATGAAGGCAAGCTCGAAGAAGTCGAGGAAGAATGCCAGGAAGAAGACCAGCAGGTTGACGGCGATCAGGAAGCCGGTCTCGCCGCCTGGCATGGCAACCAGCAGATGCTCGACCCAGATATGACCGTTGACCCCATAAAAGGTCAGCGAGAACACGCGGGCGCCGATAAGGATGAACAGCACGAAGGCCGAGAGGCGCGTTGTGGCCGTCAGCGCCGAACGCACGACGTCCATGCTGAGCCTGCCCTTGGCGGCGGCCATCACCAGTGCACCAACCGCGCCCATGGCTCCGCCTTCGGTCGGCGTGGCAATGCCGAGGAAGATCGTACCGAGCACGAGGAAGATCAGCGCCAGCGGCGGGATCAGCACGATGATGACCTGCTGGGCAAGCCGGGACATCGCGTTGACCTTCAAGGTCCTGTCGAGAAGCGCAACAACATAGATGAAAGCGACGCCCACCGTTGCGCCGAGAATATCGGCATTTTCACCATGGGTTGGATAGAGATAGATATGGGCGGCATAGGCAAAGCCCGCCGCGACGACCAGCGCGATGAATAGCGAGGTTACGCCTGAGCCCAGCGTGCGGGCTTCGAGCGGCAGCGCCGGCATGGAATCGCGCCTGACGAACGTCATGATCAGGATGTAGAGCATGTACAGTCCGGTCAGAACCAGGCCTGGGATCAAGGCGCCGGCATACATGTCGCCGACGGAGCGGCCGAGTTGGTCGGCAAGAACGATCAGAACGAGCGATGGCGGGATGATCTGTGCGAGCGTGCCGGACGCTGCGATAACGCCGGAGGCGACGCGCCGGTCGTAACCATAGCGCAGCATGATCGGCAGCGAGATCAGGCCCATGGCGATGACGGAAGCGGCAACCACGCCGGTGGTCGCCGCCAGCAATGCGCCAACGAAGATGACGGCATAGGCAAGGCCGCCACGGACCGGGCCGAACAGCTGGCCGATCGTGTCGAGCAGGTCTTCGGCCATGCCGGAGCGTTCGAGCACGATCCCCATAAAGGTAAAGAAGGGAATGGCGAGCAAAGTGTCGTTCGACATCACCCCCCAGAAACGATCCGGCAGCGCATTGAGCAGCGGCCAGGAGAGGTTGATCGAACCGCCGGACAAGGGGGCGAGTTCAACGCCGATGATGAAGAACAGCAGGCCGTTGGCGGCGAGCGAAAAGGCAACAGGGTAGCCGAGCAGAAGGAAGACGATCAAGGATACGAACATGATCGGCGCGAGATTGACGGCGATGAATTCCATCATGGGCGTGCCTCCGGAGCGGCAATGTCGTCAAGCGGCGCGTGGGTCGGCACGTATGGTGTCGGATCCTCCATGTTGCCGGTCATGATGGCGATCTTCTTGATGATTTCGGAGACACCCTGCAGCACAAGCAGCACGAAGCCGAACAGCAAAATGGCCTTGGCCGGCCAGACGATCAGGCCGCCGGCACTGGAAGAGCCTTCCTGCGAGCGAACCGACATCAGCACATAGGGGACGAGGTAATAGGTCATCAGCAGGACGAACGGCATCAGGAAGAAGACGTGACCAAACAGGTCGATCCAGTGCTGCGTCCGGCGCGAAAACTTGCCGTAGACCACGTCGATGCGGATATGTTCGTTCTGGCTGAGCGTGTAGGCCGCCGCCAGCATAAAGGCGGCGCCAAACAGGTACCATTGCGCCTCAAGCCAGGCGTTCGACGACATGTTGAAGATTTTTCGGATAATGGCATTGCCGGCGCTGACCAGTACGGCCACCAGGATCAGCCATGAGACTGATTTGCCGATGATTTCCGTGACACGATCAATGAGCCTGCTGATACCGAGCAGTGCGGTCATGTATATTCCTCCCCGCCAAGCTGATTTTCGATCTTTTTTTGCCAAGCATAGCCACAGTGCCGATTTCAAGTGCCGTTTCAAGTCTGCGTCCGGATTTTCCGGCATAGTCCGGCAACGTCATACCAAAGTCGCATATGGACTTTCCGTCTTTGCCTAAAGCTTAGGCAGGAACTTTGGGAAACCTGCGTGCAAACGGCGGTAGCTCTGCTGCAGGATGTTGCCACGCATAGGGAAAAGCGTGAGTCGGTGGCGACGCGGGGAATGTCGCTTCCAACATCAAACAAGGACTTGCAAGTGCGCCCGGTTTCAGGCCGTATGGCATTTCGAGAATCCATGAGGTACGTTCGTCATGACCGCGATGATCCGCAATCCGATCCTTCCAGGCTTCAATCCGGACCCATCCATCTGCCGGGTCGGCGAGGACTATTATATCGCCACCTCCACCTTCGAATGGTATCCGGGCGTACAGATCCATCATTCGCGCGATCTGGTAAACTGGACCTTGGTGCGACGGCCGCTGGAGCGGGCAAGCCAGCTCGATATGCGCGGTAATCCCGACAGTTGCGGCGTCTGGGCGCCGTGCCTGTCGCATGCGGATGGTCTGTTCTATCTGGTCTATACCGACGTCAAACGCTTCGATGGAAACTTCAAGGATGCTCACAACTACATCGTCACTTCGCCAACGATCGAAGGCGAATGGTCGGATCCGGTCTATGTCAATTCGTCCGGCTTCGATCCATCGCTGTTTCACGATGACGATGGCCGCAAATGGTTTCTCAACATGCAGTGGAACCATCGCACCGAGAGCTTTGGCGGCGCTCCGAAATCGCCGGCCTTTGATGGTATCCTGCTGCAGGAATGGGATCCGGTGGCGAAAAAATTGACCGGCGCGATCCGCAATATCTTTGCAGGGAGTGCGCAAGGCCTGGTGGAAGGGCCGCATCTCTTCAAGCGGAGTGGCTGGTACTATCTGACGACCGCGGAAGGTGGCACTGGCTACGATCATGTGGTGACCATGGCGCGTTCCCGGACGATCGAGGGGCCGTATGAAATGCATCCGCAGACACATCTGATCACCTCCAAGGATCATCCTGACGCTGCGCTGCAAAGGGCAGGGCATGGGCAGTATGTCGAGACCCCGGACGGGCAAGCCTATCATACCCACCTGACCGGCCGTCCTCTGGCACCGTTACGCCGCTGCACGCTCGGCCGCGAGACGGCGTTGCAGAAATGCGTCTGGGGCGAGGACGACTGGTTGTATCTTGCGCAGGGCGGGGTCGTGCCGGATGTCGATGTGCCGGCACCGGGCGAGGCGGTTGTCATCGACAAACCAGCCCGTGTTGAAACCGAATTCGACAGTCCGCAATTGCCCAGGGATTTCCAGTGGCTGCGGACACCGGTGCCAGAGCGGATTTTCTCGCTGTCGGAAAGGCCGGGCCATCTGCGGTTATTCGGCCGCGAAAGCATCGGCAGCTGGTTCGAGCAGGCTCTGGTGGCAAGACGTCAGGAACATCACTCTTTTCGAGCGGAAACCGTCGTCGAATTTGAGCCCGACACTTATCAACAGGCTGCGGGGCTCACGCATTATTACAATCGCCACAAGTTTCACGCGGCCGCCGTCACGCTGCACGAACAACTCGGCCGGGTGGTGACAATCTTTTCCTGCAATGGTGATTTCCCGCATAGCCGCATGACATTCCCGGTCGAAAGCGGCGTCTCCGTGCCGTTCGGCCGGGTGCATCTGGCCATGGAAATCCGTGACAACGATCTGCAGTTCTTCTGGCATGCGGATGGGTATCGCACATGGCGCAAACTCGGGCCTTTGCTCGATGCCGGCGTGGTTTCGGATGAAGGCGGACGCGGCGAGCATGGGTCCTTTACCGGGGCATTCGCCGGCGTCTTTGCCTTTGACACATCGGGCCGGGCGCAGGAGGCGGATTTTGACCGATTTATCTATGAGGCGCTGTAATCGTCGGTTGCAAGTTTGTTCGTTGTATCAGTTAATTCTTATAATTAACTGATATCATTACAATTTTGTAATTTGCTGTTTCAGTTTCCGTTCATCTTTGCGGCCGTAGTTTCGGGATGTCAAAAACGAAAGGACACCCCGATGAAACGTTTGCTGATTGCGCTGGTCGCAAGCTCCTTCCTGACGGCGCCCCTGACGGCGCAGACGGCTTTTGCCCAGCCGGCCCGGCCGTTCGAAGTTGCTCAGGTGAAGGAGCGTCATGTCGAGAAACGCGTTTACCGGCATGGCAATACCAGGATCGTCGAAAAGAATGTAGTCGTTAAGAAGCGCTGGGCACGCGGCCACCGCCTGTCGCCCTCCGAGCGCCGCCGCATCGCCGCTGTCAATGACTATCGCCGCTATAAGCTGCGCGCGCCGCCACGCGGCCAACAATGGGTTCGCGTCGATAACGACTTCCTGCTGATCAGCGTCGCCACCGGCGTCATCGTCAACATGGCGACGCGTTGAGACCGGAACAAGTGGGTGGGCGGCCTCCTGTGCCGCCTTACCGGAAGGGCGATGTGCGCGCGGGTTGCGCGGGCACATCGAAATGCTCAGGTGCAAGCTTCTGTCTGGCTCGGTCGGCCATCATTCCATAGGCCGTTTCCAGATGGCGGCAGAAACGTTCCGCGTCAAACAGCGGCGCCGTATAGCGGTTGGCTTCGATCGTCTGCTTCAGATGCGCAACCCGCGCTGGATCGTTCGATAGAGCAATGGCTTGGCCAACGAACGTGTCGAAATCCGGGGCTGCAAGCTCACCAAGGCCGATCGCCGTCAGCAGGCTTTCCGATACGCGCGATGCAAAATTGCTTCCCTTGACCGTCAACACCGGCAAGCCTGCCCAGAGTTGGTCGGATGTTGTCGTGTGGCCATTGTAGGGAAACGTGTCGAGACCAAGGTCGGCGGCCTGCAGGCGGGCGATATGCGCCTCGTAGTTTGTCTTGGGTGCAAAGATGATGCGATCCGCTTCCACGCCGCGGCTTTTAATGGCGGACAGGAAGTTACCGCGGGCGACGTCTCCGTCGATCATCACCCAGAGAACCGTATTGCCGGTGCCGCGCAGGATCTCTGCCCAGCAATCGAGCGTCGGTAGCGAGACCTTGCGGGCGGCATTGAACGCCGCCAGGACGAAGCGATCGTCAGGCAACCCCAGATCTGCGCGGCTGCGCGCTGGTGGGCGGGCGCGGTAAACCGGGTCGTTCGGCTGGTAGGTTTCGGGCAGCCGGCAGAATTTCTCGTGATAATGCGGCTTCGAACTGTTCGGCAGAACGATGGCGTCGCCGATCACATAATCGCATTCGATGTTGACTGTACTTCCGGGGAAACCGAGCCAAGCCACCTGGACCGGCGCGACCATATGGTTCAGGATCTTCGAGCGCGATCCTGCCGTATGGCCCTTGAGATCGACCAGGATGTCCGTCTGCCGGGCCTTTATCGCGTCGGCGGCCTCAGCGTCGGAAAGCGCCTGAATTTGGACGATCTTCCCCCATTTTTCGCGGTTTCCACCGTCGAAGCCGATAAATCTCTCCGGCGTGTAACAGTAGAGTGTTACGTCGAACCGGTCTCTGTCATGTGCCTCCAACACGCTTTGGAACAACCGCATGGTGGCGTGGTCGTCCCACAGATCGCTGGAAAGGTAACCGATCCGGAGCCTGTCGCCCCACACATGCGGGCGCGACTTCCTTTGCCGGCTTGCCGTGGGTGAGGGGAGTTGCGAAACGCCTGGATTGTTCGTCGCCAGCCGGTTCAGCCGTTCGACGCCGCAGTGCAACAGATTCGAATAGCCGGTTTCGCCGGCGAGAGTTTCCATTCTACCGGCAGCGATCTCGGCGGCAAGCCAGCGCTCGATCTGCTCGATCGCTGCGTAATCGCAAAAATCCCGTGCCACGGACAAATATTTGAGCTGCGCATAAGGGTCGTCCGGATGGAGCGCTGCGATCTTGCGGAACAGCGTCAAGCTGACCGGATTGCGATCGTCGGACGCGAAAATGTCGCCGGCGAGATTGAGGTGATCCGGGTCATCGCTTTCCACCAGTGTATTTTTGACGAGGTCGACGAGAGCGTTATCGCCGGTGCGCAGCAGCGAACGGGCGAGGATATAGGCAAGCTCGGGATCGTTGGGCAGCGATTTGAGAAGTTTTATGCCGATGAGCTGGGTACGGTCATCGTCGCCGGTCGCGAAATAAAGTCCGCAGGCGCGCCGCAGAAGAATGGGTGCGTCAGAGCCGGCATGCTGCGCCGCCTGTTCAAACGCTTCCGCTGCCTCAGCGGTGAAACCGAGTTTTTCCAGCACTTTCGCGAGTAGCAGCGTTACCTCAGCCGCTTCTTCGCTCTCGCCAAGCATCCCGTTGAGGATTGTCAGTGCTTCGATATATTGGTTCTGTTCGAATGCCGCTGCCGCCGCGGCAATTCCTTGTCCACTCATACTGATGCCTGCTCCGGGCTGTGCCATTTAGAGATTCCAGCGGGAATGTGCCCTGCTTTGCTTGCGCGAGGCAGGGCGTCACGCCGGCTTGCCGCGGCGGGATCATCAGGCACTCCGCTGGCTCCACTCCGTAAACGGGTCCGGCAAGGCCCGCCAGCGGTCCGGGGTAAATGCCTTGGCATCGACCAGACACTCGTCGAGTTCCGCTTCCAACGTTGCCTGATCCATTGGATCGGCACCGATAAAAACGATCTCCTGGCGGCGGTCGCCCCAGACAGGATCGAGATAGGGTTTCATCATCGCCAGGAAACCCGGATCATCCGGCCATTGGGTTTTCGGAACCGCCGACCACCACAGTCCCATTTTCGCGGTGCGCACCATCGGTCCGGCCTGGCTGAGTTCGCCTGCGTGATGCGGGCGTGTTGCCAGCCAGAAGAAACCCTTCGCCCGTACAACGCCCGGCCATGGCCGGTGGACGAAATCGTGAAACCGCGCTGGATCGAACGGCCTCTTCGCCCGGTAGACGAAGGAGCGGATGCCATATTCCTCGGTTTCCGGAATGTGGTCCTTGAAGCCGTGCAGTTCCTTGTACCAGAGCGGATGCTGTTCAGCTTTCAGCATATCGAACAGGCCGGTGCCGAGAACGTCGCGCAGCGCCACCTTGCCGAAATCGGTCTCGATCAGCCGCGCGTCGGCATTCAGCCCGGCAATGATTTTTCGTGCGGCATCGCGCTGCTCGGGTGTTGCGCTGCCCGTCTTGTTGAGAATGACGACATCGGCAAATTCGATCTGCTCGACCAGCAGATCAACAAGCGTGCGGTTATCATTGTCTCCGGCCGTATCGCCGCGATCGGCCAGAAAGTCGGCGGAGGAATAATCCCCGAGCAAGCTCACGGCATCGACCACCGTTACCATCGTATCGAGCCGTGCAACGTCCGCGAGGCTGTTGCCGTCTTCGTTGCGGAATTCAAACGTGGTGGCGACGGGCAGGGGTTCGGCAATGCCTGTCGATTCGATCAGCAGATAGTCGAACCTGTCCTGTTCCGCGAGCTTGCGGACTTCGTTGAGCAGATCGTCGCGTAGGGTGCAGCAGATGCAGCCGTTGGTCATCTCGACCAGCTGCTCCTCCGTACGCGAAAGATTGGCGCCGCCGTCGCGCACCAGCGCCGCGTCGATATTGACCTCGCTCATGTCGTTGACGATGACCGCGACCCGCAGCCCGTCTCGATTGTTGAGGATGTGGTTGAGCACCGTGGTCTTTCCGGCGCCAAGGAATCCGGAGAGGACGGTGACCGGTAGCTTGTCGGGCATGTTTTTATCCTTAATGTTATATTATTACATTTGATGATCTAAAAAAGCGGACCATTGGCCCGCTTTTTCAAAGTCTTGGGAGGACGTCCTAGCTGCCGTTGGAAAGGCATGTCTTCAGCGATACGCCAATACCCTCCATCAGCTGGAAATAGAGGTCGGGTCCTGCTTCAAGTGTCGCCGCCTCCGGGTCCAGCGTGCCGGATTTGGCCGATGTGCCTTCGAGCACGACATTGACCAGCTTGGGCTCGAACTGCGGTTCGGCAAAAACGCAGGTGGCGCCGAGTTCGACGATCTTTTCATGGATCTGCTTCAGCCGCGCGGCGCCGGGCAGGGTTTCTGGGCTGACCGTGATCGATCCGGCCACTTTCACCTGATAGCGATGCTCGAAATACTGGTAGGCGTCATGGAAAACGATGAAGGGCTTGTCCTTGATTGGTGCGACGGTCTCGGCAAGCGTTTTGTCCAGTGCGGCGAGGCGGGTGTTCAGCGCATCGAGATTGGTCTTGTAGGCGGCGGCATTGTCCGGGTCTGCCGCAGCCAGCGTCTTTTCGATTTCGACGGCCATCGCCGTGGCATTGGCCGGGTCGAGCCAGAGATGCAGGTCGAACTCACCCTCGTCGTGATGATGGCCGGCTTCACCATGGGCATGCCCCTCGGCACCTTCTTCGTGCTCGTCGCCGTGGTCATGGGCTTCAAAGGCGCCGCCTTCGCGGAATTTCAGTTTTTCAAGGCCGGGTGCATCGTCGAGCTCAACGAGCTTGGCCTTGCTGCCGAGCGATTCCAGTGGCTTTTCGAGAAAGGCTTCCAGCCCATGACCGACCCAGAAGACAACATTGGCCTTCTCCAGCGCCGAAGCGTTGGAGGGCTTCATGCTGTAGGTGTGTGGGGAAGCTGCTCCTTCAACGATCAACGCCGGTTCGCCAACGCCCTGCATGATCGAGGCGACCAGGGAGTGGATCGGCTTGATCGAGACGACGACATTGGGAACCTCGGCATGGGCGGCTCCGGCTGCCAGGAGTATCGTGGGGGCGAAAACGAGGGAGGATGTCAAAAGGAGGGAATTTTTCAGGCTCATGCGGGAACTCCTGTCTTGTAAATCAATGTAATGTTATTACATCAATTGCGTTATGCTATAACGTGTGGCATAGCGGCTGGCAACACCCCATCCGGATTTTTTTGATGCTGAATTTTCACAAGTCCGATCAGGCACCACTCGTCTCGCTCAACAATACCGGCATCCGCCGTAACGGCCGCTGGCTGGTGCGTGGGGTCGAATTTTCGATCCGCCGTGGTGAGATTGTCACGCTGATTGGCCCCAACGGTTCCGGCAAATCGACGACGGCGAAAGCTGCGATCGGCGTCTTGAAGCCGGATGAAGGCTGGGTCGAAAAAATGCCGGGTCTGAAGGTCGGTTATGTGCCGCAGAAGCTGGCGATCGACTGGACGCTGCCTTTGACCGTCGAGCGGCTGATGACGTTGACCGGACCGCTGAAGGGACGCGAAATCGAGGAGGCGCTGCAGTCGACCGGTATCGCCCATCTCGCCCGCGCCGAGGTGCAGCACCTGTCCGGCGGCGAATTCCAGCGTGCCTTGCTGGCCCGCGCCATCGCCCGCAAGCCGGATCTTCTGGTGCTGGACGAACCGGTGCAGGGCGTCGATTTTTCGGGCGAGATCGCGCTTTACGACCTGATCAAGTCTATTCGCAACAGGACGGGCTGCGGTATCCTGCTGATCTCCCACGATCTGCATGTGGTGATGGCCGAGACCGATACGGTAATCTGCCTCAATGGCCATGTCTGCTGCCGCGGTACGCCGCAAGTGGTCAGTCAGAGCCCGGAATACCTGAAGCTGTTCGGCAGCCGCGCCGCAAAGTCGCTCGCCGTTTATAGCCACGATCACGATCATACTCATCTTCCGGACGGCCGCGTGCTGCATACCGATGGCAGCATCACCGAACATTGCCATCCCGATGACGGTCACCATCATGGCGATCATGCGCATGGCGATGCTCATGAGCACGTGCATGGCCCAGACTGCGGCTGTGGCTATAAGAGCCGCCTGCAGGGATACGATACCAAGGAGAACGGCCGTGTTTGATGATTTCTTCACCCGCGCGCTCATTGCCGGTATAGGACTTGCAATCACCGTCGGCCCGCTCGGCTGCTTCGTCATCTGGCGGCGCATGGCCTATTTCGGCGATACGATGGCCCATTCGGCGCTGCTCGGCGTGGCGCTATCGCTGCTGCTTGATCTCAATTTGATGCTCAGCGTCTTCATCGTTGCCGCCGCCGTGTCGCTGCTCCTCCTGCTGCTTCAGAAGCGTGGCGCGCTGTCGACCGATGCGCTGCTCGGCATTCTCTCGCATTCGGCGCTGTCGATTGGCCTCGTCATGGTCGCTTTCATGACCTGGGTGCGGATCGATCTGGTTGGCTTCCTGTTTGGCGATATTCTTGCGGTGTCGGAGGCCGATATCGATCTGGTCTGGGGTGGTGGCATTCTCGTTCTGGCCGCCATCGTCTATCTCTGGCGGCCGCTGCTTGCCTCCACCGTCAATCCGGAACTGGCCGAGGCAGAAGGTTTGCAGCCGGAGCGGGCGCGGCTCTATTTCATGCTTTTGATGGCGCTTGTCATCGCGATCGCCATGAAGATCGTCGGCATCCTCCTGATCACGTCGTTGCTGATCATTCCGGCAGCCACCGCCCGGCGGTTTGCGACGTCACCCGAAATCATGGCGGTGCTCGCCTCGGTCATCGGCGCGCTTGCGGTTACCGGTGGGCTGTTCGGCTCGCTGCATTTCGATACACCGTCCGGCCCATCAATCGTGGTTGCGGCGATGGGGCTTTTCGTGCTCAGTCTGCTGCCGTTCGGCCGCAACAAAAACGCTGAGACGGCGATACATTCGACGCATGGAGGACATCACTGATGGCGGCACAACAGCTTACAAAGAACCAGTCGCTGGTCCTCGACGCACTCCATCATGCCGATGGCCCGCTCAGCGCCTACACGATCCTCGATAAGCTGCGTGATCACGGGTTTCGTGCGCCGCTGCAGGTCTACCGGGCGCTCGACAAGCTGTTGGAATTCGGCCTGATCCACCGGCTCGAAAGCATGAATTCCTTCGTCGCCTGCGCCCATCCGGATCATCAACATCACCATGATCATGGGGTCACTGCCTTTGCCATCTGCGAGGATTGCGGGCAGGTGACCGAGATGCACGACGAAGCCATGGAAGAGCGGCTGACGGTTCTGGCTGGAAAGCAGCATTTCAAGACCGAGAAGACCACGATCGAAATCCGCGGTCACTGCCAGAACTGCACCGCTGAATAAGAGCACGATTGTTTGAACCGGGTTCCGCACAGAACCCGGTTCAAACACAGCGCAATTCCGGCGCCACCTATTCGATGACGGAAAGGCTGGTTGCAAACAACTGCCATTTTTTGACGTAGCCATCAGCCGATTTCCGCAGTCCGGCGACAGCGGCATCGTCCATCAGCCGGATGGCTTTCGCCGGCGCCCCGACGATCAGCGAATTGTCCGGAAAGACCTTGCCTTCCGTCACCAGTGCGTTGGCGCCGACCAGGCAGTTGTTCCCGATGACGACGCCGTTCAGCACCGTTGCTCCCATGCCAATGAGCGAGTTGTCGCCGATGGTGCAGCCATGCACGATGGCGCGGTGGCCGATTGTGCAGCCTTCGCCGATAGTCACGGGCAGTCCCGGATCGACGTGAATGACCACGCCCTCCTGGATATTGGTGCGGGCGCCGATGCGGATCGGTTCGTTGTCACCGCGCAGCACCGCGCCGAACCAGACGCCGACATCGTCGCCCAGTTCGACTTGACCGATGACGTGCGCATCAGGCGCAACCCAATAGCGATCTTCCGGCGGCACAGCGGGCCGGGTGGCCCCAAGAGCATAAAGCGGCATGGTTCCCCCTTAAACGACCGCAACGGTCAGCGTCGCGACGCCATCGATGCCGCACGATACTGTGTCGCCTCGCGATACGGGACCGACGCCCGACGGGGTGCCCGTCATGATGATGTCGCCGGCGGCGAGCGTAAACAGTTTTGACAGTTCGGCGATGATCTCCGGTATTTTCCAGATCATCTGATTGAGATCGCCCTGTTGCTTGGTCTCGCCGTTGATTTTCAGCCAGATATTGCCATCGACGGGATGCCCGATCGCTTGCGCCGGCACAATCTGCGATACCGGCGCCGAATGTTCGAAGGCCTTTGCCGCAGCCCAGGGTTTGCCGGCCGCCTTTGCCTGCGCCTGCAGGTCGCGCCGGGTGAAATCGATGCCGACAGCGTAGCCGTAGACGCAGTCAAGCGCGTCTGCAGCCTCAATGGCATCACCACCATGCTTCAGTGCGATCACCAGCTCGACTTCGTGATGCACGTCGGATGTAAGAGGCGGGTAGGGGAACGCATTGCCATGGACAAGGTTGTCCGGATTCTTCTGGAAAAAGAAGGGTGGTTCCCGGTCCGGATCATGCCCCATCTCGATGGCATGGGCGGCATAATTGCGCCCGACGCAATAGACGCGGCGGACCGGAAAGGTTTGCTCGGAATTCACCACCGGCAAAAGCACCGGCGCGGGAAGGGGGATTACAGTTGTCATCGATATCCAGACATCCAAATTGCGAATGCTGGACGATAGCACCCCATAACCGGGTGGGGAAAGCGGCCTCAGCTGCAGACGTAAGCCTGAAGCTGGTCGCGTGTCAGAAACTGGCTGTCTGCCCGCGAATTGAATTCGGGGTGCGTGTATTCGAGGCTGGGGACGTCCGGAAGTTCGAGTGCTTGACGTACGGTCATGATGCCAACGTCGCGACGGTCGCTGCCACGCTTCAGACTGACTTCAACGATGCGGTATAGATTTTCCTCTACCATGTGTTCTCTCCCGTCTCTTTATTTTTTTGATTCTGGGCTGCAGTAGCTACTCCGAAATTGGTTTTTATGAGGCACCTCAGCTATTAGCATGCCACACATGAAGAAATCGCAACAGTGATTTTTTAGCAGTTGCTTTAATTTGTGCCGGAATGGAGCACCCTTCTTTTTTGACCTTTTGAACGCGTATTCGCATCTGGTTGTTTCAAGCATTTCCGAATTGGAACAATCGCTCTGCCTAGGTGTTGTGTTCGCGACAGCAAAAGGAGCCTGAGATGGCGAACATCAAGAACTTGCGGACCGGTTTTACCGGCGAACTCAAAGAGACTGGCGGCGTAACCGCCAAGGCGAAACAGGCGGCGGCTTATGTCCGCGATGAGGCCTCGGCCGTGGCGCAGAGCGCTCAGGAGCATCCGTCCGCGACCAGCGCGGCCTTTCTTGTTTTCGGAGCGGCCGCTTTCGTTGCAGGCTATCTGATCGGCACCGCCTCCAGCGCCGAGTCTACACGAAGACGTTACTGGTAACGGTTGCATTGCGTCAGATTTTAATTGATTTTTGTGCATCGCAGCATTATTGTTCCATCCATCGCAGCGATTCACCTCCTCCCGAAGAGCTGCGATCGATCAGCGGCCACCTCCTCCCGGCCGTGGGTCATTTTCAGAAGCCTGCCGCACCTCCTCCCGCGGCAGGCTTTTTTCGTTTGGCACTCTGCCCAACGGGAACCAAATGGGTTATCTTGCCGTTATGGTCTGGCAAGACATTCGGAGGAGACGCTCATGCCAAATGCCAAATGGTCCAATCCCGTGGAAGTCGGGTTCGAGCATAAAGGTTCGAAGATCGTTTTCGGACCGTTCGATGCCCTCATCTGCCTGATGGACACCTGGCCCGATCTTCGTGGTCCGCGCTACGTTGCTGCGAGAAGCTTCTGCCGTGCCGCCATCGACGGCCGCAAGTCGCCGGAAGAGGCGCGAGAGGTTTTCATCGCCGCCGCGCAAGAGGCCAAGTTGCAGGCGCATTGATCCATCTCAAATAGGGTCTCGTCAGGCCTTAACTGCGCAGTTGGCGCAGAGCTTGGTGCTGGTGCCTGCCGATATGGTGCCCTGCCTGCTGTTGCTGAACATCAGGTTTCCAGTGTGCATTTCTTCTTTCGGCGCCCGCCTTATTGTCTGCGGCGCAGCTTCATTCTTTCTTTTAGAAACAGTCCAGCAGCCTTCCAAAAGTTCCATCTCGCTTTCAAAACCTTGCCGCTGTATAAGGCCGCAATTGGTTAGGCCGTTTGAGCCGTGAGAGCTTCTCCGCTTGCGCCTGTTTCTCCACCACAATGTACCACCGCCGGGACGTGCGGGGATGAAAGTATTTTTGATGGACAATGTAGCGATCCCGGCATTGACGAACGCCGCTGCGGGTTACTTCGGAGCGCCCGTGTTCGCTGTCGCCCCGATGATCGATTGGACGGATAAGCATTACAGGTTTCTGGCCCGGCAGCTTTCCAGGCATGCGTTGCTCTACACCGAGATGATCGTCTCCGAGGCGATCCTGCGCGGTGACCGGGAGAGGTTGCTGGGGTTTGATGCAGTCGAGCATCCGGTTGCCCTGCAGTTGGGCGGTAACGATCCCGTCAAGATGGCCGAGGCTGCGCGGATTGGCGAACAGTTCGGTTATGCCGAGATCAATATCAATGTCGGCTGCCCTTCGGATCGTGTCCAGTCTGGCACATTCGGCGCCTGCCTGATGCGTGAGCCCTCCGTGGTGGCTGACTGCGTGGCGAAGATGAAGGCGGCGGTGTCCATTCCTGTGACGGTGAAATGCCGGATCGGTGTCGATGACCAGGATCCGGAGATTGCCTTGCGCGATTTGGTCTCGCGGGTCGTGCAGGCCGGAACAGACGCCGTCTGGGTTCATGCGCGAAAAGCGTGGCTGCAGGGGCTGTCGCCGAAGGAGAACCGCGATATTCCGCCGCTGGATTATCCGCTGGTTCATCGGCTCAAGGCGGAGAATCCCAATCTTTTCATCGGGATCAACGGCGGTCTTGGCAATCTGAATCAGGCAGTTGACGAGCTGAATCAAGGCGCTGTTCTGGATGGGGTCATGCTCGGGCGGGCTGCCTATCACGATAGCGCCATGCTGACGGCCGTGGATGGGTATTTTCCGCATCCGTTGACCGGCGCTGGCCCAGCCGGTTCCGGCGGCGAGGTGTTTACGGCCAATGGCCACCGGCAGTCGCTGGAGTTCTGGGCCGGGGTGCGCGAGGCGATGATGGGCTATGCGGCCGGGCATATCGCGTCCGGCGGGCGGCTGATCCATGTCACCCGCCATATGGTCGGGCTTTTCCAGGGCTGGCCGGGCGCCCGGCGATTCCGCCAGATCCTGTCGGCCGATGCGACGCGGGCAGGGGCCGGACCGGAGGTCATCGCGGCGGCCTTCGATGCGATCTTTGCTGCAGCCGAGGCAAAGCAGGCGGCTGAGTAAAAAGGTCCCGCGTAAACCTCGGGCATCACAAACGGCGGCCATCACGCGGGCGTAAAGCCTTACCGACGACGCGGGGACGGCCCGCTTTCTCGCTTCCTGCCGCCATGATCATCATGGCACGGATTTTGGCGGCGGGGACGATCGTTCAGCAAAAAAAACGGCGCCCCGAGGGACGCCGTTCAATTCAGTCATCGCAAGCGGTCAGATCGAGGCTTAGTCAGCCTGGATGTTGACAGCCTTCGGGCCCTTGCCCATGCGATCCGGCTCGGTGTCGAAGGTGACCTGCTGGCCGTCCTTCAGGGTCTGGAGACCAGCGGCCTGCAGCGCGGAGATGTGTACGAACACGTCCTTTGCGCCGCCTTCCGGCGTGATGAAACCAAAACCCTTGTCCTGGTTGAAGAATTTTACGGTGCCCTTGGTGGCCATGGGAGAAGTCCTTTTTCCCTTAATGATGTGTCCTCACCCCTGCCAGGGTGGAGACGTTTTTCTTTCCGGTTTTGTCTTTATTCCGGAAAGCCAGTCGGAGAAGTCGATAACGGGGAAAGAACGTCTACAGTGCCTTTCGGCACGCCCGGATTTCTCCGGGACCATACAGCCAGTCCAGTCTCCGGGATGCAAACGCCCGAACGCGGAAAATATTTGCAGCAAAAAAAGAAAATAGCAAGCGTTTAATCCTTTGCACTCAACCGCCTGTCGGTACTGGCGGCGCGGTGCACCAGGGCGGCACATCCGCCGGGTTTTGCGCGCCGCCACGGTCCCGGCCGGGGAAAACCGCGCACCGTCGCGATCCTGCCCCAATTTGGTCCCGGCAATGTCCGATTAAGGGGCGCCCACGCCGCATCCGCTTTTGGGTTGATGCGGGATGGGCGAACGGTTAGGTCAGGGATGAAGTGACGAATGCTGGACTGCGAGGTGTTGCCGTGATCGACCCCTATGAAACGCTTGGAATTGCCCGCGATGCCGACGAGCAGGCGATCAAGGTTGCCTATCGCAAGGTGGTGAAGGCCGCTCATCCCGACAGTGGCGGCGATACCGAAGCGTTTGGGCGGCTGCAGGCCTGCTACGACCTGTTGAAGGATCCGGTGCGCCGCAAGGTCTATGACAATACCGGCTATGACCCGCAGCTGGCCGATCCACGCGACCTGCAGGGCATCTTGAAGCTGGAAACGCTGGTCAGCGACTTCATCCTCGACGAGCGCGAGCCCGGCAGTTTCGATCCCGTCGCCGCCATGCGCCGCAGACTCTCCGACGATATCGTCAAGAGCCGCTTTCACATTCTCGAGCTGGAGCGCCACCGCGCCCGCGTGCGCCAGCATCTCGACCGTCTCGGCCGCCGCCCGGCCGCCGACATTCTCGGCTCGATGCTGCGCACCCGCTCGCAATCGATCGCCGAGGCGATCCGCAGCGCCGAATCGCAGATCGAGGCGACCGAGCAGGCCTATACGCTGCTCGAAGGCTATTCCTACGAGCTGGAATTTCTGGAAGAGGTGAAGGCGGCGGAATAGGGCGCCGTTTTCTCCTCCCCCTGCCGAATTCAGAGAATGAACATGTCCTTCGACAGCGATAGTGCGTCGTCGAGATGCAGGACGAAATCGGCCTTCCTGTCGCCGTTGATATCGGCATAGACATACGTGTCTGACGCGTTTTTTTCGTAGCGCAGTTCGCCAGCCCGGCCCGAGAAGGCCTTGGTGGCGATGAAGGCGAAGGACTGGTCACCAATCGCTTTCGTGCTGGCGTCAATGGCCGACAGATCGATCTTGTCGCCGCGGGTGAAGTCGAAGATCGTATCGGTTGCAGCCTTCGAAAGGCCGAGGTCCTTTACCGATTTGAAGACGAAGACGTCCTTTCCGGCGCCGCCATAGAGATCGTCGAAACCGGCGCCGCCATTGAGGCTGTCATGGTAATCCCCCCGCCAATTAAAGGGCTTCAAAAGTAGAATTTTCTCGGGCTTTATGATCGAGGAGATTTTGATGAAGACGAGCAGATTTAGCGAACCACAAATCCTTGCAATCCTTCGCCAGGCGGAGGGAGGTGTCCCTGTACCCGATCTTTGCCGGGAACATGGAATGAGCACGGCGTCCTTTTACAAATGGCGGTCCAAATACGGCGGAATGGACGCGTCGATGATCAGCCAGATGAAGGCTTTGGAGGATGAGAACCGTCGGCTGAAGAAGATGTATGCCGAGATGAGCATGCAGGCCGAGCTTCTGAAGGAGGCTCTTGGAAAAAAATGATGCGGCCATCTCAACGCCGGGAGATGGCTGGGAAAGCAGTGGCGCTACGTGGGGTCAGCATTGCGTTGGCCTGCCGTACCTTCGATGTCAGCGAGACATGTTATCGTTACAGCGCCAAGCTGAACGACGAGAACGAGCAGATTGCCGATCTGCTGATCGGGCTGACGAGGGCGAAGAAGACGTGGGGCTTCGGCCTGTGCTTTCTTTACCTGCGCAATGTCCGGGGACATCGCTGGAACCACAAGCGCGTGTACCGCATCTACCGCGAACTGGAATTGAACCTCAGGATCAAGCCACGCAAGCGTTTGAAGCGGGACAAGCCCGATGCCCTGACCGTGCCGGAAGCACCGAACCTGGTTTGGTCCATGGATTTCATGGCGGATCGTTTGGAAGACGGTAGGCAATTCCGGCTGTTGAATGTCTTGGACGACTACAACCGCGAGGGGTTGGGCATCGAGGTGGATTTTTCGCTGCCTGCTGAACGCGTCATCCGCAGTCTGAACCAGATCATCGAGTGGCGCGGCAAACCGTTCGCCATTCGTGTGGATAATGGACCTGAATATGTCAGTGGCAAATTGATGGGATGGGCCGAAACGCAAGGAATTGCCTTGAGCCACATCCAGCCCGGAAAGCCGCAACAGAATGCCTATGTCGAGCGCTACAACCGCACCGTCCGACATGAATGGCTCGACCAATACATCATCGAAAGCATCGAGGAGGCACAGGAATTCGCCACACAGTGGCTATGGACGTACAACAACGAACGGCCCAATATGGGCATCGGCGGCATAACGCCCGCACAGAAACTGAAAATGGCCGCGTGAATTCTACTGCGGAGCCCCGTGAAAAACGGGGGGATTACCTCATCGCCTGCGCCGCCCTTGAGAATATCGTTTCCCTTGCCGCCTTCGAAGATGTCGTTTCCGGCGCCACCGAACAGTTTGTCGGCTGCGGCCTGGCCGCGGATGAAGACGGCGTCGTTTTTCGCCTGGTAGGTGATCGCGCCGCTGGAGGAGGTCCGGAAGATCACGTTGAGAATGAGGGAGGAATCGTCGAAGGTCGACATGCCTTGAAAGTCGATGGCGATCCTGTTCTCGCTGAAGGTGATGTCGTTGGCTTTCAGAGCGATGATATTGGTCTTGAGGGTGACGCCGATGATCGGCGCGATCGCGTTGTTCAGGTCCTCGAAGACGGCGCCGTTGAACTGCGCGGAGATGTTCTTCTTGCCGACGGTGTAACCGGTTTTCCAGAGAACCGTCTTGTCGAAATCGAAGCCGATCGCGGTGTTGGTCACGGTCATCTTGAAGAGCTCGGCGCTGCCTGATGTCAGTCCTTTGATTGTCGTCAGCCCGTTGATCAAGGTATCGGAGCCCCATTCGGGGCGCGTTTTCTGTTCTTCGATGGTGCGGTCGGGACCATAGAAATAATATTGATAATGCAATGTCTTGCCGTCGAAACCCACGTGCCTGCTCCAAGTTTGAATAGCAACCATAGGGGGTGACGGTAAACGTTTCGCTAACCATAAAACGGTCTCGCTGGTCTCTGCGCGCACGACGTCTTGTGTGTGGGATTGAATGCGCCCTTTCACGACGCGCCGGCGGGGCGCAGGACACCTTGGGCGCGCGCAAGGGGTTTCTCACGGCGCAGACGCGCCGTGGCTGGATTCCCGCCACATGGGCGAGAATGACGGAGAGTGAGGCTCTGTGACATGCGGCAAGTGTCCGCGGTGGCTCCCGTCCTTGTTCATTTCGCTGCTGGCTCCGTGCGTGCGACGCTTGTTTCGCGGTCTCGGCGGAAGGCGTCGAAGCGGCGTTTGTCGTGGGGCGGGACGGCGGTGCGGGCGAGTTCGACGCAGACGTCCAGAAAAGCCCGCTTCCCGGGATTGCCCCAGGTGTATGTCAGGCCCTGATGGCCGCCATATTCGAGGATGATCAGGGCCTCGCGGTAAAATTCATCGAAAACCTCGCGCTGTGCTGCGGTCAGATTGTGCAGGCAGCAGGGTTCGCCGCTGTTTTTGAAATGCCAGAAGCAGGTGTTCTTGCGGCGGCAGTCGCGGCGGCGGCAGGCCAGATGCGGCATGGCCAGCATCTCGGCGGTGCGGGCCATCAGCCGTGTGTGGACGGGAAGGGGCATGTCTCTTCTCCTTTGACTGTGTTGCCGGCCACGCGCTCGCATTCACGCGCGAAAAAAATGCCGCCGTGGTTTGAAGGCAGGACGGGGCGCTGAAAGCTGCCGCGTTTGATGGTAAAAAGTGACACCTCTCAGCGCCCCGTTCGGCGGTTTTTGCCCGCGACTTGGGTCTCTCTGCGGTGGTGAGACAGACGGTGTTCGTCTGACCCGATGGACCCCGGCTGAACCAATTTATCAGCAACGCTCCACCCGGCCGCCGCCGGGTTGTTACACCCGGCGAAACCACCCGCTCACCCACCCTGTGTGCCGCACAGGCACGCCCGGCGCGCTCTTTCGGGCTTCAAGAGACAAGGAAAAACCCTTGCCTCTCCCCGTGTCGCCGGAGGGAGAGCATTTTCCGCGAACCCCGGATAGGAGGATGTCCGTCCTTTCCTCAAACCCGGCGCCGGCCCCGCCTCGCTGCCACGGCTGGCAGTGTATCCACGGCGGAACGGGAGAAGTATGGCACGGGTTTTGGGGGCGGGGATTTTGTGGGTGTGGTGGGGAGCGGGATTGCGCAGGTGGCATTTGGGTAAGGGGTTGATTTTGCGCGCTCTCTCACCGAGGGGAGGTGGTGATGCCGCGTCTTTCGAGCAGAAATTTATCCCCGTTGCCGGTCGGGAAATTGGGGCGCTGTCCTCGCCTCCGTCATTCCTGTGCCTGTCACAGGAATCCAGCCACGGCGCGTCTGCGCCGTGAAGGCGCTCTTTTGTTTCGCGTATTAGAAAGGGTCTTGCGCGCTGTGGACACGGCGCACTGAATTCCTGTGACAGGCACAGGAATGACGGAGGGAGGGTCGATTCCGCGTTGCAAACAACAGGGTTCCCGAGGCGAAACGTTATGATCTCACGCGTCTTTGTCTCCGAATGTTTAACTGTAAACTAACTTGCCTTTTCGAAGGTCGCTATCTCCTTCTCTTTCCCAAAATTTTATCATTTCAAAATTTCTTCTTTTTCTTTCCCCAGAATACTGGCTGATATCAAGCATATAAGCATCATATATCTTTCCCTTCCGATCTCGTACGGTAACTCTGGAGCTTATGTGATGTAAAAATTTTAGATCAACAAGTTCCTTTATTGGAAAGACAAACTTCTCCGAGGATTCTTTGTCTACCAAAAGGCAGTTTGTATTTGTTTTCTCTAGGCAAAAATTCCGAATTTTCTCAAACTCTGCCCTCAAACCTCTCGACTCGTCAGGTGATGTATCAAACTGAAAATCTTCCTGTTTAAATGAATCAAGTTCACCGGCGGCCTTGTTTACATCCTCTGCAGAAATCCGCTCGCCTCGAAATCTATCATTACCTGCCAACCGCTGTCTCGCCACATCGATTGAGCGTCGAGTTAAACTTAGAAAATCTCTTGCAACGCCCCCACTAGCCAAAACTAATCGATCTCTAGCGCCATCTGAAAGTATGTCGCTGACCTTGGAATCATACTGCACGCAAAATTACTCTAGGGTGTCGACTCATAAACTTTGGCACCATATTCTTGTTGCGACGAGCTTTACGGCGGCGAGGTAGTTTTCCGGGCGCTTGTCATATCGGGTTGCGATTCCCCGGAACTGCTTGATCCTGTTGAAGAACCGTTCCACGAGATTGCGTTGCCTATAGACCCAGCGCGAGAACACGAAGGAGCCCTTGCGATTACTCTTCGGCGGGATATTGGCCCAGGCCTTTCGCTCGGCGGCCTTAGCCCGAATGGCATTCGTGTCATAACCCTTGTCGGCCAGCAGGATGTCCCCCTCGCCAAGCTCATCCGTCAGCGCGTCGGCTTCGGCACAATCGGCGATCTGTCCACCAGTCAGACGCAGATTGACCGGGCGACCTTCGGCATCGACGAGCGCGTGGATTTTGCTCGTAAGCCCGCCGCGGGAACGTCCCATACCACCATCGTCTCCATCCCTTTTTTTCCCGTGGCCGCGTGCTGGTGAACGCGGACACAGGTCGAGTCGATCATGACGATGTCGCCATCGTAGGCCTTGGACACCGCTTCAAGAAGCCGATCCCATACCCCGGCTTTGCGCCAGCGGACGAAGCGGTTGTAACAGGTCGTCGGCGGGCCATAGCGTTCCGGAACTTCCGCCCAAGGCGAGCCCGTTCGAAACCGCCAGAGGATGCCATTCAGTACCCGCCGATCATCGACCCGGGCAACACCGCGTGGCTTGTTGGGCAACAACGGCGATATGATCGACCATTCGTGGTCAGTCAGTTCGTAGCGACGACGCGTCATCAAATGCTTCCCTATTTCGAAGCCTTGAATCACGGCGGCCGATAAATGCCAAGAAATTTTATGAGTTTACGCTGTAGTATCCTAATTAAGAACTTTTTGGTAAGATCATACCTCTCAAGTGTGACGTCTAGGTCAATTTCGTCTGCATCATCACCAAGTTTTACACCTATTGCTTGTGTTCCGGTTGTGTACCATTTGGTTCTGTGCTTGATAGTCCCGATTTTTAGCCATGTATCTGTTCCTTTGGTTATTCTATGAAAGTAATCAATAACCATTGCTTGATCAGATTTTCTTATGTGATAAAGATCATCAAGGAGAATATATGATGATCCATCTGCACATGCAGATATTTTCTCAAATAAATCTTTGAATTCCAAAATTCTTCTGTGAAGAATCTCTATCTTCTTGTTTTCATAAGTATCCACTATTTCCTTTTCTGTCTCTTTGGAAATTGTGGCTTTTGCAGATAGGTTACTTGAGGGGCCATCAAGCGAAGCGGTTCCTTCGCCTCCCTTTGCTAGGGATTGGCGCGCTGTTCTGGTGCGATCAATTGTTTCTGCCTCAGACAAGAGATGCTCTAACTCAACTTTGATTTTGTTTATAGAATTAGAAACTTTTGCTACCTCACCCTTGTCCAATGCCTTTCTTGTTGGTTTTTTACCAAATAGTTTTTCCCAGAAAGATTGTTTTGAACCAGGTAATATAGCCGCCGTTTCCATCCATTTTTCATATGATGAGAGAGTTTTTATTAGAATGCTCACCAAAACATCAGGATAGCTGTGTCCTTTAAAGGTTTCCAAATCGATATAGGCGACGGGAGTTCTCGATAAATTGAACTCACTTACAAGTTTATTTAAGAGACTCGATTTTCCTGAGCCCCTGCGACCAAATATCAGATGGTGCCGTTTACTTTTCGCGCGTGATAGAGTGCCCTGAGCTGGCTCAATAAAATATTTTACACCTTCGCGTGTTGATCTAGTGGCTTCTTCTAACGTTGCTGCAAAGTCATCAATTTTATTTGTTTCAAGCATATTAACGAATCTTTCCGCATTTCTATTCGATTAAGATAATAGCGTTTTGGTTGTGGGCAACTATTTTTTTTCAACTAATTTTGGAATTCGTTGGTGGGATAGCTAATATGGCTCTGGCGATAATTGGATTCGAAAAGGCCAGCCGGTTGGGATTTTTACTCTACCGCGCACCATCAAACAACGCGCTCAGGCTCCACGGATATTCCCCCTGCTGGTCGGCGATGTCGTCGACTTTCCAGCCGCCGTGTTCCTTGACCAGCGTGTAGAACAGCGTCACCGGTCCGGAATTCCGGAACGTCACTTCGACTTCGGCGGTATCGTCGATGACGGCCGGCTGGCCGATTTCGACATCGGTGGCCTGGCCGTCATTGCCTGAGATCACCGGGTCGAAATCGATGGTGCCGGCATCGCCGGCCGCTGTGCCGTCGGCATCTTCCTGGAAGCGGGCGTTCAACTGGTCGGAGAAGAACGGCGCGTAGGGCGAGGGGGCGTTTTCGGCGGTTCTGGCGGTGTCGTAGCTGTAGAGCGCCTCAAGCAGGGCCTCCGGGGTCTTGTAGGGTGCGGCCATGGCGGGAAGCGTTGACAGGGCGAGTACGGCGGAGAGGAGGAGGGCGGGCAGGCGCATGGCAGGTCCTTTGGCGGCTGTGGTGTGTTTGAGCAGTAGCCGATGGGCGGTGGTCTGGCCATGGGGCATTTTTGGGGGGATGGCTGGTGCGCGGCAGGCGGCGGTTTCCTTCTTCTCCCCAGCGGGGAGAAGTGCCGAGCGACGGCGAGGCGATGAGGGGGCGGTGCGGCACATTCTGAGCGCTTGGCCCCTTCATCCGGCCCTGCGGGCCACCTTCTCCCCGGCGGGGAGAAGAGGGAGCGGGCGGGATCTTGCGGGTGTCTCGGGGTGGGCGCGCGCTTTGCGGCGTTGAGGCGCACTATGAGGGGCGGCACGGCAGAAAGGGTGCGTGCGGCCCCCTCATCCGGCCCGTTGGGCCACCTTCTCCCCGGTGGGGAGAAGAGGGAACGGGCGGAAACTTCTTCGGCTTTCCCATCCCCCTGCGGGGGATCACGGTTTGTTGTGGTCTGGCCATGCGGCATTGTTGGAGATGTGGCTGGCGTGTCCCACTTCTCCCCAGCGGGGAGACGTGCCGGGCGGAGGCGAGGCGATGAGGGGGCGGTGCGGCAGAATAGGTGCCTGTGGGGCCCTCATCCGGCCCTGCGGGCCACCTTCTCCCCGCTGGGGAGAAGAGGGAGCGGGCGGGGCCTTGCGGGCGTCTCGGCGTGGGTCCGGAATATGCGGGGCGGCACCCCCCTCTGTCGGCTTTGCCGACATCTCCCCCACAAGGGGGGAGATTACCCCGAATGTTTGGTGGTCACCCCACCCCGGCGCGGAGCGCCGACCCTTCCCCTCGAGGGGAGGGTATTACTGGCCGGGGCGGCCGGTCTTGCCTTTGGTTTTCTTCTGGCGCTTGAGGTCGCCGGCATCCTCGTAGGAACCGGCGCCGGATTTGGCGCGGATGAAGGGTTTTGGGTCGTCGGCCTTTTCCGGCTGGCCTTCCAGCAGCGGCGAGACGCGTTTTCCGGGTTCCGTCACCGGCTTTTCCGGCAGTTTTCCCGTGGTGTTGAGCGGCTTTTCGGTGCGGCCGACGGTCATTTCGTCGAGGCTGTTCTTGCGGAACAGGCTGGCCTCACCACGTGCCGGGACGGCGATGTTGTGACCCACGTCGTCGTCGGTGGGTTTGCGGAACCCGGATTGCCCCTCGGCCGGTTTGCGGGCCGGGCGGGTCATGTCGGTGCCTGGGCCCATGTCGTCGAGGGTGGGTTTGGCGAAGAGGCTGGTGGCCTTACCCTCCCCTTGAGGGGGAGGGTCGGACCGTAGGTCCGGGGCGGGGTGATCTTTCGCGGTACTGATGGGGTCACCCCCACCCGCAGCTTCGCTGCGACCTCCCCCCTCAAGGGGGAGGTGGGTGTCGCGGCCGGCCTTGCCCTTCTTGCCTGAGCCCTCCATCGCCCGCGCCTCTTGGCGTGCCATCGGGTCGTCCATGACGGCGAGTTCGGCGGCCTTGAGGCGTTTGATTTCGTCGCGCAGGCGGGCGGCGGTTTCGAAATCGAGGTCGGCGGCGGCGTTGCGCATCTGCTTTTCGAGCGCTTCGAGATGGGCGGCGAGATTGTTGCCGACCAGGTCGGTGACGCTGCCCTTGACGCCCTTGATGCCGATATCGGCGCGGACATGATCCTTCTCGTAGACCGAATCGAGGATGTCGGAAATGCGGGCTTTCACCGATTCCGGCGTGATGCCATTGGCCTCATTGTAGGCCACCTGCTTTTCGCGGCGGCGGGAGGTTTCCTCCATGGCGCGCTTCATCGATCCGGTGATCTGGTCGGCATAGAGGATGACCTTGCCGTCGACGTTTCGCGCCGCGCGGCCGATGGTCTGCACCAGCGAGGTTTCCGAGCGCAGAAAACCTTCCTTGTCGGCATCGAGGATGGCGACGAAGCCGCATTCGGGAATGTCGAGGCCTTCGCGCAGCAGGTTGATGCCGACCAGCACGTCGAAAGCGCCGAGGCGCAGGTCGCGGATGATCTCGATGCGCTCCAGCGTGTCGATATCACTGTGCATGTAGCGGACGCGAATGCCCTGCTCGTGCAGATATTCGGTCAGGTCCTCGGCCATGCGCTTGGTCAGCACGGTGATCAGCGTGCGGTAACCGGCCTGGGCGGTCTCGCGGATTTCGCCCAAGACGTCGTCGACCTGGGTCTTGGCCGAGCGGACCTCGACCGGCGGATCGATCAGGCCCGTGGGGCGGATGACCTGTTCGGCAAAGACGCCGCCGGACTGTTCCAGCTCCCAGGCCGCTGGTGTCGCCGAGACGGCGATCGTGTCCGGGCGCATGGCGTCCCATTCCTCGAAGCGCAAGGGACGGTTGTCCATGCAGGATGGCAGGCGGAAACCGTATTCGGCCAGCGTCGCCTTGCGGCGGAAGTCGCCCCGGTACATGCCGCCGATCTGGCTGACGGAGACGTGGCTCTCGTCGATGAACAGCAGCGCGTTGTCGGGGATATATTCGAACAGAGTCGGCGGCGGCTCGCCGGGCTGGCGGCCGGTGAGGTAGCGCGAATAGTTTTCGATGCCGGCGCAGGAACCGGTGGCTTCCAGCATCTCGATGTCGTAGCGGGTGCGCTGTTCCAGCCGCTGGGCTTCGAGCAGGCGGCCGCCCTTTTCCAGCTCGGCCAGGCGCAGTTTCAGCTCTTCCTTGATCGATTTGATCGCCTGGTTGAGCGTCGGGCGCGGGGTGACATAGTGGGAATTGGCGTAAATCTTGACGCTCTTCAGGTCGTCGGTCTTCTGGCCGGTCAGCGGATCGAATTCGGTGATGCTGTCGATCTCGTCGCCGAACATGCTGATACGCCACGCGGCATCCTCAAGGTGGGCGGGGAAGATCTCGATCGTGTCGCCGCGCACGCGAAAACTGCCGCGTTGAAAATCCATGTCGCGGCGCTTGTATTGCTGGGCAACGAGATCGGCGAGCAGCTGCCGCTGGTCGAGCGTGTCGCCGACCGTCATCTGGAAGGTCATGGCGGTATAGGTTTCGACCGAGCCGATACCGTAGATGCAGGAGACCGAGGCGACGATGATGACGTCGTCGCGCTCGATCAGCGAGCGGGTTGCCGAGTGGCGCATGCGGTCGATCTGTTCGTTGATCGAACTCTCCTTCTCGATGAAGGTATCGGAGCGCGGCACATAGGCTTCCGGCTGGTAATAATCGTAGTAGGAGACGAAATATTCGACCGCATTGTCGGGGAAGAAGTTCTTGAACTCGGAATAGAGCTGGGCCGCCAGCGTCTTGTTCGGCGCCAGGATGACGGCGGGGCGCTGGGTGGTCTCGATTACCTTGGCCATGGTGAACGTCTTGCCGGAGCCGGTGACACCGAGCAGGACCTGGGAGCGGTCGCCGTTGGACAGGCCCTCGACGAGGTCCTTGATGGCGGTCGGCTGGTCGCCGGCGGGCTCGAAATCGGCCTTCATGACGATCTCGATGCCGCCCTCGGATTTTTCCGGGCGGGCGGGGCGGTGCGGCGTCCACAGTTTGCCGTCCTTGAACAGCGGGTTGCCGCTCTCGATCAAGGCGGAGAGGGCCTCGACCGTGGCGGTGACGCCGCTGCCGGACATGAACTTTTCGGCATCCTCAAGCGCGACATCGAGGCCGGAGACGGGATTAAGACCGGCGGCGGCACGGGTCTTCGGGTCCGACGTGCCGCCCATCGAGGTGCCGCGGGCGGAGCGGCTGGCGGAGACTTTGTTTGCGCTCACGCTGTCGGCGCCCTGCGCCTTCGCTCCGCGAGGGCCTCGCACGGGCTCGGACGCCCCTTCGGGCTTGCGGCCTGCAGCCGAGCCCCTTTCCTTCTGGGCGGCGATCTCCACCTTCTTGCGGTGTTTGCCGGCCTTGGAAGCGACGTCGTGGCGGGTCTCGATCGTCTCGGCCTCGGCCATGCGCTGCAGCTCTTCGGCCCAGTCGGCGACATTGGACGACAGGGAACCGGCAGGAGCGCCTTCGAATGAGGCCTGGGGAGCTTCTTCGAAGCCTGTGGTTTTTTTCGGTGCTTTCGACATGCGGGGAATATGGAGAGAGTCCGGCGGAAAGTGAAGGGGAGAGGAGTACAAAAAGGCAACGGGGAGGTGGGCTACTGCCAGTTTCTGACAGGATTGTTCGCGAGGTCCGGTCCGGCCGGTTTTCTGTGTGGCGGCGGGCGGTCCCGGCTTGAATGGTGGCGGATTGGCGGTACATGCTGCGCATCTCGCCAACCCATCTTTCCAGGGATTCGAAATGCCTTTTTCGCTGAATACGGCCGCCGTGCTGCCGATCGTGCTGCTCATCCTGTCGAATGTCTTCATGACCTTCGCCTGGTACGGCCATCTGAAATATACGTCGTCGCCGCTCTACATGGCCGTGATCGCCAGCTGGGGCATCGCCTTTTTCGAATATTGCCTGGCGGTTCCGGCCAACCGGATTGGCCACGAGGTCTATTCGGCGGCGCAGCTGAAGACCATGCAGGAGGTCATCACGCTGGTGGTGTTTGCTGGTTTCTCGGTGTTTTGGCTGAAGGAATCGCTGACCTGGAACCATGCCATCGGTTTCTGCATGATCGCCGGCGGCGCGGCCTTCGTGTTCAAAGGCTGACAGCCTCAACCGCCGCCGAACCATCATCCGAGCGGATGACGAAGCAACCGACGATGCGGTCGTAGAGGGTCTGGCCGCGCCAGAGGATGAACGGGCCGAACCACCAGAGTGCGCCGAGCAGCCACGCGATCAGGCCAACGGTCAGCAAGGCGCTGAAATCCGGCAGCTGCATGTCGCGGGCGGCACGGACGACATCGGCGAACTCACCGGAGGCCAGCGTCGACACGCCGGGCAGGTTGCGCGCGGCGTGAACGGTGACGGCGATGCCGAGAAGGCATGACGGCAGGAACTTCCAGACCTCCCTCGTCAGGCATTGCCTGAAGGAGGGGATTGCTTGCCTGGCAGCGACGATGCGAAGGAACAGAATGGCTTTTCCAGGCGTCCTGCGGCCCGCCGCCGTCATTCTGGCGGTTGCCAGAACGAACAGCGCCAGGAACAACAGCTGGAGCAGGATGTTCGATGCGGTGCTCGCTCCGGAAATATCCAGCGGGATGGCCTTGCCAGTCTCATCGATCTCTATCGATACGAAGCGGCTGGAACCTGTTGCGTCTGCGGATCTCGTCACCGTCGATATGAAGAAGCGCTGCTGCATGCCGATGCTGGAATTGATACAGATCTGGTTTGTTCGGGTTTCGCCATCCGCCAGTGGCCATCCTGCTTCGACCTCTCCGATCAACGGACTGTCGGTGGTGACCTCGCATGTCGTCGATTGTCCGATGTAGAAACCGAGATTCCAGCCCGTGACGGCCTGCAGCGGCAGCGCCAGCATCATCAGGATGCTGTAGAAAACCGCCAGATCGACAACAAACGCGACGGCGCGGCGCCAGAAAAGGCGCGGTGGCCGTGTTGTGGTGCCAGGCGTAACAGCGGTCATCGGTTCCCTTTCAGCAATCCCGTGTGACCGGGTTCATAGGGCGTCTTGCCGGTGGCGGGCAATGGGCACCATGGGCTTTTCGGAGGCAGTTTTCGCGGATTGACATTTTGGGGCCGCGACCGCATTGCGCGTGTCTGGTTTTGGCGCCGTCCTTCGATGACGAGGCTGAAGGCTGTGATGCGCCGGGCGCCGAGCCATCGGACATGCAGACGGGAATGAACGGGACTGACATGTTGCTCTTGAAACTGACCTTGGTACCCTTCTTTTTGCTTGCCGTTTCGATGGCGGCCGTGCGCTGGGGGCCGGCAGTGGCGGGCTGGCTTGCCGGTCTGCCGATCGTGGCAGGGCCTATCCTCTATCTGCTGGTGCTGGAGCAAGGGCCGATTTTCGGGGTGGGCGCTGCCGCGGCTGCCCTGTCGGCGATCTTCGCGTCTGAGGCCTTCAACCTCGCCTACGCCTGGACCTGCCGCTGGTATCATTATTGCATTGCCGCCGTGATGGGGCTTGCCGCGTGGTTCATCGCCGCCCTCGGCCTGACGAGCTTGCCCGGAACGCCGGCCGTTGCACTCGGTATGGCGCTGCTCGGCGTCATCTGCGCGCAAACATTTCTGCCGCGCACGAACGCCACCGCCAAGGTGATAACGATCACCCGGCTTGATCTGATCATGCGCATGGTTGCCGGTGCTGTTCTGACGCTGGCGGTGACGGTCCTGTCGGCTTCGCTGGGCGCGCAATGGAGCGGCGTTCTGACGGTTTTTCCGCTGCTGGGGCTGATCCTGTCGGTGTCATCGCAGCGGGCCTATGGTCCCGATTTCGTTGTCCGGCTGCTGCGCGGCATGGTGCTGGGACGCTTTTCGTTCGCGGCCTTTTGCCTTTGCCTCGTCTGGCTACTGCCCAGGCAGAATGCCGAGATCGCATTTCTTGTCTCATCCGCCGTATCCGTCTGTGTTCAATGGGCCAGCAGGCAGGTCGCCGCCGCTCTGCGCCAAGCCCGAGCCTAGCGATTAATCGCTGCCGCCGAACAGCGTATCGAGGATCTTTCCTTCCAGCCGCGCCAGTTCCGGCGAACCGTGGCGGCGGGGGCGCTCAAGCGGGATATCGAAATCAAGCGCGATCCGGCCGTGGTCGATGACGATGACCCGGTCGGCCAGCGCCACGGCTTCGGCGACATCATGGGTGACCAGAACCGCTGTGAAGGTCTGTTGCTGCCAGATGCTTTCGAGCAGATGCTGCATCTCGATGCGGGTTAGCGCGTCGAGCGCGCCGAGCGGCTCGTCGAGTGCCAGAATATAGGGGTGCGCTACAAGCGCACGGGCAAGGGCCACACGCTGGCGCTGGCCGCCGGACAGGACAGACGGCCATTCTTCGGCCCGGTCGGCAAGGCCAACCTCGCTCAGAATGGCGAGCGATTTTTCGCGGGCCTCCGCGCCCTTGGCGATACCGGTCAGGCCGACCTCAACATTCCTGGCGATCTTGGCCCAGGGCAGAAGACGAGGTTCCTGGAACATGATGCGGGTGCGGTTTTCACCTTCCGCGCCCTTGTTGAGCGTCAGTGTGCCGGAGGTCGGTTTGTCGAGACCGGTCAGCAGCCGCAGCAGCGTGCTCTTGCCACAGCCACTTTTTCCGATGACGGCGATGAACTGGCCGGCGGGGACATCGAGATCGATGTTGTCGAGAACGGTCTTGTCGCCGAACTTGCGGCTGACGCCACGAAAGGAAAAGGCGACGTCGCGGTTGTCTTGGTCGCGCGGTTTTGGTGCGGCATAGGGAAACCACTGGCCGGGCGGCGTTTCACGCAGCGCGCGTGCCTCTGCCGTTTCCTTGACCGGACGGGCCGGTTTGGTCTGTTGATCGAGGGTGATGACGGACATTTCCGGTACTCCGTGTTTCGTTTCGCGAAAAATCAGGCAGTCTGGAAGACGGGATGCCACTGCAATGTCAGCCGCTCGAGCAGCCGGGCAAAACTATCGGCGAGCTTGCCGAGCAGGGCGTAGATCAGGATTGACAGCACGACGACATCGATCAAAAGAAACTCGCGGGCCTGCATGGCCATGTAGCCAAGGCCGGAGGAGGCGGCGATGGTTTCGGCGACGATCAGCGTCAGCCACATGATCCCCAACGCATACCGCAGGCCGACGAAGATGGCGGGCAGGGCGCCGGGCAGGATGACGCGGAAGAACAGCGTGGTGCGCGACATGCCGTAGACGCGGCCCATCTCGACCAGTTGCGGATCAACGCTCTGGATGCCGAGCAGCGTGTTAACATAGATCGGGAAGAACACGCCGAGTGCCACGAGGAAGAGCTTTGCTTCCTCATCAATGCCGAACCAGAGGATGACCAGCGGGATCAATGCCAGATGCGGAATGTTGCGAACCATCTGTAGCGTCGTGTCGGTCAGGTTGCGTGACAGGCCGGAAAGACCATTGGCAAGGCCGAAGATCAGGCCGATCGAGCCGCCGATAGCAAAGCCGGAGAGGGCGCGGGCGGTGCTGACGCCAATATTGCGGACGAGTTCGCCCGACAGAAGCAAGCGCCAGAAGGCCTCGGCAACGGCGGAGGGGGCCGCCATGACATTTGGCGAGATCAGCCCGGTGCGGGCGGCAATTTCCCAAACAAGAACGATGAGGGCGGGCAGAAGCCAGCCTGTGCCATTGCGCAGGATCGATTGACCGGTGGATTTCATCCTCTGCCCTTTCTGTTTCGTCGCTAGCCATTTTCGCGTGCCGGTCCGGATTGACGACCGGCACGCTTGCGGTTTCCCTGGGAGGAACTCAGTTTGTCGGCGCCGTCCAGACCGCATCGGCGATGGTGATCTGCTTGGGAATCAGGCCGAGCTTGAAGAACCGATTGGCGGTCTGCTGCTGGCTGGCGACGATCTCCGGCGTAATCGGTTCGACGCCGAAGACGGTGCGGTTGGCAGCTATTGTCTGGGCTTCAAGCGGCACACCCGTCACCTCATGCAGTGCTTCCGCCACCTTGCCGCGATTGGCATCGGCCCAGGCTGCAGCATCCTTCAGGGCGGCGATCGTGGTGGTGACCGTTTCCGGATGGTCCTTGGCGAAATCGCGATTGGCGAGGAAATAGGTCTTGACGTTGAGGGTCTCGGCCGATGTTGTCAAAATGCGCGGCTTGTAGCGGGTTTCGGCGATGGCGAAGAAGGGATCCCAGACGGCCCAGGCGTCGATCTTGTCGCTGGCAAAAGCGGCTGCCGCATCGGCGGGGCTCAGATAGACCGGGGTGATGTCCTTGAAATCGATGCCGGCTTTTTCGAGTGCCGCGACGACAAGATTGTGGGCGGACGTGCCCTTGCCGACGCCGACTTTCTTGCCCTTGAGATCGGCCAGCGACTGGATGGATGAATCCGGCTTGACGAAGATGGCTTCGCCGGCGCCGTTGGAGGGGAGGGCCGCGACATAGGTGATGGCGGAGCCTGCGGCCTGGCCGAAAATGGGCGGCGCATCGCCGGTCCAGCCGACATTGATCGAGCCGACATTCAGCGCTTCGACCAGCGGCGGGCCTGCGGTGAATTCGACCCAGGAGACGGTGACGCCTTTGGGCGCCAGCGCCTTTTCGATGATCTGCTGCTGGCGGGCGATGACCGGCAGGCCGGTCTTCTGATAACCGATCTTGAACTCGGTCAGTTCGGCGGCGGCCAATCCGGTAACAGGCAGGCCGGAGGCGGCAAACAGGCTGGTGGCGATAAGGCCTGCGCCGAACAGGCGTCTTGTCAATGTGAGCATTGGATCCCTCTTTTGGTTGGCGAAAGCGATTTCCGCGTGAAGGGATCATGCTAGATAAATCTATTATGATTATAGAGTTTATTTATTTTGTAGATTGATCGTGCGGGGAAACGCTTTTCCGTGACGGGAATACAATCGGCCGGATTTTTCCGTTGCTTAATCCAGCAGATCAAAGGCGCGAAAGATCCAGACGACCTGATAGGTCAGCCCGGCGATCAGGAAGGTTGCGTGGAAACGCCGGTTGGGCGTGATGGCGGCGACGAGGCACAGTGCGATGTAGACGGTATTTCGCAACGGATATTCCAGCCCGTAGGACAGGAAATAGGCCTTACCCTTGACGGCGGTGTCGACCAGATCGAGGGCGTAGGCGAGCGCCAGGAAGCCGAAGAACCAGGCGCGGCGCGACATGAAATAGTGTTCGTAGCCGCTGTAGTCCTCCATCGAGGTGGGAAAGAGCAGCACGCAGAGAAAGAAGAAGATGCAGCAATAGGCGATGACGAAGAGATAGACGCTGAAATCGATCACAGGCACGGAATGCAGCCGGTATTCCCACCACCAGAAATAGATCAGGAACAGGAACATGAACAGCACCCAGCCGAGGTGCAGCCAGTAGATTTTTGTCTTGCCGGGATGCTGGACGAACAGCGCCAGGCCCGTCAGCAGCCGAGCCATCGACAGGCTGATGACCATGCCCATGACGACGCGGATATGGGAGAAAATTTGCGGATCGACGGACTGGTCCATGGCTCAGGCCTTTGTGAGAACGGGGTCAGGCTTCCGGCGGGACAGGCTTCGGATGACCGTTCTCATCCAGAGCCACCATGACGAACAGCGCATCGGTGACCTTATCCATCCGGTCGGAGAGATAGCGCTGCGCCCAGGCCTCGACCTTCAGCGTCATCGACGTGCGGCCAACCTTGACGACATCGGTATAGATGCAGAGCGTATCGCCGATCTTCACCGGCATTTCGAAGGCCATTTCCTTGACGGCGGCGGTTACGACGCGCCCGCGCGCCCGCTCGGCGGCACGGATACCGCAGGACAGGTCCATCTGCGCCATGACCCAGCCGCCGAAGATGTCGCCGGCGGCATTGGCGTCGCCTGGCATGGCCAGGGTGCGCAGGGTGAGGTCGCCGTTGGGTTTGGCCATTGTGTCGCTCTCCGTTTGTCCTGATGTAACCCGATGCGGATGGATCGGAAAAGACCCCGGCGGGAAATAACCTTGAAGGCTGCGCCGCTCATCCATGATGGTAAACAAACGGTAAGGTCCGTCCTGTCAATATTAGTGGTCGCTTGTTAGGAAGTTCGAAAATTCCGGCCGGTATCGTGCCTCGACAATATGAGGGGGACTGGGCTCAATGAAACATTTCCGAATTTCGGTGCGTCTTTATGCACTGGTGGGGTTGGCACTTCTGACCATGGCGGCCGTCATGACGCTTGGCCTGTTCCAGGAGCAGGACAAGCTGGTGGCGCAGCGCAAGGCCATGCTCGAAGCGATGAATGAAAACGCGGTCTCCGTGTTCGATACCTACTACAAGCAGGAACAGGCGGGAACGCTGTCGAAGGCCGATGCGCAAGCGCGGGCGATCGAGGCGATCCAGGCTATGCGCTATCAGGGCAATGGCTATTTCTTCATCACCGACATGAAGAGCATGATGATCATGCATCCGATCAAGCCGGCGCTGAATGGTACCGACCAGACGGATAACAAGGACCCGACGGGCAAACACATTTTCGTCGAGTTTGCCAAGAAGGTTGCGGCAGAAGGCAAGGGTTTCGTCGATTATTATTGGCCGAAGCCCGGTGCCGACGAGCCGGTGCTGAAATATTCGCATGTGGCCGGATTTGCGCCCTGGGGCTGGATTGTCGGTACCGGCGTCTATGCCGATGACCTCGCAGCCATGTTCAAGGACGGCCTGATCCGCGTGGCGATGATTTGCGGTTTTGCCGCACTGGTCATTCTGCTCGCCGCCTTCTCCATCGTCCGCAGCGTTGTCGGCCCGATCGAGCGGCTGAAGACTTCGATGCGGGCGATTGCCGACGAGGATGTCTCGTCTGCCATTCCGGAAAACGACCGCAAGGACGAGATCGGCCAGATGGCCGCTGTGCTGGTGGAGCTGCGGGATTCGGTGAAGGAGCGCATCGGGCTTCGTGTCCGCGAGGCCGAGCAACAGACCCGGCTGGACGAAGAGCGCCTGAGCAACGAGCACCGCTCACTGTCGAACGCACAGGCACAGGCCGACGCGATGACGACGGTCGGCAGCGCGCTTGAAAAGCTGGCAAGTGGCGACCTGACGGCGGAAATCGGCCGGATCGCCCCGGAATATTCCAAGCTGCGCGAGGATTTCAACACGGCTGTGACCGCGCTGCGTGGTGTCATCCAGTCGATCGCGCAGTCGACCGAAGTGGTTTACGGCAGTGCCGGCGACATTTCCGAAGCCGCCAACAACCTGTCGCGCCGCACCGAGCAGCAAGCGGCCGCCCTTGAAGAGACGGCGGCTGCACTGGATGAGATCACCTCGACGGTCAGAAGCGCATCCGACCGTGCGGCCGAGGCGCGCGAAATGGTTAACGAAACCAAGGGCAGTGCGGCGAAATCCGGCGATATCGTCCGCAACGCGATTGCCGCGATGACGCGTATCGAAGGCTCGTCCTCCAAGATCAGCCAGATCATCGGCGTTATCGATGAGATCGCCTTCCAGACCAACCTCCTGGCGCTGAATGCCGGTGTCGAGGCGGCACGGGCAGGCGAGGCTGGCCGCGGGTTTGCGGTCGTCGCGCAGGAAGTGCGGGAGCTGGCGCAGCGTTCGGCCGGTGCCGCCAAGGAGATCAAGGAACTGATCCGCAATTCCGCCACCGAGGTCGAGACCGGCGTGACGCTGGTGCGCTCGACCGGCGAGGCGCTGACGGAAATCGAAAGCCTGGTCAACCGGGTGAACGAACATGTCGCCTCGATCGCCACCGCCGCCCGCGAACAGGCGACCGGTCTTGCTGAGGTCAATACGGCCGTCAACAGCATGGACCAGATGACCCAGCAGAATGCCGCGATGGTCGAGGAGACGACGGCCGCCAGCCAGACTTTAGCGCAGGAGAGCCGCGAGCTGAAGAGCCTGCTGCAGACCTTCCGCCTTTCCACGGACAACAGGCAGACGGGCTACAGCCGCGCTGCCTGAACTTTCAAAAAGACGGAAATGCCGATTGCCCGCGTTCGAAAGGACGCGGGCTTTTTCTGTTTTGGGCGGTTGTGGTGATGCGTTGTTTCTATCTGGAGATTTGGGCGATTCCAGTCGTTGGTGTAACGATGCGCTTGACCCGGGGCTATTTCCCATCAGAATAATCCAGTGGTTCAATGTGTTACGGTGCCGGTTCGGTTCAGGAGCGGCATACTGGGTTCCAAAGGGGAGAGGACTGCCAATGACGGTTTTTCAACGTGTTGCAATCCGTTTTGCGGCATTCATGGCGCTGGGACTGCTGACGGCATGCACCGTCGCCGTCGATGAGCCCGGCGGGCGGCCCTATCCTCGCCCGGAACCATCGAGGCCGCAAATGTGTACGATGGAGTATAATCCGGTCTGCGGTGAGCGCGGCAACAATCGCCGGACGTTCGGAAATGCCTGCCAGGCGCGGGCGGAAGGTTTCCGGATTACCGGGCGAGGCGAATGCCGGCCTGAACGTCCTGATTTCGGCGGCGACAGGCCCCAGGTCTGCACCCGCGAATATGCGCCGGTCTGCGCCCGCCAGGGACGGCGCGAGCAGACATTTTCAAATAGCTGCATGGCCGAAGCCCAAGGGTTCCGTGTCATCGGCCGCGGCGAATGCTCGCGCGGCAGCGACCGGCCTGTCGATGATTCCGGCATGCGTCCGCCGCGCGATCCGGATCGCCGGCCTCAGGCCTGCACCCGCGAGTTTGCGCCGGTCTGCGCCCGGCAAGGACGGCGCGAACAGACATTCCCGAACGCCTGCACGGCGCAGGCGCAGGGGTTTCGCGTGATCGGCAACGGCGATTGCCGCTGATCTGAGCGTAACGCCAGGGATAACGGACTGCTCCGGCTGGGGCGGTTCGTTTTGTGTTGAAGACAGCTGGAGTGGACCGTGCTGCGGATTGTTTCCTTGAACGCCTGGGGTGGGCAGCTCCATGCGCCGTTGATGCGCTATCTCACCGAGGCCGATGCGGATGTGATCTGCCTGCAGGAGGTGGCACGCACGCCTGGGTCTCCATCCGGCTGGCTGGCCTATCGGGACCACGGGGTCGAACTGCAACAACGGGCCAATCTGTTCGATGAAATCCGTGCCGTGCTGCCAGGCCATGACGGCTTTTTCGCCCCAACCGCGCGGGGAGACCTGTTCGACGGGGACAGAGCCGTGCCTTCGGAATTTGGTCTCGCGACCTTCATACGCTCATCGCTGACGGTGATCGCCCAGGCGCAGGATTTTGTGCATGGGGCGTTTTCACCTCATGGTTGGGGGCCGCATCCGCGCGCCCGCAATGCTCATTGCCTTCGCCTTTTCAACCATGAAGACGGGTTTTCAATGACGATCGCGCAGATGCATGGTCTGCGCGATGTTGCGGGCAAGGGCGATACGCCGGCGCGTGACGGGCAGACCAAGGCACTGATCGAGCTGATCGGACGGGTCTGGAGGCGCGACGAGCGACTGATCGTGTGCGGTGATTTCAATGTCTTGCCGGACAGCCGGATGTTCGGCGCTTTGGGCCAGCTTGGCCTGACGGACCTGATCACATCGCGCGGACATCCCGACACACGCACCTCCTACTATGAAAAGCCGGGGCGTTTTGCCGACTACATGCTGGTGACACCGGATGTCGAGGTGATCCGCTTCGATGCCGTGGCCAGGCCGGAGGTTTCCGATCATCGCGCGTTGCTGCTGGAAATGCGGTAGGACGCGTCCTCTCGACAAGAGCTGTTTGGTTGCCGGATTGAAAAAATCTCCGGCCGGTTCAATTTTTTCGCGCCAGGTGTCGATTCCTGCCGGCACCGTTCGTCGTGGAGGTGTGGGCATGAGCCTGCGCAACGAATGAGCCTCGAGGAGAGCCGTAATGCCCAAGATGATTTTCGTTAATATGCCGGTTGCCGATCTGGCCAAGGCCACCCGCTTTTATCAGGCGATCGGATGCGAAAAGAACGAACAGTTCAGCGACCAGACGTCCGCCAGCATGGTCTGGTCGGAGACGATTACCTTCCAGCTGGCAACGCCGGCTTATTTCGCGACCTACACGCCAAAACCGCTGGCCGACGCGCATCAGACGACCGAGGTGCTCTTGGCCTTGTCGATCGACAGCCGCAAAGACGTCGACAGACTGGTCGAGGCGGGCGCAGCTGCCGGAGGCAAAGCCGATATTCGCGCGCCAGAGGACAGCGGTTTCATGTATAACCGTGCCGTCGAAGACCCTGATGGTCATATGTTCGAACTGGTGTGGATGGACATGAGCGCCGTCTGAGCCGGCAGGCAATCGGGTGAAGGAGCTGCGGCAGATGCATATCGATGTAACCACGATCGGGTTTACCCATAGCACTGCGGCGGATTTCTTTGGCCGTATCCGGCAGGCCGGTGTGAAGAAGGTGATCGATATCCGGCTTCACAACACCTCGCAGCTTGCTGGTTTCGCCAAGGCTGCCGACCTGCCATATTTCCTGAAGGAGCTCTGCGGCGCTGACTACGTGCATCAACCGCTGCTGGCTCCGACAGAAGACATCCTGACGTCCTTCAGGAAGAAGAAGGACGGCGACTGGAACACGCTGCGTCACCAGTTCATGGACCTGATGGCCGAGCGTCAGATCGAGACACGGCTTACCCCTTCCTCGTTTGCCGGCAGCTGCCTGCTCTGTTCGGAAGCCAAGCCGCATCACTGCCACCGGCAACTCGTCTGCGATTATCTCGACGGCAAGTGGGGCGGCAAGCTGACTGTCAGGCATCTCTAAGCGGCCTGGGTAATCCCTGGCACCGGCGGCAACGCCCATAACCGGGGATATCTTCGAAAGCCTTCGTTTACCCTGTTTGCATAAAATCCGCTTCAGTTCCGGTCTTTCTCGTCCTGCGCCCGCCTTTCGACACAGGCTGCCCGCAGATTTTCCGCAGGGACCGGGCGGGTGCGATGGTGCGTTTCGAGGCACCGTCATCGGTAGAGGCGGCAAGTGAGTATGGCGTATGTTTCCCTTTTCCGGCGGCCGGCGGCAGTTTTTCTGCTGTCTGTGTCGCTGACCGCCTGTTCGACGGATGATCTGACCCCGCCGGGCCGAATTGATTCCTCTGCGCGGGTGAGCGCCATCGAGCCCGCCAATCGTCATGCGCGCGGCTCGCGGGAAAATCCGTATCCTGCAGCCAATACGCCGGTCACCACCTTTTCTGAAAACTCGGACGATGCCGTCCCTGCCGATCCGCGGGTGCAGGGCCAACGCCTGCCGATGATCGACAGCGACCCGGCGCAGCAGCCGCTGGCCGTTGCCAGTACGCAGCCGATGACGGTGCCTGCCGAGGGCGTCAACATGGATGCGATGATGGGCGTCGAAACCGCTTCGACACCGGTTGTCGGCTTGGCCGAGGAGCAGAACCGCGATTATGGCCGGGGCAACGAGATCGCCAGAGACAATGAGATCGCCGAAGGCAATGCCAGCCAGCCGGTGGTTGGCGGCATCGGCGGCGACAGCGTGCAGCAGCTGGGTGGGCCGCAGGCCGTCCAGGTGGCATCCGTCGATCCGGGCTATGATCCCGACCTGCCGCCGCTCAGCGCCGAAAAACAGGCCGCCGAGGAGGCGCGCAAGGCACAGTTTCTCGATCAGCAGCAGCGCGTCATGCTGCGCAAACAGCAGACGCAGGAAGAGCAGCAGGTGGCTTTCCTGCCACGTGCCGGCAATCCGCTGTCCGAATCCGAGCCTGATTTCACCGGCCGGATGCCGGCTTCGGAAGTCGCCTGCCGCCAACGGCTGAAGAAGCTCAGGGTCGAATTCACCGATATTCCACGCATTTCCAACGGCCGGGCCTGCGGCATCGACTACCCAATCCAATTGACCGGCCTTTCCGGCGGTATCGACATCAAGCCGGCCGTCAAGCTCAACTGCGAGGTGACGGAAGCCTTTGCCAAATGGGTGAAGAACGAACTGGCCCCATCGGCCCGCTACCGCTACCTCTCCGGCATCAAGACGATCAAGCCGCTCGGTGGCTACTCCTGCCGGACGATGAATTCCAAGCGCGGCAATCCGATGTCGGAACATGCGCATGGTAACGCCATCGATGTCGGCAAGTTCGTGCTGAATTCCGGCAAGGAAATCGACGTGCGCAAGCCGGGATTTTTCGCCTTCCGTGAAAAGGGCCTGCTGAAGGCGGTACGCAGCGACAGCTGCAAATATTTCAACACCGTGCTTGGTCCCGGTAGCGATCCGCAGCACAAGGATCATTTCCATTTCGACCTCAGAGAACGCAAATCCGGCTACCGGCACTGCGATTGATTTGAAGGCGTGCACAGCCAAGGACACCCGGTTTACGGTAATCCCCTTGCTATGCTGGGTTGAAGGCGATTTTTTTCGGTTTCGCGCGGACGAAAACGGGGAGTCTCAATGGAAACCAGAACCTATCTCGGCGGTTGCCTGTGTGGAAGCATCCGTTTCAGGGCAACCGGTATACCCGGCAACCCGCACACTTGCTCGTGTGAAAACTGCCAGCGGCATTCCGGTGCGCAGACGCTTTGCTGGGTGGAGTTTCCGCGCGAGGCCGTCGAATGGACCGGCGAGGGCGGGAGGCCGGCCGTCTACCGTTCGTCCGATTATTCCAGCCGCTCCTTTTGCCCAGCATGCGGTAGCACGCTGGGTGCCGTCGATGATGAGCCGGTGATTGCACTGGTCACTGGCAGTTTCGATGTGCAGGATGTCGAGGAGCTACGCCCTCTTGCGCATTCGTTCGAGGATGTGCATCCAGGCTGGTGGAAAATCCCGGCGGTGGGTTAGCTGCCGTTTCGGCCGGTGGCGCAAAAAAAATGGCCGGTCGAAACCGGCCTAAAATGAACCTTACCGAAGAGGGGACTGCCGGAGGTTCTTGCAAATCACTGTCATCGTCTGTGTCCCACGCCGCGAACATGGCGTGAGTCCATCACGGTTTCATGACAGAGGCGGAAATGTTCCCGGCCGCCGCGGCAGCGTTGTTTCAGCCGCCATGGACTGCGCTGCGCCGTTCGAGGGCTGTGCGGCGGATGATTTCAGCGATCTCCGGACTGTTCGTCGACATCATCTGGAAATCCACCGAATAGAGCGACAGCAGCGAGACTTCGGTTGCCGCGGTGACCGTGGCCGAGCGCGGTTCGCCGGTGATCAGCGCCATCTCGCCAAAGAAGCTGCCTGCGCCGATTTCCACCGGATTGGCCGTGGCGACCACGACGCTTCCCTCGACAATGAAATACATCTGGTCGCCCCTGTCGCCCTTGCGGCAGATGATGGCGCCGGCCGGCACGATACGCGGGCGCAGCGCGCGCACGACCTCGACCAGAGCGGCGGGGCCAAGTTTTTGGAACAAGGGGACCGCGGCTACCAGCTGCCAATTGCGGACGAAATCCTGGCGGCGGACTTCTTCATAAAAGCCGGTAGCGAGGATGCCGGCCCAGAGCGCGAAAATGCCGATGCCGCTCATCATCACCAGTCCGCCCAGGATACGTCCGGCAAGGCTTTGCGGGATTTCGTCGCCATAGCCAGTGGTGGACAGTGTCGCCACAGCCCACCACATCGCCTGCGGTATGCTGCCGAATCTGTCCGGCTGGACGTCACGCTCGAGCAGGTAGGCTGCCAGCGATGCGGCAAACAGCAGGATGCCGAAAACCGAGGTCACCCCGATCAGGTTTCGCGCCTCGTTGGAGATCACCCTGCCCATCATCCGGAAAAACGTCGATTGGCGCAGGGGCTTCAGCAGCCAGATGGCGCAATAGAGGCTCTGGTCGCGGCGGCCCACGAACAGGAACGCCAAAAGCGGCAGCAGGACAGCGAGAACATCGATCGCGATTGCCGGTATCGCGTCGTGGACGCCGGTTGCCTGCCGCAGCATGAGGGTTGCAAGCAATTGCAGGCCGTAGATCGTCCAGATTCCGGCCAGCAGCATCTCGAGTGCGAAGCGCACGTGCCCCTGCACGGTTGGCGTGGTGAGCGCGGCGATGGCCACAAGACCGGTCATCGCCAAGAGCACGTTAAACAGCGCGGATGTTTTTGAGAAAGACATTGCCGGCATTCGATCCCCCGAGCGCTACGTCACCCCGCAGGAAGAATAGAATGCCTCCGGCGAAGCGCAAAGGGGCGGCCGCTACAGCCAATTCCGAATCGCTGAAACGCGTGACGATCTGTTTTTGGTTTTTCTCGATTTTGCGGCTGAAATTTTCGAAGGAACACCCCATATAGAGCATCTCTTTCCGCCTCACATCCCCCGGAACATATTTCATGGCGCCCATCGTTTCCGTTTCCAATCTGGTGAAAACCTATGCGTCCGGCTTTCAGGCGCTGAAAGATGTCAGTCTCGATATCGAGGAAGGCGAAATCCTGGCATTGCTGGGGCCGAATGGCGCCGGCAAGACGACGTTGATCTCGATCATCTGCGGGATCGTCAATCCGACCAGTGGTACGGTGCTGGTCGGTGGTCACAACGTGGTCAAGGATTTTCGCGTCACCCGGGCGATGATCGGGTTGGTGCCGCAGGAATTGACGACCGACCAGTTCGAAACAGTATGGAACACGGTGTCGTTTTCGCGTGGGCTGCATGGCAAGAAGCCGGATCCGGCCCATATCGAAAAGGTGCTGAAGGATCTGTCGCTGTTCGACAAGAAGGACAACATGCTGCGCGAGCTTTCCGGCGGCATGAAACGGCGGGTGCTGATCGCCAAGGCGCTGAGCCACGAGCCGCGCGTTCTGTTCCTCGATGAGCCGACGGCGGGCGTCGACGTCAACCTGCGCAAGGACATGTGGAAGGTGGTCGAGAAGCTGCGGGAAACCGGCGTGACGATCATCTTGACGACGCACTATATCGAAGAGGCCGAAGAGATTGCCGACCGCGTCGGCGTCATCAATGGCGGCAAGATCCTTCTGATCGAGCAAAAGAAGGACCTGATGAAGAAACTCGGCCGCAAGGAGTTGCGCATCGAGCTGCAGGAGCCTGTGTCTGCCATCCCTGAGACACTTGCGTCCTATGACCTGACGGTCGAGGACAGCGGTCACAGCCTGATCTACGATTACGATTCATCCGGTGAGCGGACCGGTATCACCACGCTTTTGACGGCGCTGGCCGAAGCGGGTATCCGGCTCAAGGACATCTCGACGCGGCAGAGTTCGCTCGAGGACATTTTCGTTGAACTGGTGGGAGCAAAGGCATGAACCTCGAAGCGGTCAAGTCGATCTATTTCTTCGAGATGGCGCGCACACGCCGCACGCTTTTGCAGAGCGTCGTTTCGCCGGTCATTTCCACCTCGCTCTATTTCATCGTGTTCGGCGCCGCCGTCGGATCGCGCATCCAGGAGATCGACGGGGTTTCCTATGGCGCCTTCATCACGCCGGGACTGATCATGCTGACATTGCTCACCCAGTGTATCGGCAATGGTTCCTTCGGTATCTATTTCCCGAAATTCACCGGTACGGTCTACGAGATCTTGTCCTCGCCGGTATCGATGACGGAAATCGTACTTGGCTATGTCGGGGCGGCGGCGACCAAGGGCATGATGATCGGCATCATCATATTGGGGACGGCCTCGCTGTTCGTCGATCTGTCGATCGCCCATCCCTTCGTGATGCTGCTGTTTTTCGTGCTGACCGCCGTCACCTTCAGCCTGTTCGGCTTCATCATCGGCATCTGGGCCAAGGATTTCGAACAGCTCAATCTCATTCCGATGCTGGTCATCCCGCCGCTGGTCTTCCTTGGCGGCAGCTTCTATTCGGTCAACATGCTGCCGCCCTTCTGGCAGGCGGTCAGCCATTTCAACCCGGTTCTCTATCTGATCAGCGGTTTTCGCTGGAGCTTCTTCGAAATCGCCGACGTCAATCCGGTGATCAGCTTTGCCATCATCGTCGGCTTCCTGGCGGTGCTGATGGGCTTGCTGACGTGGATCTTCAAGACGGGGTACCGGTTGCGGAACTGACGGACGACCCTCGCCCTGCGGGAGTTACATCTTCGTCAGGGGAGTTTCTGCCGATTGCCTTTTGAAGACGGCCTTGATTGTGCCGGCGCGGCGATTGCCAGTCTCGCTCAGCATCATCATCTGCAATTGTTCACCTTTCAGTATAATGGCAATATTGAAGAGCGTGCCGCTGTAGGGGCCGCCTTTTCCTTCTTGCCACCGGCCGTTCCCGACCGCCCAGAGAGTGTTGCTGGGACTGTCTGCCTGGACAGCGGCGGACCAGCCATTGTTGGCCGCAATGGTCAGAACCGATCCATGCCGCATGATGGTGATCTTGCAGGAACTGCATTCGCCTGCATTGGAGCTCACCTGTTGCCACTCTCCTGGCAAGCCGTATTCATCTGCATAAGCGGCAGATGGCAGAAGCAATGCGGCAGTGGCAAGAAATGCTTTCAACACCCGGTTCATGCATGGCCTCCCGCCGGTTTCTTCAATCTCTCAATCTTAACTCATCCGTCTGCATCTGCAGGAAATCGAGCGTCGACAAAAAACTCATGCCGAGCAGGCTCTGGTCCAGCATGCCCTGCTGGGTAACCATCGCCTTGACGTCGTTGCGGACGATCGGGCCGATGGCGACCTCGGCAAGCGTGACGGGGGCAGCGCGCGCTTCGCCGTTGGCGGTCAGGATCGTTTGTGTATAGGAGAGCCCTGCGGGATTGAGGCCGAGCGTTTCGGCGTCCTCGTAGGACAGAGCGACACGGCTGGCGCCTGTATCGACCAGCATCTGGACGGTTGCGCCATTGACGGTGACCGGCGTTTCGAAATGACCGTTCAGCACCTTGTGCAGCACCACTTCCTGAACACCTTCGCTGTCGGTGAAGACGGCAGCCCGCCCGGGAATGAGACCGGCGGCAAGGCGGCCGCCGAAGGACTGCAGGTCGGTGCGGTAGAGATAGCCCGAGACGAGAACCAGGAGGATCAGCACCCAGATGCCGAATTGCCGCAGGCTCTGGCCGATATGGCGGCGGCTTTGGACGATGCCGGTGGCAAACATCGCGGCGATGGCGCCAAGCGTGACCAGGCGGCCGAAATCGTCGTTCATGATGCCGAAGGTGCGGCCGCTGTCGTGGTTGAGGATCAGAAAGATGAGGCCGACGGCAAGGATGCCCAGAAGGATGATCAGTCTGGTCATTCGCGGCTTACCCTTTCGCGCGCCATGCGGGTCCGGCGCGTTTCACGGCGGGGTTTGCGCTCGACCGTTTCCAGCCGCGCCGGCAGGCTGTCCATGATGTCGCGCCGTTCCTGCGCTGTGTAGAGTGTCCAGGCACCGATTTCGTCACGTGTGCGGCCGCAACCGAAACAAAATCCGGTTTTCATGTCGATCGAACAGACGAGAATGCAGGGTGTTTCCATAAGGGCGTGACAATCCAAGCAAGCGTGGTTCAGACTTATATCGTTGTTTCAAATAGCTAGCGCAAGGGCTGCAAAAACGGCGATTTCGGTCAATTGTTGTGTGGCACCGATTGTGTCGCCGGTATGGCCGCCGATCTTGCCGTTGACGATTTCGCTGAAGACGGGAACCGTGACGGCAAAGGCGGCGATGGCGAGGATTGCGGCCAAAAGCGAGGCGCCCGACAAGAGCAGCAAAAGCGCTGCCGACACGACGCCGAAAATCAGCGCAAAGGTAACAGCCGGGGCCTGCGGTTCGCCAGCCGACGCGGCAACGCCATCCTGGCGTGCGGGCGGAAGTTTCGACCAGTGCCAGACCATGGCGGTGCGGCTGAGGGCGGCTACGGCGAGCACCAGCAATCCGGCGCCTCTTGGCGATACCAGGGGCAGGACGGCAGCCAGAGCCGAGACCCTGAGCCCAAACGACAGGATGAGGGCAACCGCACCATAGGATCCGATGCGGCTATCCTTCATGATAACAAGCGCTTTTTCCTTAGTCCTGCCGCCGCCAAGGCCATCCGCCGTATCGCTGAGGCCGTCTTCGTGCAGGGCGCCGGTGATCAGGGCCTGGACTGCGACTGCGACGAAGGCCGTGAACAGCGGTGAGACCTGGAAGGCGGTGAAGACCGAGACGATGGCCGCGGCTGGCAGCACGATCAGCAGTCCGGCCAGCGGAAAGGCACGCACCGCGCGGCTGAGGCGGCCGTCAAAATTGACGAAATGACGCTGCGGCATGTGGATACGGCTGAGGAATGCCACGGAGCGGGCCACGTCGTCGATGAAATCGCGGATATCGAACATGAAATCGGTCCCCAAGGCCGATCCGCCCCCAGCGAATCGGTGTTTTCAAGCCGATCATGCGACGGCGACACGAACGGGCGCAAATGCCGTTGCCGGATTTGTCGCAGCGCTTTATGAGGAAGCACCTTTGCGAAGCCATGCTTCGCCGACGACAAGACGAGACAAGGATTTTCTCCATGAGTGCCAGCGGCCTGCCGTTCGACGATTTCCGTGAATTGCTGCGTAACCTGCCGGGTCCGGATAGTGCCGCGCTGGTGGCAGCCCGCGACCGCGATGCGCAACTGACGAAGCCGCCGGGAGCACTGGGCCGGCTTGAGGAAATCGCGTTCTGGCTTGCCGCCTGGACGGGCAGGGCGCCTGCGGTCAACCGGCCGCTGGTGGCGATCTTTGCTGGCAATCACGGCGTCACCCGGCAGGGCGTCACGCCGTTTCCGCCCTCGGTGACGGCGCAGATGGTCGAGAATTTTGCAGCCGGTGGCGCTGCCATCAACCAGATTTGCGTCAGCCATGATCTCGGCCTGAAAGTATTCGATCTGGCGCTGGAGTATCCGACCGGCGACATCACCGAAGAGGCGGCTCTGTCTGAACGCGACTGCGCTGCCACCATGGCTTTCGGCATGGAAGCGGTCGCTGGCGGCACCGATCTTCTGTGCATCGGCGAAATGGGGATTGGCAACACGACCATCGCAGCGGCGATCAATCTGGCGCTCTATGGTGGCACTGCCGAGGAATGGGTCGGTCCCGGCACGGGATCACAGGGTGCTGTTCTCGCCCGTAAGATCGCGGCTGTCGAAAAGGCAGTGACGCTGCATGGCGATCATCTCTCCGATCCGTTCGAAGTGCTGCGCCGCCTCGGTGGCCGCGAGATCGCCGCGATGGCGGGTGCCATCCTGGCGGCCCGCATGCAGAAAATCCCTGTCATCATCGACGGCTATGTCGCAACGACGGCGGCGGCAATCCTGAAAGCCGCCAATCCGGCGGCGCTCGATCACTGCCTGATCGGCCATGTTTCGGCAGAGCCGGGCCATATGAAGGCGATCGAGATGCTCGGCAAGACGCCGCTGCTTGCTCTCGGCATGCGGCTTGGCGAGGGTACGGGCGCAGCGCTTGCTGCCGGTATCGTCAAGGCGGCTGCTGCCTGCCACTCCGGTATGGCGACGTTTGCACAGGCCGGCGTCAGCAACAAGAGCTGACGGCGGTCTTCTGGGGCAGGTATAGTCCGGCGAATGCTGCGCTGAGCAGCATCGCTCAGGGGATGCCAGGGACGATTTCCGGTCGATACTGTCAATTGCAAGTCTTCTCGGGCTCCGGCTGCCAGACCGGGGCTTGATAGCCCACGGCTTCTCACCTATTCGAGAGCGGCGATCCATTGAACGATTGTGGTGTGAGTGGCCCGTATTCACGGCGCATTCAGGCTGATGTCAGTATCGCGTGTTCCTTGCAGCTTTTTGCAGAGAACGGAGCGAGCATGTATCTGAACGAGGACTATCGTCGAATGGCCAATGAGAAGCCGGTAAAAAAGCTGACGGGAATCCGGCATTTCTTCGCGGCTGCCACTTATTCCTTCGGCGGCGCCAAGCGCCTTCTTGGCGAAGCAGCTTTCCGCCATGAGCTTGGCGCGTTTGCCGTCGCGATGATCCTGTTTGCCATCACCGGCGCGACCTTTTTCCAGTATGTTGCGGCCGGTGTGCTGTTTCTGCTGATGATTGCCTTTGAGGCGCTGAATACGGCGATCGAGGAAATCGTCGATCGTGTTTCACCGGAAATTTCCGATATGGGCAAGAATGCCAAGGATCTGGGTTCGCTCGCCTGCCTGTGCATCATCCTCGCCAATGGCGGTTATGTCGCCTATGTCGTGGTTTTCTCGCATTTCTTCGGCATTTGAGGCCTGAATCGGCAGGCGGCGATTTTATTCCCTCTTCAACAGTCAAATTTAATTGAGCGATTTCTTTCTGTTCTGACGCTAATCAAAGTTGACGCGAAATATCATGATTATATACCGGGGCCGCCGGACAAGATGGTCCGCAGAAAACTCGGAGAGGTTTCCATGACAATTTCCTTCTCAGGCTCGATGAGCGCGCTGGCGTTCGCGGCTCTTTTCGCCAGCACCGGTGCAACCGTCGCCCTTGCCCAGGAAGATATCGGCATCGTCGTCTATAACGCCCAGCACGAAAGCCTCGGTGTTGCCTGGGCCGAAGCCTTTACCAAGGAAACCGGTATCAAGGTGACGCTGCGCAAGGGCAGCGACATGGAATTCGCCAACCAGATCGTCCAGGAAGGCGCCGCATCGCCAGCCGACGTGTTCCTGACCGAAAATTCGCCGGCGATGTCGCTGGTTGATGGAGCCGGGCTGTTCGAGCCGGTCGCTGCCGGGACTCTGGCGCAGGTGCCTGAGAATTTCCGGCCGTCGAACGGCCACTGGATCGGCGTTGCCGCGCGCTCGACCGTCTTTGCCTATGACAAGACCAAGCTGACCGAGGACAAGCTGCCGAAGTCGATGCTGGATCTCGCCGATCCAAGCTGGAAGGGCCGCTGGGCCGCATCACCAGCAGGCGCCGATTTCCAGGCCATCGTCAGCGCGCTTCTGTCGCTGAAGGGCGAAGAAGCGACGGCCTCCTGGCTGAAGGCGATGAAAGAAAACTTCACCGCCTACAAGGGCAACTCGACGGCGATGAAGGCCGTCAATGCCGGTGAAGTCGAAGGTGCCGTGATCTATCACTACTACTATTTCGGCGATCAGGCGAAGACCGGCGAGAACTCGAAGAACGTGGCATTGCACTTCTTCAAGAACGAGGATCCGGGCGCATTCGTCAGCATTTCCGGTGGTGGCGTGCTCGCCTCCAGCCAGCACAAGGAGAATGCCCAGAAATTCCTCGCCTGGATCACCGGCAAGGGCGGGCAGGGCATCCTTCGCGACGGCACCTCGTTCGAATATGCTGTCGGCAATGGCGAAGCTTCGAACAAGGCCCTGCCAGCACTTTCGGATCTGCAGTACCCCAAGGTCGATCCGGCCACACTCAACAGCGCAAAAGTCACAGACCTGATGACGGACGCCGGTCTGCTGTGATAGGCAGAACCTAAACCTGATCGGAACGCTCCGGTTAGGTATCGTCATTCCGGACTGCCGGTGACATTCGCAGCCGCTCATAAAAAAAGGGCTGCGAATGTTGTTTTGCTTTGAAAGCAGAGATTTTGAGCGCCACCGCGTTTCCTGCCGAACCCGTTTCTGCCCTGCGCCGGCTGATCATCGCCGCCAAAGGACGATCCAGGGTTCCTTATCTCTGGGTCACGATCGTTGCGGCTTTCGTGTCTCTCGTCAGCCTGATGCCGCTCGGCTTTATCGCATGGGTTTCGGTGCAGACCGGCTGGGAAACCGCCTCGAAACTGATTTTTCGCGGCCGCGTCGGCGAATTGCTGATCAATACGGCTCTGCTTGAACTCTGCACGTTACCGCTGACGATCGCGCTTTCCGTGGCGCTGGCCTGGTTAACCGAGCGCACCGATCTGCCCGGTGCGCGGCTGTGGTCGATGCTGGCGGTGGCGCCGCTTGCCGTTCCGGCGTTCGTGCACAGCTATGCCTGGATCAGCCTCGTGCCCGGGCTGCATGGCCTGACCGGCGGTGTACTGGTGTCGGTGCTTGCCTACTTCCCATTTCTCTATCTGCCTGTGGCGGCTCAGTTGCGCCGTCTCGACCCGGCGATCGAGGATGCGGCAGCCTCGCTTGGCCTGAACCCGTGGCAGGTGTTTTTTCGCGCTGTCCTGCCGCAGTTGAGGCTGGCGATCTGTGGCGGCTCGCTGCTGGTTGGTCTGCATCTGCTCGCCGAATACGGGCTCTATGTGATGATCCGCTTCGATACGTTCTCGACGGCGATCGTTGATCAGTTCCAGTCCGCCTTCAACGGCCCGGCGGCGAATATGCTGGCTGGCGTTCTGGTGTCGTGCTGCCTGCTGCTTCTGGTTATCGAGGCTGTCCTGCGCGGTGGCGAACGTTATGCGCGAGTGGGCTCCGGTGCGGCCCGGCCGGCTGACCGCCGCAGGCTTGGGCATATGGTCATCCCGGCGATCGCATTGAATGCCGTGACGGCGGCGCTGGCTATCGGTGTGCCGTTCGTCACCCTGACACGCTGGCTTTATATTGGCGGCGCGGAAATCTGGCGGATCGATCTTGTCGGTGGTGCTTTCGGCCAGACTGTCGTGCTTGCCATTGCCGGCGGTGTTCTGGCGACCATTGCGGCGGCGCCGATGGCCTGGCTGTCGGTACGGGCGCCGGGGCGGCTGCAGCGGATTCTCGAAGCATGCCACTATTATGTCGGCTCGTTACCCGGCGTCGTGGTGGCGCTGGCGCTGGTGACCATCACGGTGCGGCTGGTGCTGCCGCTCTACCAGACATTTGCCACGCTGTTCCTCGCTTACATCATGCTGTTTTTGCCACGCGCCATGGTCGGCCTGCGCACCAGTATCGCGCAGGCGCCGGTCGAGCTTGAGCGCGCTGCCATGGCTTTGGGACGCACACCATTCCAGGCCGTCCGCCAGACGACGATGCGGCTTGCGGCACCCGGCATTGCAGCCAGTACGGCGCTGGTGGCGCTCGGCATCACCAACGAATTGACGGCGACCTTGATGCTTTCGCCAACGGGCGTCGAAACGCTGGCAACGAAATTCTGGTCGCTGACCAGCGAGATCGACTATGTCGCAGCGGCTCCCTATGCGGTGATGATGGTGCTTTTGTCGCTGCCGCTCACTTTCCTCCTTTACGTGCAATCCAGACGGGCAACCGGACAATGACGTTTCTGACACTCGATGCGATCAGCAAATCCTACGGCCCGACGGTGGCACTCGACGCCATCGGCATGGCGATCGAGGCGGGCGGACGCACGGCGATCGTTGGACCTTCCGGGTCCGGCAAGACGACGCTGTTGCGCATCGTCGCCGGTTTCGAGACGCCAGACAGCGGTTCGCTGGTGCTGGATGGAAAGACACTTGCCGGCAACGGCGCGTTCGTTCCGGCGCACCGGCGCGGGATCGGCATCGTTTCCCAGGATGGCGCGCTGTTCCCGCATCTGACCGTCGCCGACAATATCGGTTTCGGATTGGCCAAGAATGCGCCTGGCCGCGCCCAGCGGATCGCCGAGTTGATGGAAATGGTCGAGCTTGACGATGTCATGGCCACGAGGCGTCCGCACCAGCTTTCCGGCGGCCAGCAGCAGCGGGTCGCGCTTGCCCGGGCGCTGGCGCTCAAGCCACGGCTGATGCTGCTCGATGAGCCGTTTTCGGCACTCGATACCGGTCTTCGTGATACGCTCCGGCGCACGGTGGCGCGCGTGCTGCGGGCGGCAGGAACGACGGCGATCCTGGTGACGCATGATCAGGCGGAAGCCTTGTCGTTTGCCGATCAGGTGGCGGTGCTGAGGCAGGGGCGGCTTGTCCAGTTCGGCTCGCCGCGCACGCTCTACGGAAAGCCGCGGGATCGCGAAACGGCGACCTTCCTGGGCGAGGCCATCCTGCTTGACGCCAGCATCGCGTCGGGGCGGGCGCAGTGCGCATTGGGCTCATTGGTGGTCGAGGCGGGGCTCCAGGCAGGCAAGGCAACAGTCATGTTGCGCCCCGAGCAGATACGGTTGAAGACCGCCGCTGCGGGAACCACGATCGAAGGCCCGTTCGGGCGTGTCGATGATGTCGAGTTCGGGGGCGGTAACTGTATGGTTCTGGTCAGGATCGATCGCAGCGACCGGGCCATGCCGGATTTCCTGTCGATCAAATGCGCCGGCGCCGACATTCCCGAGCCGGGCGACCTGGTGGGAATCAGTGTTCACGGCACGGCGCATGTTTTGCCGGACTGACTATCCGTTAAGCGAAACTCTTCCGGCGGCGCTCAACCGCTGGGGCGTCCTCGATAGCGGGAACGCTTTGCAGTACACGTTTTGCTGGCAGAATGGCGATGGCCTCGGTGCCTTCGCGCAGCTTGGAGCGCAGCATGAAGTCGCCATTGTGCTTGGCCAGTATCGCTTGAACGATCGGCAGGCCGAGCCCGGTTCCCTGTTCAGCGCTCTTGATCGCGATCGAGCCTTGGCCGAAGGCGGAAAGAACCACCGGAATTTCGTCTTCGGGAATGCCCGGGCCGTTGTCCTTGATCGACAGGTATTGGCCGCCACCGGCCGTCCAACCGACCTTGACGGAAACTTCGCCGCCGGACGGCGTGAATTTCACCGCATTCGATAACAGGTTCAGGATGACTTGGCGCATCGCCTTTTCGTCCACCCAGACCGACGGCATGCCGTATTCGAACTGCTCGGTGATGCTGATATTCTTGGTGCGGGCGCGCAGCTGCACCATGCCGATGCAGTCCTCGGTGATCTCCACCAGGTGAATGGCCTCTTCATTGAGGTCGTACTTGCCGGCTTCGATGCGCGAAAGATCGAGGATTTCGTTGATCAAATCGAGCAGATGCTGGCCGGAGCGGTGGATGTCGCCGGTATATTCCTTGTAGATCGGATTGTTGAGCGGGCCGAGCACTTCCGTCGACATGACTTCGGAAAAGCCAAGGATGGCGTTCAGCGGCGTGCGCAATTCGTGCGACATCGAGGCGAGGAAACGCGACTTTGCCATATTGGCTTCTTCAGCGCGGCGGCGCGCTTCGTCCGACATCGATTTCGCCACTTCGAGTTCGGCGATCAGATCGTCCTTCTCCGCCTGAACAGAAAGGATATGCACGTTGCTGCGGTGCATGCGGTTGGTCATGAAGACGAGGAAAATCAGCGACGTCGAAATGATAACGGTCAAGGCCATATAGGCGGGATTGCCGGATCTCATCGTCAGCGCCCCAAGCGCGATGACGACCGGGGCAAAGGTGAAGAGCAGTGCATTGCGCAACAGGAACGTGCCCATCGCGGTGGCGGCGAGCGCAATCAGCAGCACTGCAGCCTTGTAGAAGTCGAAATTGGCTTCGCGGCAGGTGTTGCAATCCTGGAAGATGAATGCTGCCCAGCAAATGCCAAGGACGATCTGGACGAACAGGAAGCGGCGGCGCCAATAATTCACCTTGTCCGCCGGGATATCTATGGCCTTTGCCCGGCGTGCCAGCAGAATGCCGATGGCATTGACGCAGAGCGCCGTGATGCCCCAGGCGACGAGATCAAGCTTTTGCGACAGGGATACGCCGATAGCGGTGACCAGAATGATGAAGAACGGCATGGCAATCGCGCCCTGCAGCATCGTGTCGACGTGAAGCCCGAGCATCTCCTTATCGAAGCCGGACGCATTCGAGGGGCCAGCCTGCAGGCGTTCGCGGGTCGTGCGCACGGCTTTCGACACAGCCGCGTTGCGGTGGCTGCGCGATTTGTCGACGATATTCTTGTCTGTCGAGGTGCTGACGCCCTTACTCATGATCTCATACGCGTTAACGGAATCCGTTGAAGTTTAAGGGGGAATCCTTAAGAAGTTGCTGCGATTTCCTGTTTTTTCGCTCCGCATCCCGCAGCGTGAACGGGCGTACAGAGGGTTTTCAAGGCGGAAATGAAACAGATGCTCCGGATCATTCGCGACCTTCTGCTGACAACGCTTATATTGCTGTTTCTCGGGCTCGTGGTGGTTAGGCTTGAGGGGCCGGCGGAGGTGATGTCGGGCCGGGCGCGGGTTGTCGATGGCGATACGCTGGTGCTCGACGGCGAGCGCATCCGTCTTGCCGGCATCGATGCCCCGGAGTTGCGTCAGGTCTGCCAGCGGGAACAACGGGACTGGCCGTGTGGCACCGAGGCAAGGAGCCATCTAGCGGCCTTGATCGGTGATGCCCAAACCACCTGCGAGGCCGGTGGCAGCGATAAATACGGCAGGCTTCTTGCTGTCTGTAAGGTTGCAGATCGTGACCTGAATGCGGCGATGGTCGATGGCGGCTATGCCATCGCTTTCGGTAATTATGCGGCCGAGGAGGCTGCTGCCAGGCAAAAGCGGCTGGGCCTCTGGGCTGGCACGTTCGACGCGCCCCGCAGTTGGCGCCAGACCCATGGCGGAATGGACGAGATACCCCATATACCGGAGGGCTGGCTGGGCAGCGCAATTTCGCGGATCGGCGGCTGGGTTGGGAATGCAATGTCAAAGGTATGGAATGGCTGACGGGCACGTGGACGGGCTGGGGGTTTTGCGCGCAGCGATCGCGGCTTGCCGGATCTGCCGGGATGCGCCGGCGCGCGGTCCTGGCGACCAGTTGCCGCACGAGCCACGCCCGATCGTGGTCATGTCATCTTCGGCGCGAATCTTGATTTCCGGTCAGGCGCCGGGGTTGCGTGTCCATGAAAGCGGCCTGCCGTTCAACGATGCCTCGGGCGACCGGCTGCGCCAGTGGCTCGGCGTCTCGCGCGAACAGTTTTACGATCCAAGCCTCTTTGCCATCGTGCCGATGGGCTTCTGTTTCCCGGGTTATGACGCTCATGGCAGCGACCTGCCGCCACGCCGGGAATGCGCGCCGCGTTGGCGCCAGGAGGTGATCGATGCGATGCCGCAGGTGGAGCTTGTGCTGGCGATCGGTCAATATGCCCAATCCTGGCATCTCGGCGACCGGCGTTCATCGACAATGACCGAAACGGTGCGCAACTGGCGCGCGCATCTGGGCTCCAACGCCGGGCCGCCAGTTCTGGCGCTGCCGCATCCGAGCTGGCGCAATACCGGCTGGCTGAAGAAAAATCCGTGGTTTGCTGAGGATGTCCTGCCTGTCCTAAGAGAGCGCGTATCAAAATTGATTATCTGAAACAATTTTCTTCCATTTGGTGAATTTCACGATATAGATAGAATAATATTCGAAAAGGGCTCTTCATGGATCGTCTTGACCGTAAAATCCTGCGCCTGTTGCAGGAGGATTCCACACTCGCTGTTGCTGATCTGGCTAAAAAGGTCGGCCTGTCCACGACGCCTTGCTGGCGCCGTATCCAGAAGATGGAAGAGGATGGCGTGATCCGTGGCCGTGTGGCGCTTCTGGATCCGGCGAAGGTCAACACCAAGGTGACTGTCTTCGTGTCGATCCGTACCAACACCCATTCGATCGAATGGCTGAAGCGCTTTTCGGAAGTCGTCGGCGAGTTTCCTGAAGTGGTCGAATTCTACCGCATGAGCGGCGATGTCGATTATCTCCTGCGCGTCGTCGTCCCTGATATTGCCGCCTATGACGCCTTCTACAAGCGCCTGATCACCAAGATCGAGATTCGCGATGTTTCGTCGGTCTTTGCGATGGAGCAGATCAAATATACGACGCAGCTGCCGCTCGACTACATGGTCATCGATCAGGCGAAGTCCAGCGAGGACTGATTACCCGGCTAACGGCTGCAGGCCCAGCCTTGCCAAAACGGCGCTGCTCGTGAGTTCACGGACAGCGTCCTTGCCGATCCACCGGGCTGTCCGGTCCTGCCGCGCAGCCAGAGACTGTGCCAGTGACAGCGCGGGGCCATGGCAGCGGACGCTGCGTTTGCCGATCTGGCGCAATGCCCAGTTCACCGCCTTTTTTACGAAATTGCGGTCATCGCCGGCGTGAGCTTCGATCAGCGGCAGCCAGGCGAGGATGGTCTCGTCCGGCTCCTGTTTCAGGTGAACGGCGGCGACGGCGATCATGCTGAAAGCCGTGCGCCGGACGAACTCCCGTTCATCGGCGACAAATTCGGGAATCAGGATCGCTTCCAGCCGGGCATCGACAAACAGGTCGGCAAGGCTGTCGACGATTTCCCAGGAATTGAAACCGCTTGCCCATTGCCTGGCCGTATCGAGCGTCAGTTTCTGCGGCTCAGCGGTCAGGCTCGCCATGAGGCGAGCTTCGCGGATATTGCTGTCCCATAAAGTGAGGGCGCGGCCGTGGTCGCGCTTGATCACCCGGGCAATGCGTTTGAGCGCCGGGTTGGCTATCCCGAGCGCCTTGTCCGTTTCGATACCAAATCGCGCCATGCCGGCAAGGTTGCTTTCCGCGCCCAGTGTTTTCAGATGTGCGATGACGGCATCTGCTGGCGAGGCGGGCGACAGCATTATTTTTCGAGCCGCGCCAGAAGCGACGACGTGTCCCAGCGATTGCCACCCATTTCCTGCACGTCGGCATAGAATTGATCGACCAGCGCTGTCACCGGCAGCTTGGCACCATTGCTGCGGGCTTCGGTCAGAACGATGTCGAGATCCTTGCGCATCCAGTCGATGGCGAAGCCGAAATCGTACTTGCCTGCATTCATGGTCTTGTGGCGGTTTTCCATCTGCCAGGAACCGGCGGCCCCCTTGGAGATCACCTCTATGACCTTCTCGATATCGAGACCGGCCTTTTTGCCGAAATGGATGCCTTCGGCGAGGCCCTGGACGAGGCCGGCGATGCAGATCTGGTTGACCATCTTGGTCAGTTGTCCTGACCCGGCCGGGCCCATCAGGCCAACCATCCGGGCATAAGCATCGATAATTGGCCGGGCGCGCTCAAACACGGCGGGATCGCCACCGCACATCACCGTCAATACGCCGTTTTCGGCACCGGCCTGACCGCCGGAGACCGGCGCATCGATAAAGTGGGCGCCGCGTGCGGACGCTGCCGCATCCAGTTCGCGGGCGACCTCGGCAGAGGCGGTGGTGTTGTCGATGAAGATGGCACCGGCCTTCAGGGTTTCGAAGGCGCCATCCTTGCCGGTTGTCACCGAGCGCAGATCGTCGTCATTGCCGACGCAGCAGAAGACGAGGTCGGCGCCGTCGGCGGCTTGCGCCGGTGTTGCTGCCGCGCGGCCTCCAAACTGTTCTGCCCATTTTGCGGCCTTCGCGGCCGTGCGGTTATAGACCGTCAGCTCGTGGCCGCCCTTGACCTTGAGGTGACCGGCCATCGGATACCCCATGACGCCCAGACCAATGAATGCGACTTTTGCCATTCGAAAACTCCCGAAATTCCATCTTGTCGAGACTTAGCCGATGCAGATGGGGCGGGGAAGGCCCGTGATGGCGAGCTTTGGCGTTTACAGGCAAAGACAACGGCGCTGCAATGCGCGGCGATCTTTCGTCGTGTTACGGAACCGCGGGAACGGGGGGAAGGTCAACGCCATCCGGCAGGCATTCCGCCTGCCGCCCGAGGCTTGCGGAAATATCGAGCCAGAGACGGCGCAGGCGGCGAACATGCAGGTCGTCGGCAATCCACCGGAGCACATGTTCGGTCGATTTGGAATCGTCGTCCCGCAGCATCCTCTTGCGCGCCCAGATGCAAAAGGCGTCTGCATCGACGGCTTCCGCTCTATCCGCATCCAGGGTGATGGGCTTGGTCGCGCTGATCTTCACCGTCTCTCTCAGGCTGCTTGTCGAGGCCATGAGGACACCGGCGCAAATCTCGTCGAAGGCCTTGACCGAGTGTTTGCTGCTGATCGCCCGCTCGAGGTCGAAGATGGTGCGGATGTTCAACTCGCGGAAGATCAGGAATTTTTCCGGACCGAGGATATGGCATAGCTGCGCCTGGCCCACCCAGTCGATGACCTGATAGATGCCATAGGGCGATTCGATATGCAGCATGATCGGATTGTAGGTCGCGAGGTTCTGCACGTCATATATGCCGCATTCCTCCAGGCGAAACCGCGTCTCGTAATCGATGCCATCGATGATATCGAGCGAGACGATCTTGGTGACGTTGACGAAGCGGTCGTCGGTGGTCTTGATCCAGTTGATCAGGTTCTGGAATTTGACCAGCAGGAATTTGGTCGCACTCTGCGGCAACAGGCCGAGCAGTGGCGCTAGACCGAACCAGATGGGCTGGATGTGACTGCTGGCTACCGAAGCAACCGCTGGCGTTGCTGCTGGCACAGACGGCTGCGCTGCTGCAGGCAGAATACTGGCCGCGAGGCCGGTGATGCCGCTGATCGGGTCGCGAAAGACAGCGAACAGGATGATCGTGAAAATCACTGATGCAACGATTTCGGCCGTATGCCGCAGGAACGTATAGGGAGAGAGGTCGAAGACAGCGATCGAGCGGACGAAATTGCGGATTGCTGCGACAAAGGCACCAGCAAAGGCGAGCGAGCCGATGACTGTCAATTGCTGCCAGTTTGCATGGCTGCCGTCCGTTACGGCCGATCCGGCTGCGGCGGAGCACGCGGCTGCGCCCAGGCCACAGGCAAGGGTGGTGAACAGGGCGGAGAAGCCGAAGTAACACAGAAGAACGAAACCGATTGAGGACAGGAAGATCCTCCAGTCGCTGCGCGAACCGAAACTGCCGATGCTCTTGATGATCCAGTCAATCTGATCGATGTCGGTCATCCCGTTGAACGTTCTGCCGTCGGTGGGATCTGGAACCTGCAGATCCGAAATATATTTGGATTTGACGAATTCGAAGGAGGGATTGCTGGTCAAGCGGACGTTTGGATCAGGCATATCGCCGTTGGCGGGCGGAGCCTGGTTGGCATTTACCGGGGGTACGGTGTCGATGCCCTGGCTTCGTTCCAGAGGAGTCCCAAACGAGATCAGGAAATCCTTGATCGAGCGCAGCCGCCGGAGCCTGACTTCATGCCGGCCATAGAGCAGCAGGCATGGGGTGAGGAGCGCAAACAGCAAAGCCAATGGATGGAGACCGAGGATATTTTTTATCGCGGCGATCAAAAGGCCGAAAATACCGCCCGCGCCGGCGAACCAGGCAAAAAAGATTTCCATGAATATTCCCCCTTAAGTTGTGCCTGTAACGTAAGGGTGGCGATCTGCATGCGTCCATAAATCGCCTGCATCAATAGGTTGTTAAATCAATCCTTGATTGTGGTTTTGCTGAATAAATTAGCCGCGCCTGTTATTTTGGCGACGAGGTGATCGTCCGCGGTGCTTGAAGCCCGGACTTCGTGCCGTATGTCTTTACCGGGACAGCTCGCAACGGCTGTTGCATCCCGGCTTATTATTCGGAGGACACTATTCATGGCCGATCGACTGAACGCTTCGTGCCGCTGCGGCGGCGTCAAATTTTCAATTCCGGCGGAAGCTGCCGGGGTGTTCTGCTGTCATTGTGGCGATTGCCGCAAGGCGCATGGCAACTACATGGCAGTGATCGGCGCGCCGCGCGGCGATGTGCGGTTCGACGCGGATGGCACGTTGCAATGGTACGGCTATTCGGACAAGGCCCGGCGCGGGTTCTGTTCGACCTGCGGCAGCCGTCTGTTCAAGGACAATATCGGCACCGACCTACTGATGGTCTCGGCCGGTGTGATCGATGGCGACACCGGCAAACGGATCGTCAAGAACATCCTGACCGAGTTCAAGGGCGACTGGTATGAGTTGCCCGAGGTTCACGACGCCTGAGCGCCGTTATCCGCGTAGTTTTGCAATCACCAGATGACCGGCGATCGGTGCGCCTTCTTCCTTGCGCACCGTGATATCCGTCAATTCCACGACATCGAATCCGATCGCATCGAGGCGCTCGCGGACATAGGTTTCGGCATGGGCGAAACGCTGGTTCGGACCGACCATGAAAGGACGGCCGGCAAAGGTTTCGGTGGGCAGGGTCTCGCTTGAGAAGATGAACAGGCCGCCGGCATTCATGTTTTCGGCAGCGCCGAAAAACAGGGCTTCGAGCGCGCCGAGATAGGGCAGTACATCGGTTGCCGTCACGAGATCGAAGGGCTCGTCGTCATTGTCTTCGAGGAAATCGACGACTTCGGCGACGTAGAGCGTCTCGTAGACGTCTTTTTCATGGGCGATCTCGACCATGTTTTCCGACAGATCGATGCCGGTGATGTCATCGGCCATGTCGCGCAGTGCGCCGCCGGTCAGGCCCGTGCCGCAGCCGAGATCGAGTACGCGGGCGAAGGGGCCAAGCTTCAGGGCCTGAAGGCGCTGACGCACCAGCATCGGCACATGGTAGTCGAGCTGTTCGACGAGCACGTCCTCGAACACATCGGCATGCTGATCGAACAGGGTGGCGACATAGGCGTCGGGGGCCTTGTCGGGCGTCTCGCCGCGGCCCATCGAGGCGATGCGGACGGCAGCGCCGCCGTGATCGTCGGGATCGATCGCCAGAACTTCCTGATAGGCTTTGACAGCCGCCTCGACGTCGCCGGATTTCTCTAGGGCAAGCGCGCGGTTATAGGCTTCGGCGAGGGCTTCTTCATCGATCTTCTGCATGGCGGCGTCTTTACGGCGCGGGCGGCCATTTGGCAATGCGGAAACCCGCATTTGCGGGCCTTTGGGCCGGGAAAGTCATTGGTTGCCGCCGAAATTGAGCGCATGATGAGGAAAACAACAAAAATCCGGAGGAAATGCCATGGCTGCGGAATTCAGCCCGATTGCCTTGCTCAAGGACGAGAACGAAGCCAAGAGCCCGCCTTTACCGGCGACGCCCTCGGAGACGATCACGGCGCTCGTCCACTACTATCGTGGCGAGATGGGCCGCATGGCGGGTTGGAGGGACCGTATCGACCGCACATCGAACTGGGCCATCACCGTGGTTGCGGCCCTGCTTTCTGTTTCCCTGTCGAGCCCGGCTTCGCATCATGGTGTGCTGCTCTTTGCCATGCTGCTGATCACGCTGCTGTTGTTCATAGAGGCGCGGCGATACCGGTTCTTCGATGTTTATCGCGCCCGTGTTCGCCGGATCGAACGTGGTTATTTTGCTCAGATGCTGGCTCCGCAGGCGCCCTTCAAGCCGAATTGGGCAGCCCCCATCGCCGACAGCCTGCGCCGTCCGGCTTTTCTGATGAGTTATCGCGAAGCGGTTTGCCGGAGATTGCGGCGCAACTATTGCTGGATGTACCTCATCCTCCTGTTGGCCTGGGGCCTGAAGATATCCTCGCCGCTGCTGCAGGCCGATGGCGGTGCGGCACGCGAGGTGGCGTCGCTTGCTGAAATCGCCGGGAATGCTGCGCTCGGTCCCGTCTCAGGCTGGCTGGTCATTGGAATTGTCGCCGCGTTTTACCTGCTGATGGTCTATGCCGCGCTTCACAAGGAACCGAGTGAGGGGGAACTCGCCCATGGCGAGGTTCACGTGTGAGCGGTAAAACAGATACGCTGATGGCATGTGCAGGATTTCTTGATTGTGATCTTCGCCTGCTACTGGTCTTATCGTGTCTTCATTGACATGAGGGAGACGGTAATGACGGATCAGAAGGTTGCAATTATCACAGCGGGCGGGTCCGGCATGGGTGCCGTTTCGGCGCGGCGGCTGGCGGCGGAGGGATATCGCGTCGCGATCCTGTCTTCGTCCGGCAAGGGAGAGGCCCTGGCGCAGGAACTCGGCGGGATCGGTGTCACCGGGTCGAACCAGTCGAATGACGACCTGAAGCGGCTGGTGGATGCGGCCTACGGCAAATGGGGCCGTGTGGATGCGCTGGTCAATTCCGCGGGCCACGGGCCGCGTGCTGCCGTTCTCGATCTGAGTGACGATGACTGGCACAAGGGAATGGACGTCTATTTCCTCAATGTTGTTCGCCCGACCCGGCTGGTGACGCCGATTATGCTGGAGCAGAAGTCCGGTAGTATTGTCAATATTTCGACCTACGCGACCTTTGAGCCCGACCCGCTGTTTCCGACATCGGGCGTCTTCCGTTCAGGGCTGGCAGCCTTCACCAAGCTGTTTGCCGACAAATATGCCGCCGACAATATCCGGATGAACAACGTCCTGCCAGGGTTCATCGACAGCCTGCCTGCGACCGAGGAGCGGCGTCTGCGCATTCCAATGGGCCGCTACGGCACGTCCGAGGAGGTGGCCGAACTGGTGGCGCTTCTGGCGACCGACCGCGGCGGTTACATTACCGGCCAGAATATCCGCATCGACGGCGGCATTACCCGGTCGGTTTAACTTCCTTCAGCCAATGGGCGACGCATCAGTTGATGATGAACTCGCCCTTGAGCGCCCGCCAGTCCGTCGCCGAGATCAGTTTGCGGTGGACATAGCGTACCGAATGCAGCGGGCCTTCCAGCGTTTCCTGCCAGAATTTGAGAAAATTCTTCATTTCCGGAAATTCCGGGGCCAGATCGTAGTGCTGCCAGATGTAGGTCTGCAGAAAAGCCGGGTGATCGGGCATCCGGTAGAGGATCTGGGCCGTGGTCAGGCCGTAACCCTTGAGCTGCAGTTCCATTTCGTTTGTCATGCCGGACCTCATTTTGCTCAATGATGGTCCTTGCAATTGAAACACAGAGTTGGTTAATCCGGCATTAACAATGTTTCACGGTCATGCAAAATTTCGTTAGGAAACAAAGGTTTGGCAGCATGTCATGACGAGTGCTGCCAAACGGACGCCTGGGGACGCCTGGTCACCGCTTCAGGTGGCGGGTCAGGCGCGTTTCGATCCAGGCCCAGAGATTGCGCAGGACTTCGACCATGATCAGGTAGAGCACGGCGGCCCACAGATACATCTGGAAATCGTAGGTGCGCGAAAAGGCGCGGCGCGTTTCGCCCATCAGGTCGAAGACGGTAACGATGGCGACGACGGCGGAGCCCTTGATCATCAGGATGATTTCGTTGCCATAGGGCCGCAGCGCCACGATCATCGCCTGTGGCAGGATGATCTTGAAGAAGGCGACGCGCTTGGGCAGGCCAAGGGCAGACGCCCCTTCATGCTGGCCACGCGGCACACTCTCGATGGCGCCGCGCAGGATTTCAGCCTGGTAGGCGGCGGTGTTGAGCGTGAAGGTGAAGAGCGCGCAGAACCACGCATCCTTGAACAGCGACCACAGGCCGATTGCCTCGAGATAAGGGCGGAAGCTGCCGAGGCCGTAATAGACGAGGAAGAGCTGTGCGATCAGCGGCGTGCCACGGAAGAAATAGACGTAGCCGTAGGCGATCCAGGACAGCACCTTGTTCTTGGTCATCCGGCCGTAGGCGATCGGCAGAGAAAGAATGCCGCCGAGCACAACCGAGATAGCAACCAGCGTCAGCGTGACGCGCAGACCGGACAGGAAACTCGGGCCGTATTTGGCGAATTTTTCCGGGCTCCAGGAATCGACGGCGAATAGGAAAATGCCGACGGACGCTGCCAACCAGACGCCGAGCAGGGCGCGGCCAAGCAGGCGGGAAAGCGTGTAGCGTTTCTGCGCCTCTGGCGGTGGCGGCAGCGCCGGGAGCATGGTTTCAGCGTGGCTCATCGGGCGGCCTCCGAACGTTTGGTCCAGCGCTCAAGTGCAGAGAACACCAGTGAGGAAAGCATTGCCAGAATGAGGAAGAGCAGGCAGGCGATCGAGAAAAATTCGAAGGCATTCTTGGTGACGCGTGCGGCAATACCTGTCTGGCGCAAGATATCCGAAAGGCCGATGATCGAGACGAGCGCCGTGTCCTTCAATAGCGCCATCCAGAGATTGCCGAGGCCCGGCAAGGCGATGCGCACGAGCTGCGGCAGGATGATCAAGCGCATGGTCTTGCCACGGTGTAAGCCCAAGGCGTCACCGGCTTCATACTGGCCTTGTGGAATGGCCTTAAAGGCGGACAGAAGAACTTCCGAACAATAGGCGGAAAAGACGAAGCTCAGGGCAATCATGCCGGCAACGAAGGCATTGATCTCGACCGGACCCTCGAATCCGACCGCCGCCATCGCCTGTTGGGCTAAGATCTGCAGGCCGTAATAGACGATGAAGAGTGTCAAAAGCTCCGGAAGTCCGCGGAAAAGGGTCGTATAGATATTGACCGCAAGCCGCAGCGACTTTTCCTCGGACTGCTTAGCCACAGCGATGAAGAACCCCAAAAGTAGCCCTATCGGCAAGGTGCAGATCGCCAAGCTGACCGTGATCATGAAGCCTTGGGCGATCTCGTCGCCCCAACCGGTGTCACCGCAGGCCAAAAGCGTATCTTGTGCGAAAAGCCGGAAGATGCCGATCGGGCCGCAGATCGGATCGATCATGCTGGCAAACCACGAGACAATGGAAGAGAGGGCAGCAAAAGCAGCCTGCATAAGTCTGATTTCCCCTGTACGGCGTTTTTGACGCGCTTATTGTTATGAAGCCTTGTCAGACAAGAATGGCGGAAGGACCAGCCTTCCGCCATCGTATTTCAGCAACAGGTAAAGATTAATCGCCGTAGACGTCGAAGTCAAAATACTTGTCGGCGACTTCCTTGTACTTGCCGTTGGCGCGGATTGCCGCGATGGCTGTGTTGAACTTTTCCTTCAAGGCGGTATCGCCCTTGCGCACAGCAATGCCGGCGCCGATGCCGTTGATTTCCGGATCGGGCTTCAGAGCCTTCAGAAGCTTGCAGCAGGCGCCGTCGGCGGTCTTCAGCCAGGATGTGAGAACGACGACGTCGTCGATGACGGCATCGACGCGGCCGTTGGCGACGTCAAGCTTGTACTCGTCCGGGGTCGGATAGAGCTTCAGTTCCGATTCCTTGAAGAAGGCTTCGGCATAGTTGGAGTGTGTCGTCGCCGACTGCGCGCCAAGCGACTTGCCAGCGAGGCCTGCTTCGGTCGCTTCGGTGATCGGCGAATCCTTCGGCACGACGATGGCCGGACCCGTGTTGTAATACTTGTTGGTGAAATCGACCTTTTCGAGCCGCTCCGGCGTGATCGACATCGATGCGATGATAGCATCGAACTTCTTGGCCACCAGGGCCGGAATCATGCCGTCCCAATCCTGGGTGACGAAGGTGCAGTCTGCCTTCATCTCAACGCAGAGCGCCTTGGCGATATCGACGTCGAAGCCGGTCAGCGTGCCGTCTGCTTCGAGATTGTTGAAGGGCGGGTAAGCGCCTTCCGTACCGATGACGATTTTTTCGCCATCGGCCATGGCAGTGCCTGCCATCAGCGCGAAAACGGCAGCCGAAGCGGCCATGGCGAGACGTCTGGAAATACGCATAGTGATCCTCTCTGTTGGCTGGCGGCCGGTTTCTTGTTCTTCACGGCCACCCCTGTACCGGCCATTATTGTGGCCGGGCTGCGCAGATATTCCTACGCTTTAAATGGAAAAATCAACAGGAAAGCAGAGGCATTTGATGAAAAGTCTGCACATCCTCATGCCTTTACACTGGTTGCTTTCGGATGCGGCCTATCTCCGGCGAAGATGAACGTAACATTCATGCTGAGTTAATGCGGGTTTCGCTAATCGTCGTTGTCTGATTTGAGCCGGTTCGCCTTTTTTTCACCGCTTGGTCTGTCCAAAGAGCGGACATGACTGAAGGACAAGCGGTGTCCCTCCGGCTCAAGACAACGAAAACGGGACCTCTGAAGGAGGAGACATTTATGAGCATCCGATCCAAACTTTTCGCGACCGTGGCGTTTCCCATGCTGTCGATATCGATCGCCGTCCAGCCGGCTTTGGCCGATAGCCTGATGAAGCCGTTCGAAGTCGCGCAGGAAGATAGCGTCGCGCAGGCGGATGGTGGTGAACAGGCACCGGAAGAGATCATCAAGAAGCGCCGTCCGCGCGGCGAGCAGTCCGAAGAGCAGCCCGCCCAGGAAGAAGAGCAGCAACCGAGCCGCGCCGAGCGCCGCAAGGCGCGCCAGGATGCCGAGCAGCAGCAGGAAGAGCCGGCACAGGAAGCGCAGCCCGCACAGGAAGAGCAGCCGAGCCGCGCCGAACGCAGGAAGCAGCGGGCCGAACAGCAGCAGCAAGAGGAGCAGGCCCAGCCGTCCGGTGACGACGAGGCGGCAAAGGCTGCCGAGGAGAAGGCCAAGGCTCGCGCAGAACGTCGCAAGCAGAAGGCTGAACAGCAGCAGCAAGAAGAGCAGGCCCAACCGTCCGGTGACGACGAGGCGGCAAAGGCTGCCGAGGAGAAGGCCAAGGCTCGCGCCGAACGCCGCAAGCAGAAGGCCGAACAGCAGCAGCAAGAAGAGCAGGCCCAGCCGTCCGGTGACGACGAGGCTGCAAAGGCTGCCGAGGAGAAGGCCAAGGCTCGCGCAGAGCGCCGTAAGCAGCAGGCTGAACAGCAGCAGCAAGAGGAGCAGGCCCAGCCTTCTGGCGACGATGAGGCGGCAAAGGCTGCTGAAGAGAAGGCCAAGGCTCGTGCCGAGCGCCGCAAGCAGCAGGCTGAACAGCAACAGCAGGAAGAGCAGGCTCAACCGTCCGGCGATGACGAGGCCGCGCAAAAGGCTGCCGAGGAGCGTCGTCGCATCCGTGCCGAAGAGAAGGCCCGGGCACAGGCCGGCCAGCAGGACGACGGCCAGCCGCCGGTCGCAGAGGATGAATTGCGTCCCGCAATCGATAGTGATGGTGAACCAGCCAAGCGTCCCGACCGCCGTAAGCCGATCCCGGAAGTGGTCGATACGCGCAGTCAGGAAGAAAAGCAGGAGATTGCCCGCGACC
>NZ_LMCZ01000042.1:0-68411 GCF_001424965.1 Rhizobium sp. Root1204
AGCCCGAAGCGTTCCCGCCTGAAACCCCAAATCCGCACCAAACTTTCGTAAGAAACTTCAGAGCGAGTTCGTCGGTCGCCAGCAGCGCCGCCGCCCTCGTTGGTGAGCGGTTTATAGTCCCAGACATCCTTCACAGTCAACAGGGTTTTTGAAAAAAATGACAGTTTTTTGACAAAAGCCTGCGCCGTAAGGCTTTGCTGCGTTGCGGCAATCGGGATAACCCTTTGTATAGGCCGGAAAACACATTCTCGCCCTCACTTCTTCACAATTGGCGCTCTAATCAGCGCTTCGCAACTGCGTCTTGAGGCTTCTTCTCTATAGGGAAGCCTTGCACTCTATAGGCACCTTATGGAGTGATGGCCGTTCTGTTTGACTTGAAGGCGTGAAAGATGCACATCTTCGCACAACATACCCGGACCATAATAAGAAACGGCGCGTAACCAGGGACCCCGCTCGATTGGCATGATCACGGACAAGACCATGATACGGTCGCTCGGCAACGAGCCGCCGATCCTTGCAGATGGACGCAAGGCTCCCGACCGGCGCGAGATTTCCCTGCGCTGGCTTTCGGGCACGTTTCTCACCGGCATTACATCCAGCCTCTTGATGGGCGTCGCATTGTTCGCAGCCCTTGACGGGCGCCAGCAACTGGCCATCCCTGCCGAAGCCTATGCCGCCATGGATCCGTCCGTCCGTGGCTCGCAGCCGACCGCAGCCGCCAAGCGCGGCGACCGTATCTTGAGCCCCAGCATCGTTGCCAAGCCATCCGACCGCACCATCATGGAAGTCTCGACCATGACCCATGATGGCGAAAAGGAAGTGGTTCGCCGCCAGCCGTTCGCGCATGTGAAGATGACGCTTGCCGCCAACCACCAGCCGGCGGAAAAATATCCCTCCTTCGATCCGCTGGCCATTTTTTCCAGCGACGATGCGGATGCGCCACCACCGGTCAGCCGGACCGGCACGCTCTATGGCTCCGATGTCGAATCCGAAGTGGCGCTGAAGACGGTGGATTTTCCGCTGAAGGGCTCGACGCTGAAATTCGCGCCCTCGATGTCGATGGACGAGGTCGAGGAGAATGTCCGCACCAATGGTTCGGTGCTGACCGACGGCAATACCCAGCTGGCCTCGTTGTTCTACATCGATCCGCGCCGCTTTGCCTCTGACGCTTCCGATCTCGACCTGATCCAGGGCCTGTCGGCCAGGGTGGTCGAGGAAAACATGACCGTCTCCGCGTTTGAGACGATCACCGACCAGACGACCGAATATGCCGACGACGTCATTCCGGTGCGCCGGGCAACGCCGATCGCCACCGTTCTGATCAATGCCGGTTATGGCAAAGCCCAGGCCGAGGATCTCGCCGGCTATCTGCGGCCAGCCCTCGACGCAACCGATCTGCAGGAAGGCGACGTCCTGCGCATCGGCATCATCCAGAAAGGTGAGAACGACGAGGCCAAGGTCGTGCGTGCCACCGTTTACACACGCGGCGCCCATGTCTTTACCATGGCGCTCGACGACAAGGGCAATTTCGTCAAGGCTTACGAACCGCCGCAACTGGCAGCCGTTGCCAGCGCCTTTGACGATAATGGAACCCCGGTCATAACCTCCGGCCACGACCTGCCGCGCGTCTATGATGGTGTCTACCGCGCCGCCCTCTCCTACGGCATGAATTCGACGATGATCGCCCAGATCATCAAGCTTCTGGCCAGCAATGTCGATTTCCAGGCGCAGCTGAAGCCGACCGACCGTCTTGAAGCCTTCTTCTCCGTCGCCGACAGCAGCGGCAAGGCAACCGACGATTCAGAACTGCTCTACGTCAACGCCAAATTCGGCGACGCCGAGACGCGCTTCTACCGGTTCCAGGATCCGGACGACAATTCGATCGACTATTACAACGAACAGGGCAAGAGCATCCGCCAGTTCCTGCTGCGCAATCCCGTTCCGAACGGCACGTTCCGTTCCGGTTTCGGCATGCGCCGCCATCCGATCCTCGGCTTTTCGCGCATGCATACCGGTGTCGACTGGGCGGCTCCGCGCGGCACGCCGATCATCGCGGCCGGTAACGGTGTCGTTGAAAAGGCTGGCTGGGATTCCGGCGGTTATGGCAATCAGACGCTGATCCGCCACGCCAATGGTTATGTCTCGTCCTACAATCACCAGAGCGCAATCTCCAAGAATGTCACTGCCGGTTCGAAGGTCGTTCAGGGCCAGGTGATCGGCTGGGTCGGCACCACCGGCCTGTCGACCGGGCCGCACCTGCACTATGAGCTGATCGTCAACGGCAACCGCGTCGACCCTTTGCGCATCCGCCTGCCCGGCGGCAAGTCGCTCGACGGCAAGGCGCTCGCCCAGTTCGACAAGGAACGCGGACGCATCGACGAATTGCTGGCCAAGGACAATGGCAGCGCCGAAGTGGCAGCCGCACAGTAGCGCGGTTTTGCCCGCTGTGGCCCCGGGTGCCCTCATCTTCCGGTGGCCGCATTTCATGCTGTGCAGCCCTGGATACCGTTTTTATACAGAACACTGTTTGGTATGGAGTTCGCAGCCGGGAGATGATGCGGTGTCATCAAGCAAGGAGGCTGCGGGTCTCCCGGAAAAGACGTTGACGGCACAACAGACGCCGGCAATCTGCAACCCGGCTCCAAGCACTTCCCACCAAAGCGGCCAACGGCCTTCGAATGCAAAGCCGTAGGCAAGACCGAAGACCGTTTCGGCGGCAATGAGCTGGGCCGCAAGAGCAAGAGGCAGACGCCGGGAAGCGACGACCCAGCACCAGGTCGCAAGCCAGGACCCGGCCAACCCCATCACCAACGCCCACCCCATGAAGCGATACAGATCGTGTTCCTGGAATGCATCCATCTGCGTCAGCGACGACAGGGGGAGCAGGAAAAGACTTGCCGCAGCAGCGCCGATCCCCTGCAGCCCCGTCCATTTGAGGCCGTCAGGCGCGTCAGCGGAACGCATGACGGCCGCGTTCACCAATCCATAGACAACCCATATCACCAGCGCGGCGATACTCGCCAGGATACCGCGTTGAAGTGATTGCGTATCGGCAGCATCGATCCGCCCAAGTGCTGCGACATTCACAATCGCGACGCCGGCCCCGGTCAGCAGCAAAGGCAAGGCAAGAGCCGCCCACGGCGCGGTGCGATCACGCGCATTGCCGATAACAGCAAGAAGCACAGGCATGGCGCCGATGATAACGGGAGGGATGGCGGCGCCCGCCAACTGAACGGCAAACGCGGCACAAATGAAATAGCCGGTATAACCGGCGCCGCCGAGAAGCAGACCCGTGAGCAACCGCCGTGGTGCAATACCGGTCGGCCGGAACCGCCTGCCGATCATCAGCAGGGCGCAGGCCAGCCCGAAAATCCCGTAGCGGGCGACGGTCAAGTCCCATGCGGTGAACGGTTCGACAGCGCGGGGCGCAACAAATGTGAGGCCCCACAACGCGCATGTGGCAAGGCCGGCCAGGATTCCGAACAGCATTTTTCATCCCTTTTTCAAAGGATGATCATTCAACATCATTCGCTTGTTTTATATGGAAAAGACGCGGTAAATCTCCTATTCTGCCTTCCATGAAGAAAGCAAAATCAGACATCGGCGTTCAATTCGGAAAGTCCTCATTGGACGATACGGACGCGCGGATTTTGACGGAACTCGATTCCAACGCACGGCTCTCCATGAGTGAACTGGCCCGCGCCGTCGGCATGTCGCAACCGAGCGTATCGGAGCGGGTGCGCAAACTGCAGGCGGCCGGGACCATCCGCGGCTTTACGATCGACGTCGATACGCGGGCAATCGGCTACCCGATACGGGCCATGGTGAAAATCAGACCGCTTCCGGGCAAGCTGCACCTTGTCGAGCGGCTGATTCAGGAGCAGCCGGGATTTATCGAATGCGACAAGATCACCGGTGACGATCCTTTCCTCGCCCGTCTGGTCGTCAATTCGATCGAACAGATGGACGATGTTCTTGAAAGCCTGTCCGAACACGCCGTCACCAGCACAGCCGTCATCAAGGGAACGTCGGTCAAACGGCGCTTGCCACGGCTGTAGCAAGCACAAAGCAGGACCACCTGCTCCATTGATACCAGCGATAACCGTCCAACACGCGATTTCGCCTCAAACCTGGCCAGCAGGCCATGCCTCCTCCGTCACTTCCGGTACAAAATCATCCCGCCATGGTAAAGCACCCCGTCGATGAAATCACCGTCGGCAGTAAAGCCGGTATCGTCCCAATAGTCGATATGATCGCCTGTGACGCTATAGCGCCCCTGATAGGCGCTTTTCCGATGTCCCCGCGCCTCGTCATAGCGGCCGTTCGCCAGCAATTCGTGCCGGACATGGCCATCGCGGGTGACCCACAAGCCGACATAGGGGTGGGGCCTTTCCATTGTAGTCATCGTGTCCCCTGCGAAGGTTGCGCTTGCAAGCGCTGCGAAAAGAAAAATCGTCAGAACGGCGCGGTTCATCAGTGCGCCGCCCGTGTTGGCCTGACGACAATCTCGTTGACGTCGACATCATCAGGCTGCTCGATGGCGAAGCGCACGGCCCGGCCGATCGCATCCGGCTGCAGCGCGATGGCGCGGTACGTCTTCATGGCGTCGGCCGCCGCTGGGTCGGTGATCGTTCCGGCCAGTTCGCTTTCCACCACACCCGGATGGATGCAGGTAACGCGGATATCGTCCCGCTCCTGCCGCAACCCGTCGGAGATCGCCCGAACCGCAAATTTGGTGGCGCAATAGACTGCAGCTGTTGGAACCACGCTGAGCGCACCGATCGAAGCGATGTTGATCACATGGCCTGACCCGCGCTGGGTCATTTCGGGCAGCACCGCCGCGATCCCGTAAAGCACGCCCTTGATGTTGACATCGACCATCCGCTCCCATTCGTCCACCTTCATCGAGGCCATCAGGGATAGCGGCATGACACCCGCATTGTTGACGATGACGTCGACGCGGCCAAAGGCCTGCCGCGCTGCATCGGCAAAGGCCGCCACATCGGCGCGATCTGTCACATCGAGGCGGCGCGTTTCCACCTCCCCTCCTCCCGCACGGATTTCTTCGGCAAGTGCATTGAGACGATCCTCCCGGCGGGCGCCGAGCATCAATTTGAAACCGGCGCCGCCCAACGCGCGGGCGATGCCGGCACCGATGCCGCTGGAGGCGCCGGTAATCAGAACAACCTTGTCAGACATGTGATGATCCTTCCTGTTCTAGCCTGATTGCTTGCCAGAAAGGTAACGCTCCATCATTGTCGCGATAAGATATCGATACGTGACTTCACTGGACAGAAAATCTAACCAATGCAGCTGGACCTAAATGCACTCTCAGTCTTTGCCCTTGTTGCGCAGGAACGGAATTTCCGGGCGGCGGCAGACCGCATGGGGGTCACCCGCTCCGCCGTCAGCCAGACGATATCGCGGCTGGAGGAAACGCTCGGCATCCTGCTCGTACGCCGCACGACGCGCAGCGTCAGCCTGACGGAGGAAGGCCAGCGGCTCTATGACGATATCGCCCCCGCCATTGCCGATGTCGGCGCAGCCCTGTCGGCGGCTGCCGATATCCGGGGTCGCCCCCGGGGCCAGTTGCGGCTGGCCGTCTCCTCGATCGCCGAAAAATTCCTGTCCGGCGCGCTATTGACGGCGTTTGCCGATGCCAATCCCGATGTGCGGATCGATATCACTGTGACGGACGAAGAGTTCGATATCGTTGCCGAAGGCTATGACGCAGGCGTGCGTCTTGGCGAAGTGATTGCGCAGGACATGATCGCGGTTCCGGTGTCCGGTCCGCAGCGGCAGCTTGCAGTCTGCGCGCCCGCCTATCTGCAGCACTGCAACCCGCCGCATCATCCGCGCGATCTTGGCCATCACCGGTGCATCGGCTGGCGTCCGGCCCCGGCCGTCGCGCCCTACCGTTGGGAATTCACGGAGGATGGCCGGGATTTCAGCGTCGCGGTCGAGCCCGAGTTCACCACCAACGACATGGGGTTGATGATCCGGCTCGCCTGCGCCGGCGCCGGCATCACTTTCGGCATGGAGGACAGCTTTCGCCCGCTGATCGACCGCGGCCTGCTCGTGCCTTTGTTGGAAGACTACAGCCAGCCATTCGCGGGCTTCTATCTCTATTACCCCAATCGCCGCAACCTGACACCGAGGCTTCGAGCGCTGCTGGACATGGTCCATCGCATGAAATGACGATACAAAAAAACCTCCCCGGGCTTACCCAGGGAGGTTTTCACTATTGTCGGAAGGGCCTTACGCCGCAGCCTGTTCGCCGCCGCGCAGCTTGAAGTTCAGGCGATCCGAGCCGGCGAAGGCCTTGATCGTCGAACCGTCCGGGAAATTGCCCTGGAGGATCTGCTCGGCGAGCGGGTCCTGGACATATTTCTGCACGGCCCGCTTCAGCGGACGTGCGCCATAGGCCGGATCGTAGCCCTTGTCGGCGAGGAAGGCACGGGCCTCGTCGTCGAGTTCCAGCGTGATCTTGCGGTCGGCGAGCAACTGACGCAGGCGCGAAAGCTGGATATCGACGATCGCGCCCATTTCGCCGCGCTTCAGGCGGTGGAACAGGATGATCTCGTCGACGCGGTTGAGGAATTCGGGGCGGAAATGCCCGCGCACCACATCCATCACCTGATCGCGCACCGTGTCGCTGTCATCGTTCTCACCAAGCCCGACGAGATATTCCGCCCCGAGATTGGAGGTCATGATGATCATCGTGTTGCGGAAATCGACGGTGCGGCCCTGACCATCGGTCAGGCGGCCGTCATCGAGAACCTGTAACAGCACGTTGAAGACATCCGGATGTGCCTTTTCGATCTCGTCGAACAGCACCACCTGGTAGGGCTTGCGCCTTACCGCTTCGGTCAGCGCGCCGCCTTCCTCGTAACCGACATAGCCCGGAGGGGCACCGATCAGCCGCGACACGGAATGTTTCTCCATGTACTCGGACATATCCATGCGCACCAGCGCCGTTTCGTCGTCAAACAGGAAGCGCGCCAAAGCCTTGGTCAGTTCCGTCTTGCCGACGCCGGTAGGCCCCAGGAAAATGAACGAACCGATCGGACGGTTTGGATCCTGCAGACCTGCCCGCGAACGGCGAACCGCGCGCGAAACGGCCTGAACCGCATCACCCTGGCCAACCACCCATTGCGACAGCTCGTCTTCCATGCGCAACAGCTTGTCGCGCTGGCCTTCGAGCATCTTTTCCACTGGAATACCGGTCCAGCGGGAAACGACATGGGCGATATTGTCGGGCGTCACGACCTCCTGAACCATCGGATCAAGCGCCGACGAATCCTGGCTTTCGGAAACCTCCAGCTCCTTTTCGAGCTTCGGGATCACCCCATAGGCAAGCTCGCCAGCGCGCTGGAACTCACCCTTGCGCTGGGCTGCCGCCAGTTCGTTGCGGGCCTCTTCCAGCTGCTTCTTCAGATCGGCAGCCAGACCGAGCTTCGATTTTTCCGCCTGCCAGCGCGCCGTCAGCGCATCGGCCTGCTCCTCGAGCCCGGTAAGGTCCAGTTCCAGCTTTTCCAGCCGGTCCTTCGAGGCACGGTCGGTTTCCTTTTTCAAGGCCTCGCGCTCGATCTTCAGCTGCATGATGCGGCGGTCGAGTTCGTCCAGTTCTTCCGGCTTCGAATCCACCTGCATGCGCAGCCGCGATGCGGCTTCGTCCATCAGGTCGATCGCCTTGTCGGGTAAGAACCGGTCGGTGATGTAGCGGTTGGACAGTGTCGCAGCCGCAACCAGCGCCGAATCCGAGATCCGCACCTTGTGATGCTGTTCGTACTTTTCCTTCAATCCGCGCAGGATCGAGATCGTGTCCTCGACATTCGGCTCGTTGACCATGACCGGCTGGAACCGGCGGGCAAGAGCTGCGTCCTTTTCCACATGCTTGCGGTATTCATCAAGCGTGGTGGCGCCGACGCAATGCAGTTCGCCGCGCGCAAGCGCAGGCTTCAAGAGGTTGGACGCATCCATGGCTCCATCCGCCTTGCCGGCACCCACCAGCGTGTGCATCTCATCGATGAACAGGATGATCTCGCCGGCTTCCGCCTGGACTTCGGAGAGAATGGCCTTCAGCCGCTCTTCGAATTCGCCACGGAACTTCGCACCAGCGATCAAGGCGCCCATGTCGAGCGCCATCAGCTTCTTGTCCTTCAGGCTTTCCGGCACGTCGCCATTGACGATACGCGCAGCCAGGCCCTCGGCGATCGCCGTCTTGCCGACGCCGGGTTCACCGATCAGGACCGGGTTGTTCTTGGTGCGGCGCGACAGGACCTGGATGGTGCGGCGAATTTCATCGTCGCGGCCAATCACCGGGTCGAGCTTGCCGTCACGGGCATCGGCCGTCAGGTCGCGCGCATATTTCTTCAAGGCGTCGAAACCCGCTTCGGCATTGGCGCCATCAGCGGTGCGGCCCTTGCGGATTTCGTTGATCACCTGATTGAGCTTGGATGCCGTCAGCCCAGCCTTCGACAGGATGCCGGACGTGGCAGCCGAGGTCTCGATGATCAGCGCCTGCAGCAGCCGCTCGACGGTAACAAAGCTGTCGCCCGCCTTCTTGGCGGCCTCTTCGGCCGTGGTGAAAACCTTGGCAAGCGGCTGCGAAAGCGAGATCGAGCCGTTGCCGCCAGACACTTTCGGCAGCTTGGCAATCGCACTGTCATTGGCAAGTTTTGCGTCCTTGGCACTGCCGCCAGCCCGCTCGATCAACGATGCCGCCATGCCCTGGTCGTCATCGAGCAGGACCTTCAGCACGTGTTCGGGAACGAATTGCGGATGGCCCTGGGCCAGCGCATAGGTCTGAGCCGATTGCAGAAAACCGCGCACGCGCTCTGAGTATTTTTCAATATTCATATGTCTACCTCCGGTAATCGGTCAGCCCACATTTGGCACTGCCGACGGTTGGAATGAGGCTCCCTGAAAAGGCAAGCCCGTGCCGGCCGCACCCTGCATTGCACAGGACCGGCCGTCTGGAGTGAATATGGGGCCGGGATTTTCGAAATTAAAGAGCAGGAAACGTCATGGTTGCCGATTTCATCGCAGGCTTTGTAAATTCGCCGTTCGCGCCCAGTTTTCGACGCTGTCGATCATGATACGCACATGATCGGGGTTGTCGGCAAGCTCTGCCAGCTCGGACAGACGATGCGCCGCCGTCAAAATGTCCACCCGTCGCCGGTCGATCGCCCGGCCGGTCAGAACCTCGTACGATGCGATGATGCGTTCAGTCAGATCCGGCGAAACGAAGCGCGCATAGATGAATTCCTGATGCACCGGCGCAAAACCGGAATCGGCAAAGTCATACATGCCGGTCAATCGCTGGCTTGGGTGGTCGAAGGCCATGTTCCAGCCGTGGCCATCGGAAAAGCCATAGGTTCTGCCGTAAGGATCAGGCCGCAACTGTTCGAACGCATCAATCGCCGCTGCCGCCTTTTGGCGGATATCCCCAGCAAGCATCGGCAGCGCCCTCTCCCGCATCGCGCTCACCGGCTGCCATTGTGCAACAAGCCCTGCCCCGGCGGCCTGCATCGTCGCCTGATCCAGCCGGTGAAGCTCTGCATAAAACCGCCCGAGCCTCTCACCCAGCTCTTGCCGCGCCGCCTCCGGGAGCCGATCGTAATCGGCGGTAATGAGATGCACGCCCTTGAGTTTTTCATGCACGGAAAACAGCGGCGGCCCCTGCTCGATGCGCAGATCGGGCACCGGCATTGCGATCCGCGGCCGGATGACTGCCAGAAGCCGCGCCTCGCGCAGCAGCGCCGTTTCAGCAACCGCATGGCGGGGAAACTTGAAGATCAGCCGGTCATCCACATCGACCGCGATCGAATCCCACCCCGCAGTCGCCAGCTCGAACCGCGACGTGGCAAGCTCCGGAAATCTGGCGATGATAATGCTGCGAAAAGTGGTGGTATCAGATGCATCCATGGCTCATATATAGCGGTTGCAACGACCACAAAAAACCCTCCAGAAGACGAAACCCTCGCGGTGCTCACCGGCGAGGGTTTCCTGCTGACAAATGCTAGAACCGCTTACTGGAAGAAACGGACATTCACCCTCCCGTCATCCTCGCCCTTGTGGCGGGGATCCAGCGACCCGGCGTCCACCGGGTCAAAAGACCAGCCAGTCCAATGACTTGAGCTGACTGGATTCCTGTTATGAGGACGAGAATGGCTGAGGTTTGAGTTACCCCTTCATTAGACTGCAGCCCTTTTGTCCTCAAAAACCGCTCCAAACTCCTTCATCCGGTCAACGTAGTAGCCGGGCTCGATCAGCACTTCCGGCAGATAGAGACCAGCCTTCGGAGCATCCCCGCCCGAAAGGCCCAGAAGCCGTTCTACGCCGAGCGCAACTCCCAACGCCGTCAGCGGCGCCTGTCCCTGCGGATGGACGATTTCGTGCCGGTCCAGCCGCAGCTTGCCGTCCGTCCCCTGCCCCTCGATCTCAATGGTAATTTCCGTCGAAAACGCCTCGCCACGGCGGCGGCTGGCGGAAACGCTATAGGCAAGATCAAGCCGGATCGCCTTGGCATCGGTGCGGGCGGCAAGCGCCATGATGTCGAACGGCGAATAGGCCTGCGCGTCCAGCTCAACACCATCGACACTGACATAACGCGCCTTGGCTTCCTCACCACTCACCCAGTGCATCTTGCCATCCTTGACGGTCAGCGCCGCCGGGGCAGCGCCGGTGATGCGGTTATAGTCCGTCAGCGCCGCCGGTCCGCCCATGTCCTGCTCATCGAGCAGAACGCCGATGCGAACAGCGTCGATCCGTTGAAAATCCTTGGCAAAGGCGAGGACCGGGAAGATCGCCGCACCCGCCAGCCAATGGCTCGCGAGCAGGACCGGCGCCCGGTCCGGCGCATGAACATATTGCGCAACCTCTGGGCCGATTTCGAACGTGCCGCTGGAAATGCTGATATAGGGAATCTTGTGATGCTGCGCATAGCGCATGGAAGACAGCCTGTCGTCCTTGACGAACACCGCGACTGCGCTGAACGCCTCGCCGCCCGAAAGACCCAGATCGGCGCGGTCGAGATCGACCCTGATGCCCGTCGCACCGCCAATCTCGCGGGCAACGGCCTGTGCCTTGGCAAGGTCGCGCCCGCCGATGGCAAGCGGCAGGCTGGGATGCAGTTTGCGAATGGTCCTTGCCGTCCAGCTGCCGACGACGCCGGAGCCGCCGATGATCAGGACTGGGTTTAATGTGCTCGACATGATCTTATCTCCTGAAACATGGAGACATTGGCATATTGCCAATGTTACCAATAGTAAGTTACTACTGGTAGGTAATTTGAAATAGACCGTTTTCAAGAGGCAGACCGCCCGATTGCAACGAAATAAGGAAGGTGGCGATGGCAAAGCCCGAAATGCGCAAACTCCCCAAGCCGGAGCGGCGCACACAGCTCCTCGACACGGCAAGGAACATCCTGCGTGAATGCGGCGCCGATGCCCTGACGCTCGGGCATCTGGCGGAGCGCGCAGGCGTCAGCAAGCCGATCGCCTACGAACATTTCGGCACGCGCGAAGGCCTGCTGATCGCCCTCTCGGAAGAAGTCGAAGCGCGCCATATCGGAAAGCTGAAGGCAGGCCTCGAAAAGGCGGCCCCCGCCCTGCCGGCAATTGCCGGGATCATCAGCGCCGCCTATATCGGCTGCGCGGTGGAAAGCGGGCCGGAATGGCTGGCCATGTCCGGCGCGTTGCGCGGCAATGCGCAGATGGATGCTGTCCAGCAGGCACTGGCCGACGATTATGCCGTCCTCATCGCCGCTTCTCTTGCCCGTTTCTCATCGCTATCTGCAGAGGACCTGAGACTACGCTGCGCCGCCCTTGCCGGGGCTGCCGAAGTCATCGCCCGCGAACTCATCCGCGGCCGGCTCGATGAAACGGCGGCAACGGCCCATCTGGCCGCATTGATCGTCCACGGTATCACCGCCTGACCAGCGGCTGCACGGCCAAGCTTCCTAACCATTCGCCTCCTGCTTCAGCCCCATGGCCAGCACCGTTGCCGCCGGCACATTCACCCAGGTGGCGGCATCCACCGCCCCGGCTTTGTCCAGCCAGCGCCCGGCGATCTGGTATCCCAGCGTGTAGCCGAACCGGCAGGGCTGAGAAGCCGTACCAAAGAACCACACGGCATGGTCATAGTTCGTAGACGCAAGGTCTTCTGCGCTGGGAAGAGCCGCCTGCAGCACCTCTGGCGCGACGGCACATTCCCAAGGCTCCGGCGGCGTGCCCATGAGACGGCGGACAAACTGCCCGGCCAGCCCCTCGGTGACCAGCGCTTCGCCCAGCGTATGCCCATACCCTGGCCCCGCCATGCGCAGGCAATGATGCACCTCGTGAATGATCTGCCTGTTCAGCGCTCCATCCTTGAGGCTGTCTGCGAAATTCGGCTCGTCCGGATCGACCGTCATCGAAAACAGCGTGCTGCGCTGGGCATATCCGGCAATGCCGACGCCAGGGATTGTCGCACCGGCAAGCCGCTGAACGAGAATATCGAGCCGCGGCGGTGACAGCAGCGTTGAAACAGTCCGGTATGACTGTTCGAACGCCGCGGCTATCTCGGCGCGATACCCGGAGAGGTCGCCAGATGCCTCCAGCCAATGCAAAGTCCAGCTATCCATGCAATCGCCCCCGACGCAACCGGCACTGCCGCCAGTTCTTCCCGTCATTTCATACCAATGTCTATGACAGTTCACGGCAACAAAAAACCCGGCCGCAAAACGGCCGGGCTCTTCAAATCATCGGCAAGCGCCACCTTCCGGCAGCCTTTGCTGATTACTCCGTCGCAGCAGGTTCCAGCGCCGGCGCATCGCCAGCTGGCTCGCCACCGGTTTCCCCGGATGCGGATGCCTCGTCACCACCGGCTTCGCCGCGGCGCGGCTGGCGGCGCGGACGCGGAGCCGTGCGGCGGCGCGTCGGAGCGCGGCCCGTCGGCGCTTCTTCCTCCAGCGAAACCTCGGCTGGCGTGCCTTCGATCACCGGCTGCGGGCCGGAGCCGTCGATGACGGGCTGCGGTGCGAGGTCGGCACGCGGCTGGGCCTGCTCGGCGCGCGGCTGGCGCTGACGCTCTTGCCTTGGCTGGCGCTCCTGCCGTGGCTGGCGCTCCTCGCGCGGCTGACGCTCCTGCTCAGGCTGACGTTCCTGGTCGGCCTGGCTGTCCTGATCAGGCTGGCGATCCTGCTCGGGCTGACGCTGCTGGTCGGACTGGCGGGGCTGACGGTCCTGCTGGCGCTGCTGACGCTCGCCTTCCGGCTGGCGGCGCTGCTGGCGCTCACCCTGCTGGTGATGACGCCCCTGCTCGGCCGGCTGGTCCTGAACGCCTGCGGTCTCGTCGGTCTCGCTCTGGTCCATATCGTCGTCGCGCTCGTTGCCGTCGCGATCCTGGAATTCGTTGCGATCGTTATAGTCGCTGCGGTCGTCACGCTGGAAGCGTTCCTGCATCTGCGCCTGTGCGGCCGCAATGATGCGGTTGTAATGCTCGGCGTGCTGCAGATAATTTTCAGCCACAACACGGTCACCGGAGCTCTGCGCGTCACGGGCGAGCGTCGAGTATTTCTCGGCGATGTGCTGGGCGGTACCGCGAATCTTTACGTCCGGGCCGGAGCTGTCATAGGTCCGGGTCAGCGGGTTGGAACCCTTCCGGTTATGATTGTTGTTGTTACCGCCGCCGCCACTGTTATTGCTGCTGGTATTGTTGTTACGCCCACGGCCGCGCTTGTTCTGCTGTCCTGGCCTCATCGTTCACTCACCTGGATTCTCTTTATATTGATGATCTTGTGGCTTCGCGGCTTGCCAGGAATTCCGTCTCAACGGATTCCGCATCAAGCAGACACGCGCCGCGACCCAACCGCCTCTTGACGGTACCGTCGCTGGTTAAAGTCAAATTAACAGGTACCCGCACCAGGCACTGTCGAACCTTAGAAACTCTTTTTTGAGAGTAATCCCTGCGGCAAGGTCTGACCGGAACGAATCTCTGATCTTTGACCTTCTGCCCAGTGCGTGAGAGGAACCTAGCCCGCTTCCCGTGTGATTCCAAGCCTTTTCTTCACGGTTTCGAAAAAGAACGTTGCAACAAGGGCCGGTTTGCAGGGGTTAGCGGCCGAAGGCGAACAGGATGGCACGGTCATTTCCGCCCAGATCCTTCACCCGGTCGATCACCCGGAAGCCCTGATCTTCGAAAAGCTGGCCGACCACCTGCAACTGGTCGTAGCCGATCTCGACACCGACAATGCCACCCTCGACCAGATGGCGTGCGGCATGTTCAGCGATGGTGCGATAGGCATCGAGACCGTCCGCACCGCCATCAAGCGCCAACGCCGGATCATGATCGCGCACTTCAGGCGCCAGCGATGCAACGACGTCTGTGCGTATATAGGGAGGATTTGACACAATGATGTCGAACTTGCCGACAATCCCCGCAAACCAGTCGCTTTCCACCCCGGCGAAACGCGCACTCAGATCATTGCGCTGCGCATTGGCCTTGGCCATCTCGACAGCACCGGCCGACAGGTCGGATCCGACCCCGGTTGCCTGCGGAACGGCGCTCAGCAGCGCCAAGCAGATCGCCCCCGTCCCGGTGCCGAGATCGATCAGATGACAGGTTCCCTTCTCCGCCACGAATTTCTGCGCGAAAGGAATGAGCCCTTCGACGATCATCTCCGAATCCGGCCGCGGCTCAAGCGTGTCTGGCGACATGCCGAGCGTCAGGCCGTAGAATTCACGCTGCCCGAGAATACGGTGAACCGGCTCGTGTGCCGCCCGCCGCTCAATCGCATCGCGAATGCGCTGCGCATCCTTCTCCGAAACGATCTCGCCGCCACGCGTCATGAACGCCACCGCCGGCAGGTCGAGCAGACCGGAAATCAGCACGCGCGCATCAAGCGCCGCCTCGCCGATATGCGCTTTCAGGAACGCCGTCCGTGCCTCGGCAAACAGGCTGTCGAGTGTATCGGTCATCCCTTCTGCTCGCCCAGTTGCGCCAACTGATCGGCCTGGTAATCGGCGAGCAGCGCATCGACCACTTCGTCGATTTCCCCCATCATCATCCGGTCGATCTTGTAGAGCGTCAGATTGATACGATGGTCGGTAACGCGTCCCTGCGGAAAATTGTAGGTGCGGATACGTTCCGAACGGTCACCGGACCCGACCTGGCTTTTGCGGGAAGCCGACCGTTCATTGTCTGCCTTCTGCCGCTCCATGTCATAGAGCCGCGAGCGCAAAACCTGCATGGCCTTGGCGCGGTTCTGGTGCTGTGATTTTTCAGACGACGTGACGACGATGCCGGAGGGCAGATGGGTGATGCGAACGGCCGAGTCCGTCGTGTTGACGTGCTGTCCACCGGCACCCGACGAGCGCATCGTGTCGATGCGGATGTCTTCGTTGCGGATTTCGATATCGATATCCTCGGCCTCCGGCAAAACGGCGACGGTCGCCGCCGAGGTGTGGATACGCCCCTGCGTTTCGGTATCGGGAACGCGCTGAACCCGGTGCACGCCGGATTCGAACTTCAGCTTGGAAAACACCCCGCGCCCGGTCACGGTCGCGATGATTTCCTTGTAGCCGCCCGCATCGCCCTCGCTGGCCGAAAGCACCTCGACCTTCCAGCCCTTGCCAGCCGCATAACGCTCGTACATGCGGAACAGGTCACCGGCGAAAAGGGCCGCTTCGGAGCCGCCGGTGCCGGCGCGGATTTCAAGGATGGCACTCTTCTCGTCGGCCGCGTCCTTGGGCAGGAGAAGGATCTGCATGTCCTTTTCCAACGCCTCGATCCGCTCTTCGATATCAGGCTTTTCCATCTCCGCCAGCTCGCGCATCTCGCGGTCGGTATCCTTGGCGGATAGCAGCGCGTTGACGTCGGCAAGCTCACTCTGCGCCTTCTCATACAGCCGGATCTTCGTCACAACAGGCTGCAGCTCGGAATATTCCGATGCCAATTTCACATAGACATCCGCCGCCGGCCCCTCGGCCATGCGCGCCTCGATCTCGGAAAACCGGCGCTCCAGCTCGCGCATCTTTTCAACAGGTAAGGTAGCCAATGTGTACTCCACAGGCGCTGTTCAAGAACAGCAATGTTTATGACAACGGCAGCTTTTCAGCCGCCATAATCTGATCTCTTAGCCGGAACGAAAGTGAGATCGAACGATCTCACTTCGAGCACCAGCCGATTCTCGACAATTGCGACGATGGTCTCCAATACGCGGTCACGGTCCTGAAGAACACACCCATTCCAAAAACGAACAACACTCCAACCGTTCATTGTCATGTAGTCGTCCCGCCTTGCATCATGGCGGCTGTTCGCATGCTGACTGCCGTCAACTTCGACAACGAGCCCGGCCTGTCTACATGCGAAATCTGCAAAATACGGACCAACCGGTAATTACCGGACAAATTTAAAGCCGTTGAGGCGTCGCCCACGGAGCTCGAACCAGAGAGCCTCTTCCGCATTGTTTTCGACTTTGCGCAGACTGCGAGCGCGCTCCGTCTTGTGTTTATCCGGACCTCTCATCCTCTCCATCCGTCAAGGATTGCCCCTCACCCTAACCCTCTCCCCGCATGCGGGGAGAGGGAACGACCGAATTTGCCGCCCCTCAATCACCATCAACATCGTCTCCAGTTGGAGAGGAAAAGAGAGTTCGCCGCATATCCCTTCTCCCCGCTTGCGGGGAGAAGGTGCCCGACAGGGCGGATGAGGGGCCGCTTACCTACAACGGCACCCCGGTCTCCGCCGCAAAGGCCACCAGCATCTCGCGCACCGATGTCTGGCTGCGCGTGTCGTCCAGTGCCGCATGAAGCATGGCCGAGAGTTTTTCGATATCGAGCGCCAGGAGCATGGCCTTGACCGGGCCGACCGCCGTCGGCGACATCGAGACGGAGCGGTAGCCGATGCCGAGCAGCGCCATCGCAGAGAGTGGCTTGCTCGCCATCTCTCCGCACAACGTCACGGACGTCTCGTTGCGGTCGCCCGCCCGGACGATGTCGCGCAGGATGCGCAGGAACGGCCGGCCGAGCACGTCGAAACGGTCCGACACCCGCGCATTGCCGCGATCGACCGCCATCGAGAACTGGAACAGGTCATTGGAGCCGACCGAAACGAAATCGACCTCGTCCATCAGCTCGTCCAGCTGCCAGAGCAGCGCCGGAACTTCCAGCATGGCGCCGAACTGCAGCTTGCGCGGCAATTGTTCGCCGATCTTCGATTGCCGCTGGATTTCCTTCTGCAGCAGCTCGCGCACCGTGCGCAGCTCAGACACTTCCGTCACCATCGGCAGCATGATGCGCAGCTCCTGGCTTGCCGAAGCGCGCAGCATGGCGCGCAGCTGTGTGCGCAACAGGCCGGGCCTGTCGAGCGACAGGCGGATTGCCCGCCAGCCAAGCGCCGGGTTTTCCTCTTCCGCCGCGCGGAAATAGGGCACCACCTTGTCGCCACCGATGTCGAGTGTGCGGAAGGTGACCGGCTTGCCGGCCGCCTGCTTCATGACGTTGCGGTAGAACAGTTCCTGCTCTTCCATCTTCGGCATGGTCGAGGCAATCATGAACTGCAGTTCGGTGCGGAACAGGCCGATACCCTCGGCGCCGGATTCCGACAGCTGCGGCAGGTCGACCAGAAGGCCTGCATTCATCTGCAGCTTGATGCGCTTACCGTCCCGGGTCACCGGCTCGACGTCACGCAGGGCGCGGTACTGTTCCTGCCGGCGGGCGCGCAGCCGGACTTTTTCTTCATAGGCCCGCTGCAGGTCGGCCATCGGCCGCAAATGCAGCTGGGCATCATCGCCATCGACGATGATCGCATCGCCATTTTCCGCCAGCGCCACGACGCCCGCTGCCTGGCCGACAACCGGAATGCCCATGGCGCGTGCAACGATCACCACATGGCTAGTCACCGCACCGTCTTCGAGCACGAGGCCCCGCACATTCTCACGCGGATAATCAAGCAGCTCGGCCGCCCCCATGGCACGCGCCACGACGATCGCATCATTCGGAAAATCCGTCGCCGACATCTTGGCGCCGTAGCCGGTCAGCTGCCTGAGTAACCGGTTGGCCAGATCGTCGAAATCATGCATGCGCTCGCGCAGATAGGGGTCCGTCAGCCGGATCATCCGCGCCTTGGTCTCGCTCTGCACCCGCTCGACAGCCGCCTCCGCCGTCAGGCCGTTGCGGATCGCCTCTTCGAGCTTCCTGACCCAGCCGCGGTCATGCGCGAACATCCGGTAGGCTTCCAGCACGGCGCGGTGTTCGCCTTCCATGGAAACATCGCGCCGTGACAGCATGTCGTCGATCGAAATGCGCAGCGAACCCAGCGCTTCCGCCAGCCGTCCCAGCTCATGATCGGTATCGTCGTTCAGAAGGTTGGTCACGACGATGCGCGGCTCGTGCAGCACGACATAGCCAAGCCCGATACCATCGTTGAAGCTCGAGCCCTCGATCGTCACAGGCCGCGACAGGTCGAGTTCAAGTCCCGGGCGGGTAAGCTTCTTCAATTCCCCGGTCGCCACCATTTCAGCCAGCACCATTGCCGTCGTTTCCATCGCCTCGACCTCGTCGTCGCGATAGGTGCGGCTGGCCTTGTTCTGCACGACGAGAACGCCGAGCGAACGGCCGGTGCGCAGGATCGGCACCCCAAGGAAGGAATGATAGATTTCTTCGCCGGTTTCCGGCAGGTAGGTAAAGGCCGGATGCGCCTGCGCGTCGGAGAGGTTGAGCGGACGCGCCGAGGCCGCGATGGTGCCGACGAGGCCCTGCCCCATCTGCAATTGCGCCAGGTGCACGGCGCCCTTGTTCAGGCCTTCGGTAGCATAAAGTTCAAGAACGCCATCGGAGCGAAGCACATAGACCGAACACACTTCTGCGACCATGTTCTGCGCAATCTGGCGAACAATCTGGTCAAGGCGATCCTGCGGCTCGAGCGGTTCCGCCATCAGTTCGCGCAACCGCTTGAGGAGGACGCGTGGACCCGCAGAGAGGTCTCTCATCGCACAACGTCTCCCGAATAAAAGTCAACAACTGGAAGCGGTAATTTGTTCCCGCTTATATAAGCGAAAACGCAGTCACCACCACCCGCTTTAACTCTTATCCAGACCGTAGACGGAATGCAAAGTGCGAACGGCCAATTCGGCATAAGCACCATCGATCAGGATCGAAATCTTGATTTCCGAGGTAGTGATTGCCTTGATGTTGATGCCTTTTTCGGCAAGTGCGCGGAAAGCGGACGCCGCAACGCCCGCATGGCTGCGCATGCCGATGCCGATGACCGAGACTTTGACGAGGCCTGATTCGTTCTGGATGACGTCAAAGCCGATCTGCGCCTTGGCTTCGCTGAGAACCTTCAGCGCCTTGTCGACGTCGGTCGACGGCACCGTGAACGTCATGTCGGTCTTGGAACCGTCTTCGGAAATGTTCTGGACGATCATGTCGACATTGATATGGGCTTCGGCCAGAGGCCCGAAGATCGCCGCCGAAACGCCGGGCCGGTCGGCCACGCGCCGCAGCGAAATCTGCGCTTCATCCTTGGCATAAGCGATGCCGGTGACGACTTCCTGTTCCAAAATCTCATCCTCATCACAAATCAGCGTACCGGGCGGGTTCAGAAAATCGCCCATGCCCGGCGCGTCGGGGTCTACGAAACTGGAACGCACGAAGGTGCGAACCTTGAATACCATGGCAAGCTCGACCGAGCGAACCTGCAGGACCTTGGCGCCGAGCGACGCCATTTCCAGCATTTCCTCGAACGCGATCTTCTTCAGGCGCTTGGCCTTCGGCTCGATGCGCGGGTCGGTGGTGTAGACGCCGTCGACATCCGTATAGATATCGCAACGGTCGGCCTTGACCGCAGCAGCGATTGCAACCGCCGATGTATCGGACCCGCCGCGGCCGAGCGTGGCAATCCTATTGTCAGGCCCGAGCCCCTGGAAGCCGGCAATGACGGCCACCTGGCCCTCGCCGAAGCGGCGGATCAGTTCAGAGCCGTCGATTTCAAGAATACGTGCCGCGCCATGCGCATTGTCGGTGCGGATCGGGATCTGCCAGCCCTGCCAGGAACGGGCGTTGATGCCGATGTTCTGCAGCGCCAGCGCCAGGAGGCCCGAGGTCACCTGTTCGCCGGAAGCAACAACCGCATCATACTCGCGCGCGTCGTGCATCGGCGAGGCATCGCGCGTCCAGGCAACCAGTTCGTTGGTCTTGCCGGACATCGCCGAAACCACCACCGCAACTTCGTGGCCGGCATCGACCTCGCGTTTCACATGGCGGGCCACATTCCTGATGCGATCCATATCCGCGACGGACGTGCCGCCGAATTTCATCACGATGCGTGCCATGTGCCTCTACCGGTCGAAAATGCTGCGCGCAAACCCGCGCCCGTGTCGTCTCAAGTCGCCGGTCTCTTAGCGAAATTGCAGCCCGCGTGCAATGGCCGCGCTGCCGCATTTGCGACATCCGGCCTCGATGTTTGGCACACTGCCGCCTTCTGCAGCAAACACCCCGATTTTCACAAGCGCTTGCTTTTCTAGACCGATCGGTCTACACGATTCCGATCGTTTCAGAAGGAGCCCGCAATGACCGCCTTGCTACCCCCTTTCACCCATGAAACCGCCGTCGCCAAGGTCCGCATGGCCGAGGATGGCTGGAACAGCCGCGATCCCGTCCGCGTCTCGAAAGTCTATACCGAGGATTGCCGCTGGCGGAACCGCGCCGAATTTCCCGTCGGCCGCCCGCAGATCGTCGAATTCCTGACGCGGAAATGGCAGCGCGAACTGGATTATCGGCTGATCAAGGAAATCTGGGCCTTCGAAGGCAATCGCATCGCCGTCCGCTTCGCCTATGAGTGGCACGACGACAGCGGCCAGTGGTATCGCAGTTATGGCAATGAAAACTGGGATTTTGCCGCCGACGGCCTGATGCAGCGCCGCTTCGCCTCGATCAACGATCTGCCGATTGCCGAAAGCGAGCGCAAATTCCACTGGCCGCTTGGCCGGCGTCCGGACGATCATCCCGGCCTGTCCGATCTCGGCCTCTGACCGCCGCATGCGCACCGTTTTCGAAAAAAGCGATGCCATCGCGCTGGTTGCCGAAGTGTTTCGCGAGTGCGGCTATGAAGGCGCCTCGATGAGCACGATCACCGCGCGCACGAGGCTGTCCAAGGGCAGCCTCTACCATTTCTTTCCGGGCGGAAAGGAACAGATGGCGGCGGAAGTGCTCGCGCACGTCGATGCCTGGTTTGCCCGGGAAATCTTCGAGCCACTGGAAACAGCCGAGCCGCGTGCGGCAATCGCGCAGATGTGGACGGCGGTGGACGAGTACTTCCGCTCCGGCAAACGCATCTGCCTGATCGGCGCCTTCGCACTGGATGAAACCCGCGACCGGTTCGCACGGCCGATCCGGGCCTATTTCGCGCGCTGGACAAATGCGCTCGAAACCGCGCTGATCCACGACGGCGCCCCGGCCGATGACGCCAGGCAACTGGCGGAAGACGCCGTCTCCGGCATTCAGGGCGCGCTGGTGCTGGCACGCGCCATGGCCGACGACACCGTCTTTGAACGCTGCCTCGGGCGCATGCGCCTCCGGCTTGCTTCAACCTGAAGGACACAATACCCCGCCGCATTCTCGCCCATTCCGTTGGCAAACTCTGACATCAGGGCGATTCGGAGGAAGTGATGAGGATGCGAAAATATTGGCGCTCGGCCGGCGCGACGCTTGGTCTGCTGGCTGCCTTTGTCTCTCTCAACAATACCAGCCTGTTCAATCCACGCCCGCCCGCGGCACCGGTCTTGCTTGCCCATCGCGGCATCGCCCAGCAATTCGACCCAACGGGTGTTGGCAACGACACATGCACCGCCTCCCGCATGCTGCCGCCGGCCCATGATTATCTCGAAAACACCATCGCTTCGATGCGCGCCGGTTTCGCCGCCGGTGCCGATATTGTCGAAGCCGATATCCATCCGACCACCGACGGCCAGTTTGCCGTCTTTCATGATTGGACGCTGGATTGCCGGACGCAAGGCAAGGGCGTCACCCGTGATCATTCGATGGCCGAGCTGAAAGCGCTCGATATCGGCTATGGCTATACCGCCGATGGCGGCAAGACTTTCCCGCTCCGCGGCAAAGGCATCGGCCTGATGCCATCGCTGGACGAGGTTCTCTCCAGCTTTCCGGACAAACAGTTCCTCATCAACATCAAGAGCAACGATCCGGAGGAAGGCAAAAAGCTCGCCGCCGTTCTGTCAGCCCTTCCCGCAGACCGGCGGCAGACACTGATGGTCTATGGCGGCGACAGGCCGGTTGCCGCCTTGCGCGCAGCACTTGCCGATATCCGCGCCATGTCACGCAGTTCGCTGAAAACCTGCCTCTTGCGCTACTTCGCCACCGGCTGGACCGGCATCGTGCCGGATGCCTGCCGCAATTCGATTGTGCTTGTCCCGATCAACATCGCCCCCTGGCTCTGGGGCTGGCCGGATCGTTTCCTCGATCGCATGGAGGGCGCCGGCAGCCGGGTCTTTGCCCTTGGCCCCTATTCCGGCGGCGATTTCTCGACAGGGCTGGACACGCCGGAACTCATCTCGCGCCTGCCGCAAAACTATTCCGGCGGCATCTGGACCAATGAGGTGGAGACGGTCGCGAGCGAACTTCGCCGCGGTGGCCGATAGCACTGTCACATACCTGTCATCAAACCCTGCTCCTGTGCCTGCGACCAACGGGGATTTGACCAAATGATCGACCAACTCGACCGCATCAAGGCGGAAATTGCCGACAGTTTTGACGAAGAACTGGAAATGCAGATGGAGGAAGACCGGCTGGATGAGCTGGTCGCCGAAGGCATGTCGCAAGAGGCCGAACCGACACTCGACCGCAAGATCTATTTCCGCGAGCTGTTCCGCCTGCAGCACGAACTGGTGCGCCTGCAGGATTGGGTGCAGTACAAGAAGCTCAAGGTCGTCGTGCTGTTTGAAGGCCGCGACAGTGCCGGCAAGGGCGGCGCCATCAAGCGCGTCACCCAGCGGCTCAATCCACGCGTCTGCCGCGTCGTCGCCCTGCCCGCGCCGACCGAGCGCGAAAAGAACCAATGGTATTTCCAGCGCTATGTGCCGCATCTGCCGACGGCCGGTGAAATGGTGCTGTTCGACCGCTCCTGGTACAACCGCGCCGGCGTCGAGCGGGTCATGGGCTTCTGCTCGCCGGAAGAGCTCGACGAATTCTTCCGCACCGTTCCGGAATTCGAGCGCATGCTGGTGCGCTCCGGCATCATCCTGATCAAATACTGGTTCTCGATCACCAACGAGGAACAGGAATTCCGCTTCCAGATGCGCATCCACGATCCACTGAAACAGTGGAAGCTGTCGCCGATGGACATGGAAAGCCGCATCCATTGGGAGGATTACACCAAGGCCAAGGAAGAGATGCTGGCAAAGACCCATATCGAGGAAGCCCCTTGGTGGGTCGTCCAGGCGGTCGACAAGAAGAAGGCCCGCCTCAACTGCATCGCCCATCTTCTGGCCCAGATCCCCTATGAGGACGTGCCGAAACCCGATCTCGTCCTTCCCGAACGCATCCGTCACGACGACTACACCCGCCACCCGGTGCCGTCAGAAATGTATGTGCCGGAAGTGTATTGATTGGGCGGGTTTCCGGGAAACTGCTTCCCCCAGTTTAAAAGGCCCCTCATCCGCCCTGTCGGGCACCTTCTCCCCGCTTTGGCGGGGCGAAGGACCAGCGGCAAGCTCTATCGTCCCCTCTCCCCGCTTGCGGGGAGAGGGTTAGGGTGAGGGGCGACCAGGACCGTTCGCCTCTCGCCACCATATCATCTAGGCTCCGCATTCTTCGCCACCACCGCCAGATACGCCGCCTGCAATTCCGCAAACACCGATCGCTCCGGCACCGGGGCGCCCAGATGCAGCGCCCGCAGCTCGTCCATGAACGCCGCCCACATGTCCGGTCCGCCGTCCTCAAGCAGCTCGGCGCGGATCGACAATTCTTCCGATACCCGCGTGTGCCGCCTGCCCCAGGCACCCATCTGCGCCAGCAGCGGCACCAGCTGGATCGATGGTTCGGTCAGGCTGTAGATGCCTTTCTGCTTGTGACTGGGGTCGTCCCGGCGTGACAGAAGTCCGTTCTCGGTCAGCCGCCGCAGCCGGTCGGCCAGGATATTCGAGGCGATCCCTTCTTCCGATTGGGACAGAAGCTCACGAAAATGCCGCCGGTTGCCGAACATCAGATCGCGGATGACAATCAGGCTCCAGCGATCGCCAAGCATTTCCAGGGTAAGATTGATCGGACATCCCGATCGCTGCACAATATCCACGGCCCGCCTCTCATTAATACCGCTTGCAATATAGGATCAGTTATTTTACGAAACAACCAGTTGCAGATTGAAATCAGTTTGGAGGATATGATGAAACCGCAGCTCTTTGCACACCCCTTCTCTTCCTACTGTCAGAAGGTGCTCGTGGCGATCTATGAAAACGGCACCGCATTCGACTACCGTATGCTCAGTCCAGAAGAGACAGGCACCGTCGAGGAATGGGAGGCGATCTGGCCGATCAAGCGTTTTCCGGTGCTGAAGGACGGTGAAAACGCGGTGATGGAAGCGACCATCATCATCGAATACCTGATGCTCAACTATCCCGGCAGCGTCCGCCTGATCCCGGATGATCCGAAGGCTGCCCTGCGCACCCGGATGATGGACCGCTTCTTCGACAATTACGTCATGACGCCGATGCAAAAGGTGGTGTTCAACCAGATCCGCCCGGAAGCCGACCGTGATCCCTATGGCGTCACAGAAGCCAAGACAATGCTGGATGATGCCTATCGCTGGCTCGACGGCGTCGTCGCCAAGACCGAATGGGCGGCCGGGGATACGTTCAGCCTTGCCGATTGCGCCGCCTGCCCGTCGCTGTTCTATGCCGACTGGGTGCACCCGATCCCCGAGACATTTGCAAACGTCCGCGCCTATCGCGCCCGCCTTCTCGCCCGCCCGTCCTTCGCCCGCGCCGTCGATGAAGGCCGCCCCTACCGTTCGTTCTTTCCGCTCGGCGCGCCGGACCGGGATTGAGGGTGGCGGTTGCAAAGCTGCTTGCCGAGAGGCTGAGCCCAGCCCCTGACCCTAACCCTCTCCCGCCTGCGGGGAGAGGGGACGATGGAGCCCGCCGCAAGTTCCTTCTCCCCGCAGGTGGGGAGAAGGTGCCCGACAGGGCGGATGAGGGGCCGACCGCACTCTCCCCAATCAGCCGGCAGCATCCCCGGCGCCAAACCGCAGCACCACTTCGAACCCATTGGCCCGGCCCTGGGCTGGCGAGTAAACCTCGAAACCCACATTCATCTGGGCGAGTAGCCGCTCGGCAATCGACAGGCCGAGACCCGAGCCAGGTGACGCGGTATTGCCGCGTCCAAAACGCTTGCGAACCGCCGCCAGTTCGTCCGGAGAAAGGGCTGCGGCTCCATTGACGATACGGACGATACCACCCGTCTCCAGCCGGATGTCCACCGGCTCATCCCTATCACCGTGCAGAAGGGCATTCTCGATCAGGTTGCGCAACACGATCGCAAAGGCGTCCTCGCTGTAATTGCCGGTCAACACCGCCCCCGGCTGGCGATGAAGGCGCAACCGCTTGGCGCCGGGATCGCTGCGCTCGAAATCGGTCACCACCAGTTCCAGCACGCGCGCCAGATCGACGATGCCTGCACCCGCGCCGATACCCGCTTCGGCGCGTGCCAGCTGCAGCAGCTTCTCGGTCGTATGGCCAAGATTGGCGAGCGATATCTCGATCTGCTGGGCGCGCCGCTTGCGCGGTCCGTCCAGCTCGGCAATCAGCATCTGTGTCTGCGCCAAAGCACCCGCAATTGGCGTTCTGAGCTCATGCGCGCTGTTGGCGGTAAATTCGCGTTCCGCATCAAAGGCCGCCTGCAGGCGGCCAAGCAGCCGGTTGACCGAGCTGGCAATCGGCCGCAGTTCGCGCGGCAGCATGTTGGATGGCACCGGCGCGAGATTGCCACCGTCCTTTTCCTCGATGGCCTCGCGCAGGTCATCGACCGGCGCCAGCGCCCGGCGCACGATCAGCCAGATCAGCAGGATGCTGACCGGGATCAGCACCAGCACCGGCAGGAACAGCGCCATGCTGCCCTCCATCACCGCCTCGGTGCGATTGTCCATGGCGTCGGCAACCTGCACGAAGGTAGTGCCGTCGGCAGCGCTCGCTGTGTAGAAATGATAGGTATCGTTTTCCGAAAAACCGCGCTTCAACGGTACATCGAAAGGCTCCATCGGCGCATCATGCGAGCGGATGAGGATTTTGCCGCTTGCGTCGCGGACTTGATAGACCAGATACTCCTCGTCCAGGTCCTCGGCCTCGCTTTGAAAATGCCGTGGCGATTGCGGCCCCTCGCGCCGCGCAAGATCGTCGAGCACCAGCGGCATCAGCCGTTCGGCCGTTTCCTGCAGCGAACCGTTGAAAAACTCGTCGAATTCGTCCTTCATGACAGCAACGCCGAGGATAGCGGCGATCAGCCAGAAAGCCGTGGTGACACCGGTCAGCCACAGGATCAACCGGCCCATCATGCTGCGGGTACGGATGTCGCGCGTCACGCCGGCGCCCCGATCTTGTAGCCGACGCCGCGCACGGTCACGACGTGATCCCGCCCGAGCTTTTTGCGCAAGCGGCTGACATAGACCTCGACGGTATTGCTTTCGATCTCGGAACCGAAGGCGTACAACGCCTCTTCGATCTGCGCCTTGGAAATGATCGCGCCCGGCCGCGACAACAGCGTGTCGAGCACTGCCCATTCACGCCCGGAAAGGCCGACTTCCGCCTCGCCGGCAAACACCCGCCGGTCGACCGGGCTGATCTTCAGCTCGCCGAAACGGATCACCGGGGAGATATTGCCGCCATAGCGGCGGATGACGGCCAGCATCCGGGCGGAGAGTTCGCCAAGGTCGAACGGCTTGACGAGATAGTCGTCGGCACCGCTGTTCAAGCCCTCGATCCGGTCGGAAATCTGGTCATGGGCCGTCAAGATGATCACCGGCGTAGCGTTAGCTCCCGCCCGCAACTCCTTCAGGAGCGCAATGCCGCTGCCATCCGGCAGGCGTAGATCGAGCAGGATCAGGCCGTAGGCGACGGTGCGCAGCGACATGCGCGCATCATCCAGCGTCTTCATCCAGTCGACGGCATGATCGGCGGCGGCGATATGATCGCGCACGGCCTCCCCCAGTATCTCATTGTCCTCGACGAGCAGAACACGCAAGCCGCTGGTCCCTTTATCGGTCAGCTCCACCGGCATTCTTATTCCTTCTTTGGACTGCGCCGTCAAACGGCTTTGATGACACGGCAAAACACCCGTCCCCGAATACCGGAGACGGGCGGCCAGAACGAAGCGTCCGTTTCGCCGCTTACGACGCGGCGTTGGTCCTGCATGCGGCCAGGGCGTCGAGTGCCGGGTCGTAAATCCCGGTGGCGACGTTCATCAGACCCAGCACCGTGTGGAACAGGTTGTCATGCGACCGCGGCTCACTGGCCGTTGCCTTGAGACAAGGCTGGTCGATACCGGCCCTTGTCTCCTTGCCAGTCCACAGCACAAAAGGAATATGGGTCTGCTGCGACGGCGCAATGAAATAGGGCGCGCCATGCAGATACAGCCCGTTCTCACCCAGCGATTCGCCGTGGTCGGAGATGTAGATCATCGATCCCGCCATCGTCTCCTCACGGGCCTTCAGCATGTCGATCACGGTCGAGACGATGTAATCGGTATAGAGGATCGAATTGTCATAGGCGTTGACGATCTCCTCGGGCGAACAGTTGCCAAGCTCGGCTGTGCGGCAATCCGGCGTGAAGCGGCGGAATTTTTCCGGATAGCGCAGATAATAGGCCGGCCCATGACTGCCGAGCTGATGGATCACCAGCACGCTGTCACCCTTGATGCCGTCCAACCAGGCACCAAGCCGGTCGAGAGCCACGTCGTCCAGGCATTCGTTGTTCTTGCAGAACCGCGGATCGTTGATATCGGAAAACGACGTATAGGCGATGCGATCGGCAACGCCCTTGCTGCCGGTATTGTTCTCCCACCATTCCGCCTTGACACCCGCACGGGTCAACACATCGAGCAGGTTTTCGGTCTCAAGCCCCTTGCGGTGGGTGTAGCTCGCGCGCGTATAAACCGAGAACATGCAGGGCAGAGACACCGCCGTCGCCGTGCCGCAGCTCGACGTGTCGGTGAAATATTGAATATCCTGGCGGGCGAGCAGCGGGTTGGTGTCGCGGCTATAACCGCCCAGCGAAAAGTTCTCCGCCCGCGCCGTTTCGCCGGCAACGATGATGGTAACGCGCGGCTTTCCCGACTGCATTGGGGCGGCCACCCGCGCATCGGTGCCGAGCGGCTGGACGGCAACGTTCTTGTCGGCGCCGGTCGCCACGGCATAGCGCACGGCACTGACGATCGGCGCGACCGGGTTGACGGTTGCGGCAAGATCGCGGTGTTGGCGGATCGCGGCCGTAAACGTCCGGACATTGGCAATGCTGACGGAGGTGAAAACGGCAAGAAGACACAGGACCAGCACGAGATTGTGCTTGAACTTCTCGAAGAACGGCCGGTGTTTGATCCGCACGAACACGATCAGCAAGGACGGCACGATCCCGAAGATCAGCATGTGGGTGAGGAAACCCGCGGTCAACAGATGACCGGCTTCCGAACCGGTCGTCTCGGCCGCATTGCGGATCATGTCGGTGTCGATGATCGTGCCGAACGTATCCATGAAGCGTGCGCTTGCAGCGGCAATCATGATCAGCAGGATGAAAAACGGCTTCGTCAGGTACTTCACCGAAACCGTCACGCAAACCGCCGAAAACAGCGCAAAAAGCCCGATGGCAAGCAAAAACAGCGCAAAGCTGGGGGCGCCGAGATAGTCCACCGCCTTCAACCAGAAGGTCCGGTTGGTGGCGAAGACGAGATAAAACGCCACAAGCAGGCTCAGCGTCACACTGCCGATGACAGGACGCTGTACGCGCGCATTGGCGATTGGTAGGCTTTCCAGGGACACGAACACTCCTGCAGAACATCGGGCGGCTGGAAGACGGCTGCAACAATACCGGTCGTTGCCCCAACCGCCAGCCACGGTCCGTTTGCCGGGCTCCGTGCCGCAGCCGTCTCCAGGACGGGACATCTGGTCCGTTTTTCTGACAGGAACCTGAACGTGCAGAAGCGCGTGGCAATCTCTTGGAATCGCGTGGCAGCATGTGCCGGTCCGCCTTGCGCACGTTCAGGCTGCTGTCAGCATTGGCGCGCATGTTTCCAGCAACACTGGAGATTACCGTTTGAAAGCGCGCCGAATTCCTCTTGGATTGCTCTACATCGCCACCCTGATCCTGCTGATCATCCTGATCCCGCTGATTCAGTTTTCCGCGTCGCAATCCTCGTCGCTCGCACACCGGCTTTCCTCGGCAACCACGCTGCGCCTCGACAAGATGAAGCTCTGAAGCGTCCCTCCGTCACCGGCTACGGTCGTCCGTACCGCAAGCGGCTGGCCCCCATCCAACGACGAAATCCACCAAAACGGCAACGCAGAGCCCTTTTCAAAATGGAGCTGAGTCCTAGTCTTTCTGTTGAGATCCAACTTAAGCAACTCAAGGCCGGCGCGAACAAACAGCAGATCGGCCCGACATCGTTGCCCGGGAAGATGAACAGAAATGATGCTGGAAGACCTATACCGGTTACTCAAAAGCGGACACGTCCAGGCTCAGGGCGTCGTCGATACGATGACGCAGCCCATCGTGGTCCTTGATCAGAATTTCTGCGTCAGCACGGCAAACAACGCCTTCATCAGAACCTTCAAGGTCGAGCGGGACGATATTCTCGGCGAAAACTTTTTCAGTCTTGGAGACGGCCAGTGGGACATCACTGAGCTGAAGAATCTGATCGCGTCTGTAATCCCGAAGGCCGCCGCTGTCATTGGCTTCGAGGTGAAGCATGACTTTCCGATGATCGGGCCGCGCACGTTCCTTGTTGACGCGCGCCGCGTCATCCACCCGGATGACAACAGCACGAATATCCTCGTCCTCTTCGATGACATCACAGTCCGCCGGCGCCACGATGCCGAAATGGAGTTCATCCTCTCTGAAACACGGCATCGCATGAACAATCTGTTCGCGGTGGTGCGCTCGATCGCAATGCAGACCAGCATCGAAGACCGCACAGCACGTGATTATCGCGAAACGCTGCTTGGACGTTTGGAAACGACGTTCCGCGCCCAGGAAATAGCCGCGACCAATGACGCAGCGGACTTTGAGGACATCGTGCGGCTGGCGGTCGGCGAGTTGGGCGGCGACCGCCTCCTCTGCAACGGTCCGGCCGTTGAACTGGAAAGCGCGAAGGTGCTTTCGGTCAGCTTGATTTTCCATGAACTGACGACCAATGCCGCGAAATACGGTGCCTTTTCAGTGCCCGGAGGCGAAGTCCACGTCGAATGGAAACTGCAGGCAGAGCCGCAGGGACAGACCTACCTGAGCTGCGAATGGCGCGAGGTAAACGGACCGCCCGTCAAGCCGCCTGAGCGGAAAGGCTATGGCACGAAGCTAATCAAGGGAACCTCCGCTCAACTGCATGGCGAGGTGGAACTTATCTATGCTCCGGCTGGTTTAAGCGCTTTACTCAAGATACCGGTGTGATGGCAATGAGCGCGCTTATGGGAGATACCGAACATAGGGGGTGCGTTCTTGTCGTGGAAGACGAAGTGTTCCTGGCGATGGAACTGGAGGCCGCGTTGACCGATGGTGGCTTCCGGGTCCTGGGTCCCGCGGCCTCCGTCCGGGATGCCCTTGATTTGCTGACCAGCGAATGCCCCGATGCCGCCGTCCTCGATTTCAATCTTGGCAGAGACAAGGTCACACCTGTTGCCCTTCAATTAAAGACGCTGGGCGTACCCTTTGTCCTCGCCAGCGCCAGCAGCGCCGCCGAGTTGTCACGCTATGCCGTGCTTGCGGACATTACCAATCTCGGGAAACCAACCGATCTGAAGCGCCTCGTTGCCGCCGTCCGTGCTCTCCATGCATGAGTTTTGCCAACGCTCCATGCCTGCCCGCAGCGGTGTCTCGATCAAAGCTACGTAAAAACTCTTCCCCACTCTTCGCAAGCCGGACGCCAAAGGCAGGCAGGAATCGGGTGGCGACGGTCCGCCCATGCTGCGATTGAACCTCCCGCAACCCAAAGGAGTTTCAAACATGCCCATGCTTTCCAACAAGGTCGCCATCGTCACCGGCGCCAGCTCCGGCATCGGCCGGGCCACCGCAAAACTGTTCGCCCACCAAGGGGCAAGCCTCGTTCTCTCCGGCCGCCGTCGCGCCGCACTTGATGAGCTTGTTGCGGAGATCGCGGCCGAAGGCGGCAAGGCTGTCGCCATCGATGGCGACGTCCGCGACGAAGCCCACAATCGCGTTCTGGTCGAAACCGCAACGGCAACGTTCGGCGGCCTCGACATCGCCTTCAACAATGCCGGCACCACCGGCGAGATGGCCCCGATTGAAGACCTCTCAACCGCCGGATGGCTGGAAACCATCGAAACCAATCTGACCGCTGCCTTCTTCGGCGCCAGGTATCAGGTGCCTGCGATGAAGGCGCGCGGTTCCGGCTCGCTGATTTTCACCTCCAGCTTCGTCGGCCACACCGCAGGCATGCCGAACACCAGCGCCTATGCCGCTGCAAAAGCGGGGATGATCGGCCTGACAAAAAGTCTCGCAACGGAACTCGGACCACAGGGTATTCGCGTCAATGCCATCCTGCCCGGCGGCACCGATACGCCGATGAGCTTTACCAATGCGCCGGGTGCAGGACCGGAGGTCCTTGCCTTCGTCGAAGGCATCCATGCCTTGAAACGTATGGCAAAACCGGAAGAGATCGCACAGTCCGTCCTCTACCTCGCCTCGGATGCCTCAAGCTTCACCACCGGCACCGCGATGCTCGTTGATGGCGGCGTCTCGATCAACAAAACCTGAAAAAATCATCCCCGCAAATCCCCGCCCCTCAAAACCATGGCACACTCTTCCCGTCCTGCCATCGGATACACCGGAAAGCGTTGCCGGCGAGGTGGGGCCGGTGCCTTCGGCCTGTGTTTGCCCTCCCGTCTGCAAAATGGCGGGGCGTGCCTGTGAGGCACACATGAGGACCGGCGAGCGGTATTGCGACAGCAATATCTTTCCTGACGCGGCGGCAAAACCGCCAGCGTCACCCCGTATCAAAAGGGCGCCGTCATCCCCGCAGAGAAACCGGAGTTGCAGGTAAAAACCGCCGAGACGGGGCACATCGCGTGTCATTTACTACCAAACACTCGGCACACGATGTGCCCCGGCCGATCCTGCCGGCGCGAAAGCGCAAAAAGATCACCGCAGCGGCATGCCACGGGCGCAACAAGCCGCGTGAATGCGAACGCCTGTCTTGTCCGCCCTCGTCGCCAAAGGAGCATCCAATGCCAAAACAGGATTTTTCCGACTATGAAAAGCGCGTATCCGCCGATCACGAACGCCAATGCCGCACCATATTGACCATTCACAGCGCATGGCGCATCTGCCAGGCTCGTAAATGCCGCCGCGACAAGGCCTGCAGCGGAGAAATGCACGTCTCCGCCCATCAGGATCGTAAGGTCCGCGCCCAGCGGGAAATAGGCCTGTCCGGCAATGCCTGCGCAAAACTGCCGCGCTGCATGGCAACAGTGAGTGCTTCAGCCTACGAGACATTCGCGGAGCTGCTCGATGACCTTCAAAGAGACTTGATCGCCCATCCCGATGAAGACCTGCCGAAATTCGACCGCTGCCTGAAAGGCCGTCAATCGCGGCGCGGCACTGCCAACCCTTGACATTCACGGCCGATCATCCGACTTCACCAGAGGTATGATCCAAGGAGTTCCGACCATGACCGAACAGGCCCGCAGCACCATCGACCAGACCGAAGTCGACCGGTTTTCCGCCATGGCCGCCGAGTGGTGGGATCCGAAAGGGAAATTCCGGCCGTTGCACAAGTTCAATCCGGTCCGCCTCACCTATATCCGCGACCGCGTCTCGGACAATTTTGGCCGTGAGGCGAAGGCATTGCAGCCGCTGAAGGGCCTGCGTATCCTCGATATCGGCTGCGGCGGCGGTCTCCTGTCCGAGCCGATGGCCCGCATGGGTGCGGATGTCGTCGGCGCAGACGCCTCGGAAAAGAATATCATGATCGCAAAGACCCACGCGGCCGGCAGCGGCGTCAATGTGGATTACCGCGCCGTGACGGCGGAATCGCTTGCCGAAGCCGGCGAGACCTTCGATGTCGTGCTCAACATGGAAGTGGTCGAGCATGTCGCCGATGTCGAGTTTTTCATGAGCACCTGCGCATCGATGGTGCGGCCCGGCGGCCTGATGTTCGTCGCCACCATCAACCGCACGATGAAGGCGGCAGCGCTTGCCATCTTCGCCGCCGAAAACGTCCTGCGCTGGCTGCCGCGGGGCACCCACCAGTATGAAAAACTGGTCCGCCCGGAAGAACTGGAAAAGCCGATTACGGCGAACGGCATGGAGGTGACCGACCGCACCGGCGTCTTCTTCAATCCGCTGTCGAACCAGTGGAACCTGTCGAAGGACATGGACGTCAACTACATGATCGTCGCAAAACGCCCGGCATAACGCAACTGCCAGTCCTCCCGCGATCGGGTTCGCGGGAGAAACTGTCGTCAGCGGCTGCGGATCGTCAGACGCCCGTTTGCCGCGCCAGCCATTCGTCCCGGAGCAGCGCGTAGATAAACTCGTCGCCCCAGATGCCGTTGAACTGGTCGTTCTGGATCAGATGCGCCTCGCGCCGCATGCCCAGCCGCTCGACCACCCCGACCGATCCGGCATTGGCGGCATCGAGCCGGGCGAAAGCCCGGTGGAAGTTCAGCGTGGAAAACGCGAAATCCAGGATCGCCCGCATCGCTTCGGTGGCATAGCCCTTGCCCGCAAAGGCCGGATTGAAGATGTAGCCGACCTCCACCTGCCGGGCGATCGCGCTTTCAAGCTTCAGCACCACTTCGCCAACGACAGCTCCGTCCTCCCGGCGCTCCACTGCAAACACGGCACAATCGCCATTTTTGCGCAGCCGTGGCACGCTGGCCTTCCCGAATTTTTCGGCCGCCTCTGCGTCATTGAGCGGATCGGCGTAGAGATAACGGTAGACCTCCGGCAGGCTGTGATACGCTCGGAACGCCGCGAAATCGGCGGGTACGAATCGCCGGATTTCAAGGCGCTCGGTCGAAAAGCGAAGGTCGGAAAAATCCATCAGTCTTGAAACTCCATTCTGCATACGGCCCGCAGATGGGGATCAAGCCATTGAATTAAAAGAGCAGCGCAACCTTTCCTGTAACGCGGAAAAGCGGATGCCTGCCGGGCTGCTCAATAAACCTGCACGACATAGTCCCCGCCCCATCCCGCCATGCTAGACTGCAAAGGATCGAGCCAAGTGGAGAAAATCACATCCGGGGTCGTTCCGTTCTTTGACAGGTGACCTCTTGCAGCCACGTTCAATTTCACCTGCTATCACCAAAGCAGGTTTATGAAAAAAGGCTCTCCAAATCGCGCCGCCCATTGATGACACGCACGATTTCCACTATTTTCACGGGGCCTTCGTCGCTGTCGGGTATCGTCTCGTAGAGGATCACGAAAGGTGACTCCACAAGCATTCGAGCGGCCGGGCTGATCGCCGGATGACGCATACCGAGGCGTGGCTGATCGATCAGAAGGTTGGCTTTGTGCTGAAACCGCTCGTAGAAGCGTTCGGCGGCCAATGGCTGCTCGCGGCCAATATCGACATAGATGCGACGGATATCCGCTTGCGCCAGAGGCGACCAAACCAAATCAGCCGGCATGTTTCTGTACGGCACGAAGGTCTTGGCGCGCTTCCTCGCGCAACTTGTCAAAGTCTATGGCCGTGGGCCTGCCGCTGGCTTTGCCTTCGTTCCATAGCTCGCTCAACCTGCGTGTGTCGGCCTGGCGAGCTTCCCATTTGGCGGACCAATCACGGACGGCTTCGCGAACAATTTCACTGGTTGTGGCATAGGCCCCGGTTCCAACGGCATCGCGAAGCATTGCGGCTTGCTGCGTTGTCAGTGCAACGCTGATCTTTTCTACATTGGACATAAGACGTCTCCAGACTTGAATGGTAGGAAATATTACTACCAGCAATCATCGTTGCCAAGCACACCAGGAGCCAATCATCCTCACCCTCGCTGCTATGCTAAACTTTCAACGTCAGCACATGCGCCAGCAGATCGGCCTGCCCCTTACTGTTCTCCTCCACAATCCGCCGGACCTTTTCCCGGTCGATCGCATAGGTTTCGCCATCAGCGGTGAAGGGTTCTTTGAAGGTAAAAGCTCTGGCCGACGCCCCGTGATCGTGCAGATGTTCCAGCCGGCTGGCGCCATCGGACCAGTCGGGAAAACCATGCTCCCCCACCCACCACAGCACCAGCGGCGGCCAGCTGGGTTTGATGTTCCAGTTGCGCGCATGTTTCAACGCATCGGCATGAACACCATTGTACGAAAACGCCATCAAGGATTCGATGTCGGCCCAGAGCGACAGCGACGATGGTGCGCTGCCAAAACCGCTACCGTCGATGAAGCGGGGAAAGGCCTGTTTGCCCCAGCTACGCGGTCCTGGCACGCCGCGATAACCGGAGCGTCCGATAAAACCGGACGCCCGCGACGCCGCCTCGAAATTGGCCGGTTCGCGCGAGACGAAACCGTCGACACGGGGATCGCCTTCAGGCCCGACATGCAGGCCGAAATTGTAGATGGCCAGACGATATTGCCCGGCCACCATCTCAGTTCACATCGTCGGGCAGCACCGGCAGGGCGGCAATCTCGATGCCCTCGTCCAGCAAAGCCTTGGCCTCATCGACGGTCGCCTGGCCGATCAGGCCGCGCTGCTCGGCCTCGCCATAGTGAATCTTGCGGGCCTCCTCGGGAAACTTGGTCCCGACATCCTCGGCATTTTCGCGGATCGACGTGACCAGTTCACGGATCTTGGCGACCGCTTCCTTGCGGGCCTGATCCATCATCAGCACCTTGGTCTCGTCCTTCTTGCGGGCTGTCGAGACTGAAGGCGCCATCAGCTCCTTGCCCACCTTGGCCGAACCGCAGACGGGACAGGACACCAGCCCGCGCTCCGCCTGACCGTCGAAATCGGCGCTTGAGGAAAACCATCCCTCGAAGGAGTGGCCGCTGTCGCAAGCAAGCGTATATTTGATCAAGCGGCCACATCCCCGGAAGCGCTGAGCGGCACCTCCTCAAGCTGGAACGGCCTGCCGTTCTTGAGGTTGGGGATCTTGCCCCGCGCCGCTGCAACCGCATCGACGTCGATATCAGCAAGCACGATGCCCTCGCCGGTGCCACTGGCCGAGGCCAGTACACGGCCCCAGGGATCGATGACCATCGAGTGGCCAAAGGTTTCGCGGCCATCCTCATGGACGCCTGCCTGCGCTGCAGCGATGACGAACATGCCGTTTTCGATCGCCCGGGCGCGCAGCAGGATTTCCCAATGCGCCTCGCCGGTCTGGCGGGTAAAGGCGGCCGGCACCGACATGATCTGTGCACCTGCAGCCGCCTGCGCCCGGAAGAGTTCAGGGAAGCGAACGTCGTAGCAGATGGCGCAGCCGAGCTTGCCGAACGGCAGGTTCACCAGCCGCGCCGTGCCGCCTGGCGTATAGGCCGAGCTTTCGCGCCAGCTCTCGCCATTGTCGAGGTCGACGTCGAACATGTGGATCTTGTCGTAATGGGTGATCTTCTTGCCATCGGGGCCAAACAGAAAACCACGATTGGCCATCTTGCCATCAGCAAGGCCAATGGCCGTCGAACCGACATGCAGGTAAATACCAAGTTCGGCGGCGAGGCTGGAAGCGGCGGCAACGATGAGATCGTTCCCTTCGTCGCGCAGTGCCGCCTTCATCGCAGCCCGGTCGCGCTGAAGAGCCCCGGTCATCTCCGGAGTCTGGACGTAAATTGCGCCCTGTGCGGCTGCTTCCCGCACGAGCCGTCCCATGCTCTGCACATTCCGGGCCGGATCGACACCGGAACACATCTGGATCGCTGCGGCCTTGAACGTCATCACAGTCACTCCTTACGCAGCAAGCATCGCGTCCAGCTTGCCGGCGCGTTCCAGCGCATGCAGGTCGTCGCAGCCGCCGACATGGGCATTGTTGATGAAGATCTGCGGGAAGGTCGTGCCGCCATTCGACCGCTCGATCATCTGCTGGCGAACTTCCGGCGCATAGGTCGCATCATGTTCCTCGAACTGCACGCCCTTGGTTTCCAGAAGTTTCTTCGCCGCGGAACAATAACCGCAGAATTGACGGGTATAAATGACAACCGAAGCCATGAGTTGATCTGCTCCTTCGCCGGCCCTGCGCCAGCATTCCATACGGTCTCATATAGGACCGGACACGGCTCTTGCAAAGGTCAAAACGGTCACATCCGCCACCCCTGCCCTCTTCAGAACGCGGGTGGCGGCCGAGACGGTCGCCCCCGTCGTAAAGACATCATCAACGAGAACGATGCGCTTGCCAAACAAGGCCGTCCTGCCGGTTTCCGTTACCGAAAAGGCCCCACGCACGTTCTCTTCACGCTGACTGGCACCCAGCCCGATCTGTTGGGCGGTGCGCCGGTTGCGGATCAGCGCCGTCGCTAGAAAGGGCTTCCCCGACCTGCGGGCAATCACCCTGGCAAGCTCGGCCGACTGGTTGAACTTGCGGCCCCAAAGCCGGTAGGCGTGTAGCGGCACCGGAACGATCGCATCGCTTGCCGCGACAGTGCCATCGCTGGCCCGGATCATCCACTCCGCCATCATCACAGCCAGATCGGTCCGATCGCGGTATTTCAGGCCATGAATCAGCGACTTGGCAATGCCGTCATGGATGGCGACGGAGCGTAGCCGTTCGAACACCGGCGGATTGGCGATCGCATCGGCCGACAGGATGCCCGCGCCCAGATCGTGCGAAAACGGCAGACCGAGGACCTCGCAATAGGGCCGCTCGATCAGCCGCAGTGTCGCCCAGCAGGCGGGGCAAACACCGCGATGCTGGCCGGTCATCCGGCCGCAACCGGCACAGACCGGCGGATAAACCGCATCGACCGCGGCAGCTATCACGCTGCGCAGCCCCTTCCGCAGGCCACCGGCCAGCCGCCATCCTGGATTTTCCGCCTGTTCGTCCCCCATGAGGTTGACATTACGGCGGACCGGGTTTCATTGCGATCAGATTTTTGGGCGACCAGATTTTTGGAAAGCAAGGCCATGGATATCGTTTTCGACCAGACGCTCATCGAAGCCCGCCGCAAGCGTGCTTTCCGCAACGGCGATCCGAAGGCGCAGTTCCTGCTGGAGATCGCAGCACAGGAATTGTCCGAGCGCCTGAGCGTGGTAGAGCGCCATTTCGACAAGGCGGTCGAGTTGCACGGCTATACCGGCCTCACCGCCCGCTACATCGCCCAGACCGGCAAGGTGACGGATATCGAGCGGGTCGAGACAGATGCGGCCTTTGCCGCCCCGGATGAAACGGTCTCCCCGGCTTCGCTGGAGACGGTGCCGCTCGCCCCGGAATCAACCAATCTGATCGTTTCGCCGCTATCGCTGCACCTGACCAACGATACGCCCGGTGTCTTCATCCAGGTCCGCAGGGCACTCAAACCCGATGGCCTGTTCCTCGCAGCGATCCCGGGTTCCGGCACGTTGCAGGAATTGCGCGAAGTGCTGCTGGCGGCCGAAAGCGAGTTGACCGGCGGCGCCAGTCCGCGGGTCATCCCCTTTGCCGATGTTCGCGACATCGGCGCGCTCTTGCAGCGTGCCGGCTTCAGCCTGCCGGTCGCCGATACCGAGAGCTACACGGTGCGTTATGCGTCGCTGTTTTCACTGCTGAAAGATCTGCGCTCGATGGGGATGACCAATCCGCTCGCAGCCCGCAGCCGCAAGCCGCTGACACGGCGTTTCTTCGTTCGCGCCGCCGAAATCTACGCCGAGCGCTTTGCCGATCCGGATGGCCGCATCCGGGCGACGTTCTCGATCATCTATATTTCCGGCTGGGCACCGCACGAAAGCCAGCAAAAGCCGCTGAAACCCGGCTCAGCAAAACAACGGCTATCCGATGCGCTGAACACACGGGAATTGCCGTTGAAAGATAAACAATAGAAATGTCTGCCGGGCTTAAGCGGGACGCACGCCGACGACCGCATCCGTGATCGACTGAAAGACAGCCTGCAAGGAGTCCGAGAACGCCCCTAGCCCGGCGATCATGCCTAGCGAAATCAGGCTGGCGAGCAGGCCGTATTCAATGGCCGTGGCTGCGGATTTGTCCTTCAGTAAACGGATCAGTATCGTCATGTGCTCCCTGCCTGTCCTGCGCCTGCCTCTGGGTGACATCACCCGAAAAGCACGATGCGCACCATCGTTATCGGTCGGTCCCGACCCCGGCTGGCAACGAACAGGAAAGCCGGAACAGTTCCGGCCCCGGGACGTCAGCAGCCGCTCTTGCTTCCATTTCCGTCAATAATGCAGACGGCACCTGGCATTTCCTGCAGCACACTGCGGCGCACTGTGTAGCGTTTGGCCGGCGGGCTGCCCGGGATCGAGCCAGTTGAAATATTATCGTAGTCGATCGGCGCGTCGGCCAACACCTTGTTGTCCGTCTTCGAGGTCAGCATCGGCGTCAGGATGAGGGTCAGCGCGATAACGGCGGTGCCAAACAGCAGCGACAAATTGAGCGCACCGGTACGGCGGCTCTGGGTCGTCACCAGATCCTTGTCCTGAACCGTTCTCCAAAAATCGTCGTCGACCATCGTCTGCCTCTTCGAATACGTGCGTTTCCCTGAAGCGGTCTCACGCACCACTTCATCATGTCGACGCCTATAAAAAACCGGCATCGGTTACGGGAATCATCCCCAAACCAATAGACACCGGTACTTACTCGAAGCTGATTGTGCGGGAGGGTGATAAATGTTCGATTAATAAAATAGAAATTTCAGGGATTAGGTCAGAGCAAATCCATTAAGTAGGGGATAAGTGGCTCATCGGCGGGCGGCATGGGATAGTCGCGCAGCGCCTTCGGGCGAACCCATTTCACCGCCTGGCCTTCCCGCCCGTGAGCAACGCCTTCATAACGCCGGCAGACATAGAGCGGCATCAGCAGATGAAAGTCGTCATAGGTATGGCTGGCGAATGTGAGCGGGGCCAGGCAGGCAACCTTGGTCTGGATCCCCAATTCCTCGTCCAGTTCGCGGATCAGCGTTTCTTCCGGCGTTTCGCCGGGCTCGACCTTGCCGCCTGGAAACTCCCACAACCCGGCCAGGGACTTTCCTTCGGGCCGCTGGGCAAGCAGGATCCGGCCGTCGCTATCAACCAGCGCGCAGGCCGCAACCAGCAGAATCTTTCGGCCAGCAACGTCCATAATCACGCTCCCTCACGCCGGTAGGCATACCGGTAGACGTCCTTGAAGCCGAACTTGCGATAGAGCCGAATAGCGCCCTCGTTATCGGCTTCGACCGAAAGCCAGGCCGTGCGGGCGCCACGCAGGCGGGCCCAGCGCAGTGACGCATTGACGATGGCGCTGCCCACACCCTGCCGCCGGACATTCTCGGAGACCGCAACCTGCAAAATTCCGGCAAGATCGTTGTCATGAACGGCAAGCGAGACCGCGATCGGTCCTTCGTCCTGCGCCTCGAACAGAAACAGCCCGCATTCCGGCTTGATCGCGTTGATGACTTCCGTGAGACCCGCCTTGTCCTGGTTGCTTTCACCGCAAATTTGCAGCCGGGCATCGACGAAACGGCCAACATCACGCAACGGCAGATGTTCGATCGCTTCCGTTGTATCGTTCGGCGGAATATCAGCCATCATCACGATGGTCTCGGAAAACAGCGGCCAGCGATGCTCATCCATGTAGGCGATCAGGGGCAGCGGGGTGAGCGGCGTCTGGCGAACCGTCAGCGGCCGGCCATAGTCGGAAAAGCGCTTGGCAGCCTTCGCAAGCCGGGTCTCGATATCGCGGCTGTCGGAGGGATCGAGTGGATTGACCGAATTCAGCCGTTTGGAATCATGGCCAGCCGTCAGCCGGATCAGCCAGCTGCCGTCATACTGTACGGACGCCGCAGGCCAGGCGCGAAAACCGACGGCCTCCAGGCGGCGCACGTTCGGCAGATCGGCTTTCGAAATGGTATTCTGCACTGCTATCAGCTCCGGTAATCGCCGTTGATCTCGACATATTCCTTCGTCAGATCGCAGGTGTAGACGGTTGCCTTGCCGGTTCCGAGACCAATCTCAACACGGATGACGATGTCTTCTTCTTTCATCACAGCCGTTGCAGCAGCTTCCGAATAGGTTGGATCGCGCTCGCCATCGACGGCAACGCGAACGTCGCCGAACCAGATCGCCAGCCGGTCGCGATCGGCCAGTTCGCCGGACTTGCCGACGGCCATGACCACGCGGCCCCAATTGGCGTCCTCACCGGCGACCGCGGTTTTGACCAGCGGCGAATTGGCAATCGACAGACCGATGCGCTTGGCCGCCTGGTCGCTTTCGGCACCTTCGACGGTGACCGCAACCATCTTGCGCGCACCTTCGCCATCGCGCACCACCTGCAGCGCCAGATCCCGCAGGAGATCGTTCAACGCGGCGCGGAAACCATCAAGCGCCGGATCGGCCGGGCTGACGATATTCGTCTGCCCATCCTTGCCGGCAGCACCGGTGGCAAACAGCATCAGTGTGTCGGAGGTGGACGTATCGCTATCGACGGTGACGGAGTTGAAGGTCGGACCAGTGCCTTCCGACAAGAGAACCTGCAAGGCTTCCGGAGCAATATCCGCGTCGGTCACGACAAAGGACAGCATCGTCGCCATGTCGGGCGCGATCATTCCAGCGCCCTTGGCAATGCCGTTGATGGTGACGGTGACGCCGCCAATATCAGCGCTGCGGGTGGCAACCTTCGGATAGGTATCGGTGGTCATGATCGCCTTGGCGGCTTCAAACCAGAAGTCGCCGGTTGCCTGCGTGGTCATGTCGCTGAGAACACCGGCAAACTTTGTTGCATCCAGCGGCTCGCCGATGACGCCGGTCGAGGCAAGAAACACTTCCCCGGTCGAGCAGCCGACAGCTTCCGATGCCGACTGTGCCGTCAGTTCGGTCGCCGCCTTGCCCTTCTTGCCGGTAAAGGCGTTGGCATTGCCGGAATTGACGACGACGGCACGGGCGACACCGCCTGCCAGGTTCTGGCGGCAGAAATCAACCGGCGCCGACGGGCAGCGCGATTTGGTGAAGACGCCGGCAACGGCGGCCGGTTCATCGAAAACCATCAGGAGAACGTCGGTGCGGTTCTTGTACTTGATACCGGCAGCGGCGGTCGCCATGCGCACACCGCGCACTGGCGGCATATCAGCGAAGGATTTCGGAGCAAGTGGAGAAACGGAACCGGACATGATCAACCCTGTTTAGCGATGATGGCCCGGCCTTACGGGCCCACAAACGAAATCCCGAAGAGCCTAACGCCTCCGGGACTGTGTCGTTCACTGGATATCAGAACGGCGTGACCGGCCGAAGACGAACAGTCACGCCAGATCTCATCAGTTGGCAGTCGCAGCTTCCGCCTTGTTGGCCTCGTCATAGGCCTTCTTCAGGGCCGGGTCGGTGATATCGACGCCGGCTTCCTTCTTGGCCGCAGCGAGAAGCTCGATGTACTTGTCGCGCATGACCAGCTGCTTGACCTGCGGCTCAACCTGTTCGAACGGCGGCGGCGGCTGCATGCGCTTGTCTTCAAGCAGGATGACATGGAAGCCGAACTGCGTCTTGACTGGCGCTTCAGTATACTTGCCCTTTTCGAGCTTGAAGGCGGCTTCCGAGAATTCCGGAACCATGCGGTCCTTGGTGAAGTAACCAAGATCACCGCCATCGGCCTTGTTCGGATCAGTCGACTTTTCCTTGGCGATCGTCGCAAAGTCCTTGCCGGCGTCCAGATCCTTGATGATCGCCTTGGCTTCTTCCTCGGTCTTTACCAGGATGTGACGGGCCTTGGCTTCTTCCTGCGCGGGGATCTTGGCGATTTCCGCGTCGTAACGGGCCTTGACCTCTTCCGGCTTGACGGCATCGACGACGTGCTTCTTGAAGAAGGCGTTATGCAGTTCGCGATCGGTCAGATAGGCGAGACGCTTCTTGAAGTCCGCGTCGTTCTGCAGGCCTTCCGTGTCGGCATTCTTGGCCAGAAGCTTGACGTCGATCAGACCGGAAAGTGCTGCTGCGCGCTTCTGGTCTTCCGGCAGCTGTGCGAGCTGCGGATCAAGACCGGTCAGGGCATAGTCCAGCTCGGACTGGTGGATTTCCGCACCGCCAACCTTGGCGATAACCGGATCAGCGGCATCCTGTGCCGCTGCCGGGCCTTGTGCGGCCATGACAGCGATCAGGGCAACTGCCGCAAGCATTTTGTATTTCAACATCCTCATACCTTCCACGCTGGTATCCGAAACCGTGGTCACGGCCGGCCTGAAACGTTCCACATCATCAGATTGTGGCCGTTCTGTAGCCTTGGCGTGCCTCAACTCCGTTGACATAATTCGACCCCCCTCTTATCTGTCACGCAACCTCGCGTCCAGAACAGTTCCGGGCGTTTCATAGTATTTCGCGGAAATCGACCGCGTTGGCGACATAGAAGAAAGGACCATTCTTATGGTCAGTCTCGGCGGCCTCGCCCGCAAAATCTTCGGCTCATCGAATGACCGCCGTGTGCGGGGCTACAAGGCCAAGGTCGATGCCATCAATGCCCTGGAAGCGGAAACCAAAGCGCTTTCTGACGAGGCACTGGCCGCCAAGACGGTGGAATTCCGCAAGCAACTGGCTGACGGCAAGACACTGGACGACCTGCTCGTGCCGGCTTTTGCGGTTGCCCGCGAAGCTGCGCGCCGTGCCCTTGGCCTGCGGCCTTTTGACGTCCAGCTGATCGGCGGCATCATCCTGCATGAAAAATCGATCGCTGAAATGAAGACCGGTGAAGGCAAGACGCTGGTCGCGACCCTGCCGGTCTATCTCAATGCGCTCGCCGGCAAGGGCGTGCACGTCGTCACGGTCAACGATTACCTCGCCACCCGCGACTCGGCGACGATGAACCGGATCTATTCGTTTCTCGGCCTGACCACGGGCGTCATCGTCCACGGCCTGACCGATGACCAGCGCCGCGACGCCTATGCCTGCGACGTCACCTACGCGACCAACAACGAACTCGGCTTCGATTATCTGCGCGACAACATGAAGTACGAGCGCAGCCAGATGGTCCAGCGCGGCCACTTCTTTGCGATCGTCGACGAAGTCGACTCGATCCTCGTCGATGAAGCCCGCACGCCACTGATCATCTCCGGCCCGCTCGACGACCGTTCGGAACTCTACAACACCATCGACCGATTCATTCCGCTTTTGTCTGCGGAAGACTACGAGATCGACGAAAAGCAGCGTTCGGCCAACTTCTCCGAAGACGGCACCGAAAAGCTCGAAAACCTGCTGCGCGAAGCAAACCTCCTGAAGGGCGAAACGCTTTACGACGTCGAGAACGTCGCGATCGTCCATCACGTTAACAACGCGCTGAAGGCCCACAAGCTTTTCCAGAAGGACAAGGACTACATCGTCCGCAACGACGAGATCGTCATCATCGACGAATTCACCGGCCGCATGATGCCGGGCCGCCGTTATTCGGAAGGCCAGCACCAGGCGCTCGAAGCCAAGGAAAAGGTTACCATCCAGCCGGAAAACCAGACGCTGGCTTCAGTCACCTTCCAGAACTATTTCCGCATGTACAACAAGCTCGGCGGTATGACCGGCACGGCGTCGACGGAAGCCGAGGAATTCGGCAACATCTACGGTCTCGAAGTCGTGGAAGTACCGACCAACCTGCCGATCAAGCGTATCGACGAAGACGATGAAGTCTATCGGTCGGTGGAAGAAAAATACAAGGCGATCATCGCCGAGATCAAGGAATCGCAGGACCGCAAGCAGCCGGTTCTGGTCGGCACCACCTCGATCGAGAAATCCGAACTTCTGGCAGAGATGCTCAAGAAGGCCGGCTTTACCAATTTCCAGGTCTTGAACGCCCGCTACCACGAACAGGAAGCCTACATCGTTTCTCAGGCCGGTGTTCCGGGTGCCGTAACGATCGCCACCAACATGGCCGGCCGTGGTACCGACATCCAGCTCGGCGGCAACCTCGACATGCGCATCGAGCGTGAACTCGGCGAAATGGAGCATGGTCCGGAACGCACGGAGAAGGAAGCCGCGATCAAGGCCGAGGTCCAGCGCCTGAAGGAAGTCGCGCTGGCTGCCGGCGGTCTCTACGTTCTGGCCACCGAACGTCACGAAAGCCGCCGCATCGACAACCAGCTGCGCGGCCGCTCCGGCCGTCAGGGCGACCCCGGTCGCTCAAAGTTCTTCCTGTCGCTGCAGGACGACCTGATGCGCATCTTCGGCTCCGACCGGATGGATTCGATGCTGCAGAAGCTTGGCCTGAAGGAAGGCGAAGCGATCGTCCATCCCTGGATCAACAAGGCGCTGGAACGCGCCCAGAAGAAGGTCGAAGCCCGCAACTTCGACACCCGTAAAAATCTTCTGAAATACGACGACGTTCTCAACGATCAGCGCAAGGTGATCTTCGAGCAGCGCATCGAGATGATGGATGCGACGGACATTTCGGAAACCGTTTCCGACATGCGCCATGAGGTCATCGAAGACATCGTCGCCAAGCGCATTCCGGAAAAAGCCTATGCCGAACAGTGGGATGCCGCCGGTCTGAAGACCGACGTGCAGACCTCGCTCAACCTCGACCTTCCGATCATGGAATGGGCCGCCGAGGAAGGCATCGACGAGAACGATATTCGCGAGCGCATCACCGCTGAAGCCGACAAGGCCGCAGCCGACCGCGCCGAACGCTTCGGCCCGGAGATCATGCTCTATGTTGAGCGCTCCGTGGTTCTGCAGACGCTCGACCATCTCTGGCGCGAACATATCGTCAACCTCGATCACCTGCGCTCGGTCATCGGTTTCCGTGGCTATGCCCAGCGCGACCCGCTGCAGGAATACAAGTCGGAAGCCTTCGAGCTGTTCCAGGCACTCTTGGCCAACCTGCGCCAGGCCGTGACCGCACAGCTGATGCGCGTCGAACTGGTTCGTGAAGCAGCCGAAGCGCCGCAGCCCGTGCCGCCGGAAATGGTCGGCCATCACATCGACCCCGACACCGGGGTCGACGACTTCGCCGACAGCGTCAACCTGAACTTCGTCGAGCCGGAGAACCGCAATCCGCAGGATCCGTCGAGCTGGGGCAAGGTCTCCCGCAACGAGGCCTGCCCTTGCGGCTCGGGCAAGAAGTACAAGCATTGCCACGGTGCATTTGAAGCGTAACGATCAATGCCGCCTCCGGGCGGCATTTTTCATTCCGGAGCACGGCGGGCGTGCTGAATGAGGTTTTCCAGAGCCCGCACACCTTGCCCGTTGATGTGGCGCCGGCCGAGCATCACGTTGATCTGCAGCGCCAAATCACCCGCATCGGCATTCTCCAATTGCGAAAGGCTCTCGACGCCTATCAGCTCGAGATAATCGGTCATTGCAGGACCTATGGAATGTGCCACCTGCATTTTCCGCCGTTCGGTATCGCTCAAAGCCATGATCGAATCCTCAATTTTCCCGATACCTGCAAGGCTCCGCTGCACCCTTTGTTAACGCTGTTCTGTCAAGACTGGCATCCTGTTTTGCGTAGTTTTGGGTATTTCCGTGTTCATGGCAGCATGTCAAACGGCTGGACGAATTCTGCCGCCCGCGGTGAGGGACCGGCTGGCGCCTCTGCTTGAAAAGCTCGTGCCGGTGCTGACGAGCAACGATCCCAAACATCTTGCACAGCGCATGGCGCTGGTCTCCTTTGCCATCCGTATCGTCAGCGCGGCCATAGCCTTCATGTCGCAGATCATCCTCGCCCGTGTCATGGGCGAATTCGAATACGGCATCTTCGTTTTTGTCTGGGTGCTGGTCGTCCTGTTCGGCAACCTCTCTTGCCTCGGCTTTCATACCGCAATCATCCGCTTTCTGCCGCAGTATCGCGCCCGCGAGGCGCTGGCCGAAATCCGCGGGCTGACCACGACCGTGCGCATCTTCGCGCTCCTATCTGCAACCGTGCTTGCCGTCATCGGCATCGGTGGCCTCTGGCTGTTCGGAGACCGTATCGAAAGCTACTATCTCGTGCCGCTCTATCTCGGCGTCTTCTCGCTGCCGATGATCGCGCTTGGCGACGTGATGGACGGGACGTCGCGGGCACATAGCTGGGCTGTCTCGGCGCTGAGCCCCACCTATATCATCCGGCCGGTTCTGATCCTTGGATTGATGATGCTGGCAGTGGCGATCGGCGAGCCGCATACCGCCCGCACCGCGATGATGGCTGCGATGGCCGCGACCTATCTGACAAGCGTCAGCCAGTTCTTCATCCTGACCTGGCGCTTGCGCAGGCGCTATGTCAAAGGCCCGAGCCGCATCGAGTTCCGCACCTGGTTCCGTGTCGCGCTGCCGATCTTCCTGATCGAGGGGTTCGGCTTCATGCTGACGAATTCCGATGTTGTCATCGTCGGCCTCTATCTCGATCCGGCCAGTGTCGCGATCTACTTCGCCGCCGCCAAGACCATGGCGCTGGTCCATTTCGTAATGTTCTCGGTGAAGGCTGCCGCATCACCGCGCTTTTCCGCCGCCATGGCCAACCCGGACCGCCAGCAGCTGGCCGTCATTGCTGTTGAAAGCGCCAAATGGTCGTTCTGGCCGTCACTTGCGGTCGGCCTGATGGTGCTTGCCTGCGGCTCGTTCCTCCTGTCGCTGTTCGGCCCCGCCTTTGTCTCCGGCTATCCGCTGATGGCCATCCTGTATGCCGGCATCATGGCAAAGGCACTGGTCGGGCCTGCCGAGGCCTTTCTGACCATGGCCGGCCAGCAGAAGCTGTGCGTCGCGCTCTATGCGGTGGCCCTTGTCTTCAATCTGGCCCTCAACGTCACGATGATCCCGATGTTCGGGTTGACCGGTGCGGCAATCGCCACGGCCGGCGCCATGTTTGTCGAGGCGATCCTTCTTCACGTCGCTGTCCGCCATACCTTCGGCATCGCTCTCTTCGCCTTTGCCGACCCGTATGCCCAAACCATCAAAGCAGAGGCACCCCGCTCATGACCGGCAACCCGCATTTTCCAGACGACGCCAACAGCCGGTCGGCTCGCATCCTCGGCGGCCTCGCGCAGCCGGTGCCCGACCAGCCCGTAGCGGATAATACAATCGACATCGGCCGCCCGGGCCGCCAGCTGTGCTTCTATCCGGCCCGCCAGGGCTATGAATTGCAGACGGAACTGGACTTCCTCTCCAACCGGGCGATGGAGCCGAATGTCTTCTTTACCGGCCGCTTTCTGGCACCAGCCATGCCGCGCCTGGAAGACCGCGTCATCCGCCTGGCGCTGATCCGCGACACCGATGCGCGCCGCAGCCGCATCCGTTTCCTGATGCCGTTTTCAATCGAAAAGCCGGGATTTTCGATCGGCGCGCCGATCATCCGCGCCTGGTCCAACCCGTTCGGCCCGCTCGGCGTACCCTTGCTCGACGCGGAAGACGCGGCCGAAACCATCGATAATTTCTACGAAGCGCTGAGCGCCCCTGCGGCGAACCTGCCCGGTGTTCTCGTGCTGCCCGATATCCGCCTCAAGGGCAAGTTCGCCCAACTGGCACGCGCCGTCGCCATCGGCCGTAACCTACCGCTGACCGTCACCGACACCTTTTCCCGGCCGATGCTCGAAAGCCTGCAGGACGGCCAGACCTATCTGCGCCATGCCATCAGCCCCGGGCATCTGCGCGAACTGCGGCGGCAATGGAAGTTGCTGGAAAAGGCCGGCCGCGTCTCCTACAACGTCGCCCGTCAACCCGCCGATATCCGCGTTCGGATGGAGGAGTTTTTGGCTCTGGAGGCGAGCGGCTGGAAAGGCCGGGCCTCCAGCGCCATGGTACTCGACCGCTACCGCGCCGCCTTTGCACGAGAGGCGATTACCAACCTTGCCGAAGCCGACAGCGTGCGTATTCACACGCTCGATCTCGACGGCACCGCGATCGCCTCGATGATCGTCTTCATGATGGCGGGCGAGGCCTATACCTGGAAAACCGCCTATGACGAGCAATATGCCAGATATTCTCCGGGCAAGCTGCTACTGGCCGAATTGACGGAATGGCATCTCGACGACGCCAACATCATGCGTTCCGACAGTTGCGCCGTTCCAGACCACCCGGTGATGAGCCGCTTCTGGGAGGAGCGCGAGGAGATGGGAACGCTGGTGATCGGCCTCAAGCAGAACCGCGACCGCGACGTGCGGCAGGTGGCGGCTCAGCTTCACCTCTACCGCAATACCCGCAACATGGCGCGGCTTCTGCGCGAAAAGATCCGGTCGCTGGCACCACGCGTCATGCGATAGAGCTAAGCCGATACCGCCGGCAGGATCATCCCTGCGCGATAGCCCTGTCGCGCAGGATGCGGCGGATGACCTTGCCGGACGTGGTCAGCGGCAAACTGTCGAGAAATTCGATCTCGCGCGGATATTCGTGCATCGACAGCCGCGTCTTCACCCAATCGCGGATATCGGCGGCAAGCTCGTCACTTGGCGCGTACTCCGGCCGTAGCACGACATAGGCCTTGACGATCTCGGTGCGCACAGGATCCGGCTTGCCGATGGCGGCGGCAAGCTGAACGGCCGGATGTCCCGCCAAGCAATCCTCGATCTCCCCCGGGCCGATCCGGTAGCCCGACGAAGTAATGACATCGTCGTCCCGGCCAAAGAAGGTGATGTAACCCTCTTCGTCCTGAACGCCCTGATCACCTGTCGTCATCCAGTCGCCGATGAATTTTGCCACTGTTGCCGCATCATTGTTCCAATAGCCGAGGAACATCACCGGATCAGGCCTGCGGACAGCGACCTGCCCGACGTGCCCGGCGGGCAGTTCCCTGCCCTCCCCGTCAATGATCGCAACCTTATGGCCGGGCGCCGGTTTGCCCATAGAGCCCGGCTTCAGTACGCCGAGATTGGCTGCCGACGACAGCACGATGTTACACTCGGTCTGGCCATAGAACTCATTGACCGGAACCCCAAAGGCCGCACTTGCCTGTTCCCAGGTTTCGCGTCCGAGCGATTCGCCTGCCGAACCGATGGTGCGCAGGTTGAGCTTGTAGAGCGAGCGGGGATTATCGACTGATTTCATCAGCCGCAACGCCGTTGGCGGAATGAAAGCGTTGCGCACATCCATCTCTTCCAGAATCCAGAAAGCCATGTGCGGATCGAATTTCTGGCCGGGTGAGGACACTACGGGAACGCCGAGCAGCAACGAGGGCAGAAGCGCATTCAATAGTCCGCCGGCCCAAGCCCAGTCGGCCGGCGTCCACATCCGGTCGCCCGGTTGCGGCAGAAAGGCATGGTGAAACTGGAAGCCCGGGATATGGCCGAGCAGAACGCGATGCCCGTGCAGCGCACCCTTCGGCGGCCCGGTCGTGCCCGATGTGTAGATCATCATTGCCGGGTCATCCGGCGTCGTATCGGCAGCGGTGAAATCCGGAGCAGGCGTTTGCGCAAGTCCCGCAAAACCGATCGTATCCGGTTCATCTCCCTCAACAAGGACAATTAACTTCAAATCCGGCAAGCGCTGGCGGAGCGCGGCGACTTTCTCATAGCCGAAGCGGTTGGTGACGACAGCCACAGCACCCGCATCGCGCAGCCGGTATTCGAGCGCCTCGACCCCGAACAACAGCGCCAGCGGCAGGGCGATGGCTCCGAGCTTGTAAATACCGGCATGGGCTATTGCCGTCTCGAAACTTTGCGGCAGAAGGATCGCCACACGGTCTCCGGGCCTGACGCCGTGCTCGAGAAGCCCCTGTGCAAAGGATGAGGATTGCGCCGAAAAAGCGCCGTAGGTCAACGATCGGTGCGCGCCATCGGGGCTGAAATGTTGCAGACAGACCCGCTCGGGCTCGCACTGCGCCCAATCATCGCTGACGGCGGTGCCGATGTTGAATTTTGCCGGAACCTGCCAGCGGAAGTCGCGGCGGAGGTTCTCATAGGTATCGCTGATCGGAAGCATGTGCCCGCCGCAAGAAATTTCGCTGCAGCGCACCTAACACTTCCGGACCAGGAAATTCAACTGAGCCCGGCGCGGAGTATCGTCTCACTCAGAACTGAGCTTATGCCTGCGGTGTTGTGGCAAATCCTTGAGCAATTCGGCTGCAGGAGCAAAATCCGTCGCGACCGTTCCGGCGAATCGATATCCCGAAGCTTCGTAGAATGGCCTGGCCCGCTCGCCAGCGACCACATGTACCGATCGTGCCCCGAGCGCTGCGGCACGATGCTCCGCCTGCGCGAGCAGCTCTCTGCCGATCCCCATTCGCCATGCTTCGGGCGCGACAAACAGGTCCTCCAGTTCGGCCGGCATAGCGCCCTCGTTGGAAAAGACGGTTACGAAGCCCACGATCTCTCCGTCGAGTTCCGCGACGATGGCATGTGGTATGTGCTCGGCCCGCACTTCCTTCGCTTCTGGCAGCGCTTGCAGCTCTTCGATATGATCTCCCCAAGCCAGCGAAGACCGCAGCTTAAGTGCTCCGAGGGTGATCCTGTCCTCGTCATGTGCCGCTCGAATGAAAACTGCCATTGCAACTCCTATGCGCCGAGCAGTCATTACACCGAAGTCCGCCGTCCCCGATAGTGTTGGAAGGCTGCTCAGCGGCGTGCGGCGATAAGATGGCGGTAATGAAACCTGCGCAACAAGTCTTAAGACGACTGCCTTAACCAGCATGTTCCGCGTGCGGCTTTGCCCCGGGCTCGCATATCGGGCGGGAAACGGCCCCGTTGGAGCCGGCCGCGTCAGGACGCGAAGACGACTTCGCGGCTATGACGTTCATTCAAGGCACCGAGCAGTTCGTCCTGCGTTGTGTATCCCGCGAAGAACAGATCGATGACGGCACCAGCAGCACTGACACCCTCCTGGCTGCGCAGGCGGACACCGCGCTCCGCGCACCACGAAAACAGGGCACCGGACAGTGCATCGACATCATCGAAAATGGCGCAGGACGTAGCAGACTGGGACATGCTCGACTCCGTGATTGCAAGGCAAAGTGTGCCGATGGGGGATTGATTTGTTCCAGACTGGGCATCGTCAGAGAATTTTGCAATCGTGATGCAGCGGGGCGGTTAACCGACTTTTCGATCTGTCCTGATTTGAAGCAAACCGGCAGCAATATCCACGCCCCGCACGCCGGAAGGTTGTATTTCGGTTAAGCAAGTTGCGTGATGCGATCGCCGTGTTCAGCCAGACGATTCGCAATCTTGTGGGAAGGACTTGAAATCAAAGTGGTGCCCCGTGCCGGAACGCGGCAGTGTTTTCAAGAAACGAGGTTAACCAATTAACATCTTAAAATCAACAACTTGAGCTTCAGGCCTCTCCGGCCCTAGACGGAGCAGATGTACCAGATCAGCCGGTAAAGTGTACCACTTTCTTGAGCTTCGCTAGCTTTCCGTTGAGATGTGGTCCTAGCCCTTCACGACCTCCCACGCTTCCCCGGCATATTTGCTTGTGGTTCGCCCCGTCTTCCGGTCTATCCAGTCCGCTACGGGAATCCCTTGACCTGACCAATCACGGAAGGTCTGGTAGCGCCAGCGCTTCCCGAGGTTAATACCGAAGAACAGGCTGCTGCGGCTGATTTCGAGTTCGAAGCTGCGGATTTTGATGTGCACTGCGTAGTCTCCCTTTCGCAAATCACTTGGGGCTCATCCCCGGTGCCGCTTTAGGAAGCGATAGATGCACGGTCAATCCGCAAAATCGCAAATAAATCAATGAAATCATTGCCATAACGGAACAGTTGCACGAGTGGAACTAATCAATCCACTCGACAGAAACACAGGAACCCCATGAATTGAGGCTGTCGAGGGCGTCGGAAGCTCCTTTGGCAGGGAGATGGTTGCACCAACGCAAACAATTGTGGTCGTCAAAAAAAATTTGGATGATCGCCTCTTGCTTGGCATTCTCAGCCGAGAGCCGGTCGACCTTGCGCTTCATGACCTCCATGGCCTTGAACACCAGTTCATCCTCAGTCATCGCCCCGGAGACCACATGCTCCTCGCCATGGATGTAGCCGCCGTCCTTGCGGACCTGAGGCTTGTCGGAGCGCATGACGAACTTGTAGAGGCCGCTCTCGGATAGCAGCATCAAGCGGTAGGTGCTGGGTTTAAGGTCGCGAAAGAGGGCTTGAGTGATTGGATCACTTTTCAACGCAAGCCGCTTCTCTGACGCATCGAGATGATTGAACATCGGTCCTGATTGGGGAATGCCGAGGGCTTCGCGGACGTCCTGAGCCACGAACCATGGCTGACCGTCGATCTTTACCGTGCGGATGTCGCTGCCGTTGAAATTGAAAAGAGAAGTGTTCGTCATTGGTGTTCCTTTGGTTTCTCGTGACGCTCCCCGCCAATAGCCATGGCGAGGGTTCGGGCCGCGCTTTCAGCCCGTTGTGTGTTCAGCATGATTTCTAGGAGAAGCTGCTTGGTGTCGCGGTAGGACAGGCCAGCCCGGTTCGCGAGGATGTGGACCCCGGCGCGGTTCTCAGCCACTGCGTTCAGCCACCGGTCACCACCCCAGGTCCTGACTGGGGAGATACGCCTGTACCTGCTGCCGGATTTCGTTGAGCGGACCCTTGGTCAGCGTGTTGACCGAAGCGCGGAAGAAGAACCGCCAGCCGTCGCCCGTCGCCGGGATTGCACGGTGGTAGTCCCGAGGGCTGAACTTGAAGACGGAAAGAGATTGAGCCACTACTCCAGAACAACATTCGGAAGGAGCATAATTTGGCAGACAACTCTTTGCGGTTTGCCATCGGCGATGATGAACCGCTCTCGGAGATATGGACCGTGACGGTCAACCGATCGGACGTTTATCTGTCCAGCAGCGGCTTCAACAGCGTGATGAAGCTAAGTCTACATCAAAGCGGCGTGTGCCAGATGGCAACATCTCAACAGCTTTATGAGGAACGCCTGTCTGTATTGGAGGGTGGTCCCGATAGTAGGACGGTGCTTCGTTGGAAGAGGTGCATCACACCTGACACGGGCGGGGCTCTTGCTGCGCGAATTATATTTGCAGCCTGTGGGCGCTGGCCAAACCCCAGCACAGCAAAAGCAAGCAAGCCTCCACTTTTGCTACCATGCCCACCGGAAGGATATGGTGTCGAACTGACAATCTTTTACTCCAAGGAAGACCCGCGTCAGCACACACATGACATCCAACAGGAAATGAATTTTATTTCTGTGCTGAAGCTGGCCAACGATGACTGCGTAAGCTTTTTTGGTCGCTTCTTGGAATTGCCGGGCGACTTCTTCTCATTTCGGCGAGTGCCCAAGGGTCAAACGTTGGCAACCGTTGGCTTCGATCAAGGAGGCGGAGAGACGGAGTGGGGCGATCTCTCCTCATATGAAATTCTCCAAGACTTCGAGAACGCCGCAACAATCTATTCATTGCACAACATGCAACTTAAGCGGATGGCCCGTTAATCCCTGCCGACGACCCGGATGACAAAAGACACCGATAGGCCGACAAGCGAGCAAAACACACAGATGAGGTGGACCGTATAAGCTCGGGACTGCGAGGGTGTTCTTGGCGGGAAGCCAGCGACAGGATCGCCAGCTTCACCAAAGTCGCGCGTTTGTCATCCCCGGCTATCCAGAGCACTTGGCCAGTGACTATTCGGAGGGGCGGATCAGTACAGAATTAGCGCATGAAGGCCCATCCAAATTAAAATACAAAAGCATGTCTTTGTTTGTATCCTTTTTCGAACCATAAGCGTAAGCTTAATTGTCGCTGGCCTTTTCGGGCACCTGCGCTTGGAAGATCATTGTGCTTTCGCCCAAAACTGGAGGGCAAGCCAATGCGTGCCGCCCAAGAAAATCTCCCTCATGAATATATCGGCGACCAGTCTCTGTCGATGATGAGACGCGTCCTCGTGGAAGAATGCGCCCGGCGTGAGGTCGGTCCTGACCACAGCATGGGAAAGGACCTTGCCGCCGTGATCATGAACGCCTTTCAATCTGGAATGACAGAAGAAGCAGAATTGGTGGTACTGGTTCGCAACCTTTGCGATTGAATTGATGAGGGGAGAGAATGCATACTTTTGATGAAGCTCCGGTTTATTACTGGGTGCCTATGTACCTATCACCTAATGACGATTTTGTAGGCTACGACGGCCCTAGAATGATTGGCCGGGTGTCGCGCGACGGGCGCTCAAGGTTCGCCGAAACCTGGGTGTGGTCGAACGCCATAGGATCCGAGACAAGCCAGAATGACGTTCGCCAAGGCTACGCCTCGACTAAAGAGCTCGCCGTTCTTGCGACTGAAAATCACGACCGCGAAACGATCGGGTCATCCGGTCCTTAGGGTCTACCACATAGAGGGAGTTTCAGGCGATGCAAGCCTTTGAAAAGACCAAGGCGGAGCACCAACACGAACTCCGGTTGGCTGTCGTATTCGGATGCATACTTTTTCCGGTTGGGTACCTCACTGCGTCATTGATGACCTACGGGTGGGGCTGGACTGCAGGATTGGCGGAGCTGATTTCCGCAATTGGTTTTGGAACGTCGGGGATCATAGTCGGCAGCGCGATCGGCGGCAAAATGGACCGCGCTTCTGAGAAGCAGGCTTCAATGACCCAGTCCAAACCGTCCTCTACGGGACGCGAACATTCGAATTGGTAGAACGTACAACGGAATTGAAATAGACTGCAGCATCCGGCCAGCCTGAAAGCTTTCCTATGGTCGAACCGAGGTGAAGACGCAGCCATGACCCAAGAACGCTCTGGCAATGACCTCGTGTGTTGGAGACCACACGCCACAAATCGTCCGGGGTGATGACCATGGTTCCGCTGTGGTCTGCCTTGGGCTGTCTGTGTAAGAAAGGGGATCGCTGATCCTCCTCTTCCCGGTTCGGAGCCTTGGTCTGGATCATGGAAGGCTCTTGCGTGGGCTCCACGGTGATCACCTGCGAGAGAGGACCACAGTCTCAGTCCGAGGCTCAGGCGCAGGTACAGACCGTGGTTACCTGCAGGGGCTACTATGGTGAAGAGGTGGAGGTGTAGACACCCTCCTCCTGATCAGGGAACCCTAGCCAGACTTCAGTCTACCATAGTTATAACTATAGTAAGGGAACCTCGGCCTACCTACTGTTGTCCCAATTCACCAGCCACGCCATCAGCCGGTGTCCGTCAGGTCATCCAAGACATGATCGATACGCCTCCCGCAACCGATTGAAGGCGGAGAAGCTGATCTCGACAAGCTACATCCTGTCGGCATGGTCTGGCATGGTGGAACGGGCAATGCGTTTGGCTCGGTTCAGTCGCTTCGAACGAAAGACCGACTGACGGCTACAGCCAAGAGCCGTATTGCCATCGAAGTAGGTGACCGCGAAGCAGCGGGTGGGCCGAACTGTGGGGCGCTGCGGTAAACCAGTGGCAGCAGCGGTGGAAGAACGGGCGTTCATCGAGGGCGTTTCCTTGTGAGGGTGACGAGAGGCGAAATCGAGAAATCGAAATCGCTACTGTTGCCCCCTGCTCGGCCCTGCTTCATGACGCCGTGGAAGGCCGCTGAGGGCCTTAGGCGGTTTCGGCTATGTCGGCCCCCGAATTGCTATGAACGCTGTGGATCGGCGCTACCGTATCAGGCAGCGGGGCTCTGCTATACGACCGCAGTTCCCCGCCCCAGCACCCTCGATACCTGCGTAGGCGTCCACTTGCCGCCTCGGGATGTTGGGATGCTCATGCTGTGCAGTGTCTCGGCAATCGAGCTCAGGGTCTGCCCTGCCGCCCTTAACGGGCCGATGATCTTCATGACCTTGGCGGCTTCGGTATCTGCTTTCACTTGGATCGCCTCGTTGCGCTTCATCGTCTTGTCGCGAAGACCACCAATACGCTTGGTATAACCGGGGTCTTTCGACCGTGCATCCTGATGGCGAACCTTGGCCGCTGCGAGTGCCGCCTTGGTCCGCTCCGAGATGAATGTCCGCTCCTGCTCTGCCAATGCCGCGTAGATGTGAAGCTGGAACTTGTCGGCCTGTGGCATCTGCGCGACCCGGAGCTTGACCTTCTTGTCATCCATGAGCGTTGCGATGAACGACATCTTGCGGCTCAGCCGGTCCAGCTTGGCAATCAACAGTTCGGCTCCGGTCTTGCGCACCAGTTCCAGCGCCTTGGTCAACTCGGGCCGGTCGGCATCAGCACCCGACTGGATGTCTTGGAACTCCCCGAGGACTTCGAAGGGAATGTGGGAGAACTTGTCGAGGAAGATGGCGATGTCTCGCTCCTGAGCTTCCAACCCGAGACCGCTGCGGCCTTGGTCCTCGGTGCTAACTCGGGTGTAGATGACGTACTGCTGCATGGTCTTTTCTCCTGCGTTGGAAGGAGCATGTCAGCGACATTATCTAATGTCAACGTTCGTTGTGAATGTAAATTACAATGAAATCAGTAACGTCTTCGATCAACCTAGCGGCGTCCATAGCAGCGACATCAGCAATCGGCCGTGCAGCAGCCACACGCTACGGAACGGGCATCATTCCGCTGATCAGCCAAAGCGCCGCTGCGGTCGCTATCCAAGGGAGACCTGACGACCTGTGATGTGGCAGAACAATTACTGCCCTCTGCAGTAGAGATCGAACGGGGGGGCATGGGGGAAACCAGCCTGTGCTGTTTATCTGATTGGGTCGCGGAGAAATTTCTAACAAACATTCCGGGGCTGTCGATGTCTTCTGCTGGCGATAATCACCATCCCGATGTGAACCGGCACACGACAGCTTGACCAGAACGACTCTCGCCTTCATTCTCAATCGACAGTTGCCTTGGAGGCGCCATGGATTTCCTTTCAGTAATTTTGGCAGCGTTAGGATGGGGCAGAGACCATTCGGCTGAATCTGGCGGTCGAAAGACGGAAGCTTATCGGCTCAATGCTGAGGTGGCGGGGGAGTGCCTTCGGTCCCTGAGTGCGCTTGCTCTAGCAACACCCCCGCTGATCCGAAGGCTAGAAGCATTGTACCCGGGCCAGCCAGAGGCATACAAAAGTTGCGCCGAAGCCCTCGCCACCCTCCAATCGCAGTGCCAGCAGATTTACACGATGGCGGAGACGAACAAAGCGGCGATAGAGAACGCTGGTCGCTGGCACGATTGGGAGAAGGCGCTCAGGGCCTCACATCAATGGAGGGCGACCATCTCGTCTATGTGCCCCCATGTCGAGGGCGTGATAAGACAGCTCGAAGCTGTGGTCACGCAGGAGGAGCAACGGAGAATTGCCGGAACGCCACCAGCCTCACCGACAAGCTTTCTGAGCCAACGCGACCGGGGGTGGGATGCTCCGCCGTTATGAGTCCGCCCCCCCAAAGTTCGTGCCGTCGCTTGTGGCGAACCGCGTCGGCTAAGATGCCCTTCCTGACTACTCCTCGCTGCATCTCGGTCCTCAGGCACCAGTGACCGCAACGGGCTCCTCCACACCGAACGCCCTTTTCATCGCCTTGGTGATCGCTCTGAGTTTGGCCTTCTCGCCGCCATAAGTCCGGCTTCCGACACCACCGAGGGAATGACCAAGAATAAGGTTCTGCTCCATCTCGGCCACCTCTGCCAAGATTAGCCGATCTTTCATGTTGTGACGCAGTGAGTGGACTGCATGGGCCGTGTCCTCGGTTACCTTGCGCACATACTTCATGAGGGAAGCCGAAGCGTTCGTTGGGCCGCTTTCTTTTCCGTACCGGGCGAACAGCATCTTTCGTCCAGCAGCCCCTGCGAGGGCCTCCTTCGCCGCGTCCAAGGCATCGCCCACCAACGGAACCTCCCGTTTGGAAGCATTGTTCTTGATCCTGCGTTCCTCGTGCCACGTCACGACGAGGTGCGGACATTCGTCGTCAAGAACCATGTCCTCGGTTCTGAGGCCAACGACCTCGGCCAAGCGACAACCAGTCCCCTCCAAAAGACGCCAGACAGCCTGAAGGTCATCATTAGCGCTGTTGAGGATCAGGCGCCGGATGGATTGGAGAATGTCGTCGGGTAGCGGATCGCGAAGTTCGTCCTCGGGGTCTTCATTGAGACCAGCAATGGGCAGCTTGGCGAACGGGTTCATACATCCCGCTAGCTGCATTTCGGTGATGATGTGATTGAACATCGCCTTCACGACGTTGAGGTCACGCTTCACTGACGACGGTTTGAGGCTACCGGAAAGCATATCATCGCGCACCAGCTTTGCGTCGGAGCGACTGAATTGTGGGATCGTCGGAGGGCGACCCAAGGCAGCTTCGATATACCCCGTGATGCGGTCAAGGCGCTGGACCTTCTTCTTGATCTCAGTCTCGGTTCCCGTAACCCTCTCGGCAATGTAGAGCTTCTTGGCATCTTCCAGTGTCGGCTCAGGGGCCGGAGGTGCGCCACCGTTGAGCGCTCGCACAACAAACTCATCCAGCCTTGTAACGCCTACAGGGTCACCGGAAGTCGGGTCTCTCATGTAGTCGCCCAAGATCACGTCTGCCACGGAAGTTCGGGCATGGTCCTCCATGACGCTCTCGGGGTCGTCTAGATCGACGGTCGCATCGTGGGGATCGAAACCCATGCGCCGAACCTTGGCGATACCCTCAAGATAAAGATCGAGCTTCGTCAGTATCGGTAAATTCTTCGGGTCGGTCTGCTCTGCGAGAAATCGCTCAGCTTTATGGATGACACCTTCGAACTCTGCGTGAACCTGTGGGTAGGCGCTTAAAGCCTCGGCTCGGGTCTTACCCAGTGCCTTGATAAATTCCTTCTTATCTACGATCGGCTTAAGCAGTTTTGGAACCACGCGGCGATAGCGCCACCCCGACTTAACCTCTTGCGCATAAAACAAAACAAGACCCACGAATGTACTCTCCCTGTACCATCGAATGTACCAAAGGAGAGGCCTAAAGCATTGAAACTGTTGATTTAACTGGATAATTCCAGTGATTAATGGTGCCCCGTGCCGGAATCGAACCAGCACTCCTCTCGGAACCTGATTTTGAGTCAGGCGCGTCTACCAATTCCGCCAACGGGGCACGGATACCTTTCGGGGTAGCAAAAAGCGTTTACACGAACCTTTTCGGAACGGTCAACCGGGATTTTCAAGATCAGCGGGCGGGAATCACAAAACTGTGCAATTCGCATCCGCAGCAAATCATTTACAGCATGGCCAATCCTGCCTAAAAGGCGGGAAGCGAAACTGGAAATCCTTGATGCTTCGACGCCTTTACGACTGGACAATGTCGCTCGCCGCCCGGAAATCCGCCGAAGCGTGGCTCGCCGTCATCGCATTCGTTGAAAGCTCCGTCTTTCTGGTTCCTGCTGACGTGCTCTACCTGCCGATGGCACTTGCCCGGCCGGAACGGGCCTATCGCTACGCGCTGGTGGCGACCATTGCCTCCGTGCTCGGCGGCATTGCCGGCTGGTATATCGGCCACTACGCCTTCGAGGCGCTGGCCAAGCCGATCCTGCATTTCTACGGCAAGCTCGAAGCCTTCGAGACGATGAAGGCATCAGTTGGCTACGAAACGCTCGTGCTTCTGCTTGTCACCTCCGGCCTGGCGCATCTGCCACCGATCAAGGTCGTGACCATTCTGTCCGGTGCTGCCAACATCAATCTCGGGCTTTTCATCGTCTCGGCGATCGTTGCCCGTGGCGCGCGTTTCTTCCTTCTGGCCTGGCTGTTGCAGCGCTATGGCGAAGAGATCCGCGACTTCATCGAAAAGCGCCTGGGACTTTTGGCAGCCGCCGCCGCCGGCTTGCTGATCGCCATCTTCGCCGCCTACCGTTTCCTTGCCTGACATCCCGATGGAGCCCGCCGTGAGCGCAAGCCTGACCCAGCCCCCCCGTGGCCTTCTGCCGTCCGTCCTCGCCACACTCGGCATGACGGGCACTGTCGGCGGCGCGCTCGCCTTCGAGCATATCGGTGGCTATATCCCCTGCGCGCTCTGCCTGATTCAGCGCACGCCCTATTATTGGGGCATTCCAATCGGCATCGTCGCGATTGCCACTTCTGTTCTCAAATTACCCGTTTGGACGACGCGCGCACTGCTTGTGGTCATTGCTATCCTGATGCTGGTGGGGGCCGGAACCGGCATCTATCACGCCGGCGTCGAATGGCATTTCTGGGAGGGCCCGGCGACCTGCGCGACGTCGGCATCCGGCGTTTCCGGCAATGTCGGCGACCTGCTCGGCGATCTCGACAGCAAGCACGGCCCATCCTGCACGGATGCGTCCCTGCGCGTACTCGGTCTTTCCTTTGCCGGATGGAACGTCATTGCCAGCCTCATCCTGGCAGCAATCGCGCTGCGTGGCGCTGCAAAGGCCTAAATCCTGCCACCGGTGCTCCTCGCTTTAATGGCGGGGATTCGGTTGCTCAGACCCTGGAGCAAGCGACCTTTTCACGCGAAAGATATCGCACGGCTGGATTCCTGTGACAGGCGCAGGAATGACGAAAGATGTTGGGGCACCTGCCCTGGCCTGCTCTCAAGCAATGGAATAGCTACGGCTGCAGTTCGACATCCCAGTAGAGATAGTCCATCCAGCTGTCATGCAGATGGTTTGGCGGGAACAGCCGGCCGTTGTTGTGCAGGTCCTGCACCGTCGGATGGAACGGCTTCTGATGCGGGAACATGCCGGCCTGGCGCGGCAGTTTGCCGCCCTTGCGCAGATTGCAGGGCGAGCAGGCGGCAACGACATTTTCCCATGTGGTCTGGCCGCCGCAGCAGCGCGGGATCACGTGGTCGAAGGTCAGGTCGTCGGGCGAGCCGCAATACTGGCATTCGAACCGGTCACGCAGGAACACGTTGAACCGGGTGAAGGCCGGATGACGGGATGGCTGCACGTAGCTTTTCAGGCAGACGACACTCGGCAGGCGCATGGAAAAGCTGGGGGAAGAGACCTGATGATCGTATTCGGCCAGGATATGCACACGGTCTAGGAAAACGGCCTTGATCGCGTCCTGCCAGGACCACAGCGACAAGGGATAGTAACTCAGCGGCCTATAGTCAGCGTTCAGCACGAGCGCTGGGAGGCCGTGTGGTGAGACTGCAATCGTCAAGCCAGTATACTCCTGCTCGATTCGGCACCTGCACCTTCTATATTAGGCCCGTTGCGTCAGGATTGTGAAGCCAAAAGCAAAAACGGAACAAAAGATTCGCTTTTTGACTTAAAGGGCCACCGGCGTGCCGTCCCGGCGCATTTCCGTGGCATAATAAGCCCAGAACAGACGCGCGGCGACACTGCGCCAGGGTGCCCAGAGTTCGGTCAGCGAATCAAGCTCGCGAACCGACGGACGCATCTCCAGCATCAATGCGTGACCGACGGCATTTTGAAGCGCCACGTCTCCAACCGGAAACACATCGGGGTGGCCGGCGCAGAACAGCAGATAGACCTCCGCCGTCCAGCGGCCGACGCCCTTGATCGCCGTCATTTCGCGGATTGCCGCACTGCCTTCGATCGAACAGATCGCCTCCAGATCGAGTTCGCCGGCAAGAACCGCGCGGGCGACAAGCCGAAGCGTGTCGGCCTTGGCGCGCGACAGGCCGACCAGTCGGCAGTCCTCATCGGACATCGCCGTGACACTGGCTGCATCGATGCTGCCGAGCGCCGTTTCCATCCGGTTCCAGATGGCGGCGGCGCTGGCTTTGGAGACCATCTGCGAGACAATGATATTGGCGATGCCACGATATCCGGGATCGGCGCGGCGCAGCGGCACCGGGCCGGCCTTCGACACGACATGCTCCAGCCGCGCGTCGAGCATGACCAGCCCGCTCAGGCCCGCATTGATATCCTCGTGCGTGCGGATGATCCGCATCTCCACCCCTCCGCTGCGCCACCGGCGTCCGGTCTATATAAGGGCAAAATCAATGGCTGGAAGCCCGCTTCCATGCCAAGAAGAAACTATGAACAAAACTGTGTCAAAACAACCGGTGTTCCGGTTCGCGCCAAGCCCGAACGGCCAGCTTCATCTTGGCCATGCGCTATCGGCAATCCTCAATCATGACATGGCAAAGGCAGAAGGCGGACGTTTCCTGCTGCGGATCGAGGATATCGATATTGCCCGGTGCACGCCGGAATTCAAAGCCGGGATCGTCGAGGACCTGGAATGGCTGGGGCTCGATTGGGAAAAACCGGCGCGGAGGCAATCGGAGCATCTCGATCTTTACCGGGAGGCGCTCGGCCAGTTGATAGATAGGAGTCTCGTCTATCCGGCCTTTTTGACACGCGGCGCGATCAAGGCTGCGGTTGCGGAATTCGAGGCGGATGGCAAGAGCTGGCCACGCGACCCGGACGGCGCGCCGCTTTACCCCGGCGAAGAGCGCAAACTATCGGTCGATGCCCGGCAACGTTTGCTTGCCAGTGGCAAGCCACATGCGTGGCGGCTGGACATGGGAAGGGCAATGGCTGAGCTGAAAGCGCCTTTGACTTGGCAGGAGACTGGCGCGGGGCCTAATGGAGAAACCGGCATGATCCCGGCCGACCCGGCCGCCTGGGGCGATGTCGTGCTGTCGCGCTCGGATGCACCGTCGAGCTATCATCTGGCGGTGACCGTTGATGATGCCTTGCAGGGGGTAACCCATGTCGTCCGCGGAAGGGACCTTTTCCACGCAACGGCCGTACACCGGTTGCTGCAAAGATTGCTGAACCTGCCGGAACCCATCTATCATCATCACCGGCTGATCCCAGGGCCGGACGGCCGCAAATTGTCGAAGAGCAACCGGGACACCGGCATCGCCGCATTCCGCGACGCTGGCAAGACGCCTGATGATATCCGGGCAATGATCCTATAGGACGTTTTGCCGGGGGGACTCAGCCTCCTCCGGTGCTGTATCCGCCTTCACCTCCTCCTGCCTGCGCCCCATGATGTGGCGGATCACCATGCGCTTGACCTTGTATTTCATGATCGCCGCGTTGATCTCCGCGCCGAGGATGAAGATGACCCCGACGATATAGAGAAAGACCAGCGCGATCATGATCGAGGCGAGGCCGGCATAGGTGGAGACGTAGGTGGCGAAGGTGGTGATGTAGGACGCAAAGACATAGGCGCCGATCGACCAGGCGATCAGCGTCAGGATGATACCCGGCAGGACGTCCATGATCTTGCGGCGCCCATCCGGCAGCCAGAGATGGCTGACGATGAGACCGGTGGTCAGCATGACAAAAACGCCGACAAGGCTCCAGCTGTCGATCATGGTCAGGAGGCCATTGAACCAGGGGAGATAAGTTCCGGCATAGCGGATGGCGAGCGGGACGGCGACGAGCAGCAGGCTGACGATCGCAAGAACAAGGACGCCAGCCAGAACGAAGGCAAGGCTTGCAACGCGTGTCTTGTACCAGCGACGGCTTTCCGCCACCCGATAGGCACGGTTGAGCGAGACCCGCAAGGCCTCGACACCATTGGACGCGAAATAGGCGGCAGCCAGCACCGACACTGTCAAAAGACCACCACGCGGGATGGTCAGCACCCGCACGACCTCATCGGAAATCGGCTTGGCGATCGATTCAGGCCAAGTATCGAAAATGAAATGGACGGCTGTCGTCGCGAATTGGTCAGCCCCCAGAAAGCTGCCGAGCGCGGTTCCGAAGATCAGAAACGGAAAGATCGCCAGCAGGGTGGAAAGCGCCACATGGCTCGCCATGGCCCAGCCATCGTCTTCACTGAAATGCCAGACGGCATCGAAGACGACCTTCCAGGCTATGCGAATGAAGGCCGGCATTCTCTCTCCAACTGTCTGATCATGCGACTGCGATTGTAACCCGTTCATGAATATGGGAAACCGGGCAGCAATTTCTACAGGAAACGATCCATTATGACCGACCGTCCCTCGATAATCGTCACCGGCTGCTCGTCCGGCATCGGTGCCTGGTGCGCCCGCGCGCTCCTGAAGGACGGCTGGCGGGTCTTTGCCACGGTCCGGAAGGCGGAGGATCTGGCTGCACTCGAAAACGACGGCATCGAAGCCTTCCTGATGGATTATACCAAACCGGACACCATATCCAAACTTGTCGATGACGTGTTTGCCCGCACCGGCGGCAGACTGGATGCCCTGTTCAACAACGGCGCCTATGGCCAGGCGGGTGCCGTCGAGGACTTGCCGGTGGAGGCGCTGCGGCTGCAGATGGAAACGAATGTCATTGGTTGGCACGACCTGACGCGGCGGGTCATCCCGGCAATGCGGGCACAGGGCCACGGACGCATCGTCCAGTGCTCATCCATTCTGGGAATAGTTCCCTATAAGTGGCGCGGCGCGTATAATGCTTCGAAATTCGCCCTGGAAGGCCTGACACTCACCATGCGCATGGAGCTTGAAGGCAGCGGTATCGAAGTGAGCCTGATCGAGCCGGGACCGATCACCTCGCGCTTTACCGCCAATGCGCTGATCAATATCGAGCGCTTCATCGATCTCAAGGGATCGGTTCATGCGGTGGAATACGAAAAGCAGCTGCGGAGGCTGAAGGGCGAGAGTACCCCGGCCAGAGGCAAGCTCGGGCCCGATGCGGTGTATACTGTGCTGAAACGCGCATTGACCGCGAAGAGGCCGAAGCCGCATTACATCGTGACGCAGCCGGCCAAACAGGGTGCGCTTTTGAAGAAACTGCTGCCGGCCGGGCTGTTCTATCGTTTTATCGGCCGCCTCGGCTGAGCTGAAAGGCAAGGGTAAGTCACATGCATAGTTTTCTCACAGGTTTGACACTGCTCGTCATGGGCCTTGTCGCCATCGTTCTCGTCCGCGGCCTTGTCCATATGGCCAAGGGTGGCGACGGCAATACGTCCAACAAGCTGATGCAGGCCCGCGTGTTCCTGCAGGCGGTGGCGATCGTCCTGATCATGCTGACCCTGTGGCTCACCGGCGGCGGCCGCTGAGCATGGTCAAACTCAACAAGATCTACACAAAGACCGGCGACGATGGCACGACGGGGCTGGCCACCGGCCCTCGCCGCCTGAAGAGCGACCTGCGCGTCGAGGCCTATGGCACGATCGACGAGACCAATTCCTTCATCGGGCTGGCACGCCAGCATACCCAGGAACTTGCCACGCTCGACGCGATGCTGATGCGCATCCAGAACGACCTGTTCGACCTCGGCGCCGACCTGTCGACGCCTGACACCGGCGAGACGCTGGCCTATGAGCCGCTGCGGATTATCGCAGCGCAAGTGACCCGGCTGGAGACCGAAATCGACGAACTGAACGCCGATCTCGATCCGTTGCGCTCGTTCGTCCTGCCCGGCGGCAGCGGTGCCGCAGCCACCTTGCACATCGCCCGCACCGTGGCGCGGCGGGCAGAGCGGCTGATGGTTGACCTTGCCCGGATGGACGGCGAGATCGTCAGCAGCGAAGCGCTTGCCTATGTCAACAGGCTCTCGGATTTCTTCTTCGTCGCCGCCCGCTGGACCAACGGCAAGGGTAAATCGGATGTGCTTTGGGTTCCCGGAAAAAACAGATAAGCTTGACGCTCATCACCGTTTCGAGAGACTGACGCGCCTATGTTCATACCGCTGCACGACGCGAATTCCCTCAAGCATATCAAGGTCCAGTATGTCACGATCAGCCTGATCGCCATCAATACGCTCGTCTGGTTGCTGACCGGGCCGCTGCTGGTACCGGAAGAATTCACCAATGCCGCAACGATGGGCCTTGGTTACATTCCCGCCATCGCCTTCGATTATGCGCATCTGGCGCCCAACCTCGTGCTGGTTCCCGATGACGTCACCTACCTCACCTACTCCTTCCTGCATGGCGACTTCTGGCATCTGGCCGGCAACATGCTGTTCCTCTGGGTCTTCGGTGACAATGTCGAGGATGCGCTGGGGCATTTCCGTTTCCTCATCTTCTATCTTCTCTGCGCAGCCGCCGGTGCCCTCACGCACGGTCTGATCAACACGGAATCGCAGGCGCCACTGATCGGCGCATCAGGCGCCATTTCCGGCGTCGTCGCCGCCTATTTCCTGCTGCATCCGAAAGTGCGCGTCTGGGTGCTGGTGCTGTTCCGCATTCCCCTGCCCCTGCCCGCCTTTATTCCACTGGCATTCTGGATCGGCCAACAGTTTTTCATGGTGCTCATCGATCCGGAAGGAGACGTTTCGTGGGGCGCGCATGTCGGCGGCATCATTGCCGGGTTGATCCTGGTGGTCATTTTGCGACGCCGCGACGTACCGCTGTTCGACCGTACGATCGTCACGCCGCGCGCCGTGCGGCATGTTGAAGCAGCAACGACGGGGGCGCCACCCGCTGTTGCCGAGACGATCAAGAAGCCCACGCCTTGGGGCAGGCCCACCTGATCTTAACCCGACAGACGCCAAAAGACTGAGGTTATTGATTGAAAACAGCGCATTAGTCGAGCAAGCACAACAGCAAGCCATCGAGGCCCTGCAGAAGATGATTGTATTCTTCCAATTAATTATTGACGCGCACGTAAACGTTAGTATTTTTCCCATGGCAATCTTGCGGGGGAGCAATGGGCAAAGATTGTAATTGGAGAAAAAACGCGTATCGATGTCGCCAACCGACAATCAGGCCGCTGCGTTAAAGCGCATTTTCTCGCAAACGTTTCGTAAGGAAGGACATCATGAAAGTTCTGGTCACCGTCAAGCGTGTCGTCGATTACAACGTGAAGATCCGGGTGAAGCCGGATGGCACGGGGGTCGAGCTTGCCAACGTCAAGATGTCGATGAACCCATTCGACGAAATCTCGGTCGAGGAAGCGCTGCGGCTGAAGGAAGCCGGCAAGGTCGAGGAAGTGGTCGTCGTCTCCGTCGGACCGGCCAAGGCCGAGGAAACGTTGCGCACCGCTCTTGCCATGGGCGCCGACCGGGCAATCCTGGTCGAGACCGACGATGCGGTCGAGCCTTTGGCCGTTGCCAAGATCATCAAGGGCGTGGCGGAAGCCGAACAGCCCGGCCTGGTCATTGTCGGCAAGCAGGCGATCGATGACGATAGCAACCAGACCGGCCAGATGCTGTCGGCGCTGCTCGGCTGGGCCCAGGGCACCTTTGCCTCGAAGATTGAACTCGGTGACGGCAAGGCTGCGGTCACCCGCGAAGTCGATGGCGGCCTGCAGACCATCGAGATCAAGCTGCCAGCGGTGGTGACCACCGACCTGCGCCTGAACGAGCCGCGTTATGCCTCGCTGCCAAACATCATGAAGGCTAAGAAAAAACCGCTCGACAAGAAGAGCCCGGCCGATTTCGGCGTTGACACCGCACCGCGTCTGAAAGTTCTGAAGACCGAGGAGCCCTCGGGCCGCAAGGCCGGCATCAAGGTCAAGACGGTTGCCGAGTTGGTTGACAAGCTCAAGAACGAAGCCGGCGTCCTTTAAGACATCCAGAATAAGGAGACTAAC